>CAZUAP010000038.1:0-15506 GCA_964617975.1 uncultured Acetatifactor sp. | reverse complement strand
GTGCATACTGTCGTGATGCATTGGGTTCGGTGCTGTTCATAGATGAAGCTTATACTTTATATCATGGGAACACAAGCGCCGATTATGGACTGGAAGCCATTGAGACATTGATAACCGAGATGGAAAACAACAGGGATAATCTGGTGGTAATCATGGCAGGATATGAGGAAGAAATGGAAGAACTGCTGACCGCCAATCCGGGACTGAAAAGCAGGATGCCCTATGAAATCAGTTTCAGAAATTATACCAGAGATGAACTGATAGAAATCTTTTTTGGCATGATTGGAAATGATTTTACATACACAGATGGTTTTGACCGGGCAATATGTGATTTTATACATTCCATTCCTGACGAGGTGCTGTCTGATAAAGAGTTCAGTAATGCGAGGATGATTAGAAATCTCTACGAGAGAATCTGGAGCAAGGCGGCGTACAGAAAGCGTCAGTTCAACTTGGACAGCGTGGTTCTGCAGGAAGAGGATATACAAAGAGCAATAGCGGATGAAGAATTTCATCAGTTATTAGATATAAAGAAAAAACAAATAGGATTCTAAGGAGGATGTTATGGCTGAGGTATCATTAAAAGCACAGTTTGTGGAAAAGGTTGAAAATTATTTCAATGAAAACGGTTGGAACAACTATGAGTATGATGAGAGATATTGTATATTCAAGGCAGGTGTGGGGCTCCATTGTAAACTGAAAAGAACGGACATGAGGGTTCATTGCCTGGATATGGGAATTACATTTCATTTTCCGATAAGTATAGGAACAGATGATGAAAATGAAATCCAGACCATGGAATTTATCACCAGAGCTAATTACGGACTTAGATATGGTGGATTTCAGATGAACTTAGACAATAACAGCATAGAGTACACGGTGTTTGTACCATGTGAAGATGAACCTACCATGGCTGCAATCAACACAGCTCTCAGAACAGGTTTAAGCATGCTGGAAAGATATGGGGATGAACTTCTGGCTGTCATGTTTGGCATGAAAAATGCAAAAGATGCTGTTGAGGCAGCGGAACGATAAAGGCAGATAATAAACATGGGAAAAGTTATTTTTGATGATGAGGAATATGATATTAAAAATCCGGATATGATTTTTACCGACAGGGACAATCCGAGAAAGATTTTCTGGGACGCGTATGATTCATTGAGCAGTGATGAATTTTACGTCATAAATTATCATGGCTTTGGCGGAATCGGAAAATCATGGTTATGTAAATATTTGTATGAAACATTGAAGTCCAATGTGCATCCCAATAAAGGGACAGCCATAGATTCAAAGACACTTTTGCTCAATTTTGAGGATTTAAAAAATAACTGTGACAAAATAAATGTTATTGAAAATCTGGCAAATAAGTTTGAAAGCGAATGCAATTATTCTTTCCCGTTGTTTAAGTATGGCTTATATGTGTATTACCGTTCCCAGGGATATTCAAATGACAGTCCGGAAGTAAAAAGAATACAGGATAATGTAATCGGCGGCACGATTTTTGATGTATTACAGCTTGTTCCTGTAGTGGGAGAGATAGGGAGCGTTCTCCTTAAGGGCGTGGATTCGCTGTCTGCCGCAATAAAAAAACAAGTGTTGACAAACAGCGAATACATCAAAGAACTGGACAATTTATCATCAGAGGACATTGCGGAAAAACTTGTGAGAGTCTTTGCAAAAGAATTGATGAGCCAGACGCAGAATGAAAAATTTCCCGTAGTCATTTTTATAGATACCTATGAGCAGCTTCAGAATTATGTGTATCAGATTTCATCTGCAAAGGTCTCCGAGGAGTGGTTATGGGCACGAACGGGACTTATCCGGCGAGTGCCGAATGTTCTGTGGGTACTGGCAGGGCAGAGGAAAGTTACATGGGGAGAAGAGGATAATTTTTGGAAGTCGGAAGAGAATATTATCTTTGAGCAAATAGCCGAAATTAAGGACAAAGCTCTCCTTAAAAAAATGCTGTCTGACATTGGAATTTCTGAGCCTGAAATCATAGACGTCATCATTGAAAAGACAAACGGTGTGCCGGTACATTTGGCATTGTGTAAGGACACATATTTTAATCTGAAAAAAGATGGAAAACAGCCCGTGGTCAGTGATTTTGACATGGGCTATGCGCAGTTGGCAAAGCGCTTTATCGGCGGATTAAATTCCGAACTGAAGGATGTCGTCAATATTCTGGCATGCCTTGAAAAATGGACTATGGATGATATACAAAAGTTTAAAATCTCGGCGGATGTATATGAATATATTCTTCGGCTGTCATTTATTTCCAATAATGATGGGATTTACTATATGCATCATTCGGTACAGGATATTGTCTATAAAGAATGTTCCTTGCTGATAGTGAACAAGTGCTATCACTTTTTTTTACAGTGCATAGATGACAAGGCTCTGACTGTAGATGAGATTAAAGACTATATCGGCAAAAAAATAAAACTGGAGATACGCATTATTGAGTCCGAAGAAAATATCGACAGACGGGATAATCTCGTCAAAAAGTTTGAACAGGACAATCTGCAATACATAAGAAAGTATGTGCATGACTATAATTTCTTTAAAAGGATAAGGGACTGCATTGACGAAAGTGGAATGAAGGAACTTACGGATGATTCCTTTCAAAAAAAACTGGACATCTATATGTTTTATCATCATGTATTAAATGGAGATTTCTCCGTGGCACGTTCCTATGTGGAAGAGGAAAATCTGCTACGTGGACACACCAGACTGGACAAGGATACCAAAGGATTTCTGTATCTGGCTATGTCATATTATGAGAGCAATATGGGAAATAATTCCGTTGCAAAGAATTACCTGCTGGAGTGCATGGAGATATGGAAGGACAGGGAAGTAACCCACGAGCTGCTAGATGTTTTGTCAAGATTGGGCAGAGTATGTGAATTTTTAAAACAGTATGCAGAGGCCGAATATTACAGCAATCTGGGAATTGAAAAGATTCAGGAGTTAAAAATTGACACAAAAGCCGCAAATACATATTGCAGTTTTTATGTCAATAAATGCAGGGTTGAGAGACACAGAGGAAATTACACGGCAGCCTTGGAAGATTTAGCAGAAGCCGAAAAAATACTTGAGCCATTTGCGGACTTTGATAACGATATGATTCTTTATAACTATAGTATCATAGGTGAGCAGTATGTATTTATATACAAAGCAGTCCAAAGAAAGGATTTGGCCAGAGAATATGCCGTTAAATTTACAGAATATGCCATAAAGGGGTATCAGTTGTTGCCGTCCGACAGGAACTACAGAGCACTGGCTCTTGCATATAACGGCATAGCCAAAGTTTCGACAAAAGATAGTGAAAAAATAGAATACTTTGACAAAGCGATTGAAATGGAAAAAAATATATATCAAAACCAACCCACAAGCCAAAATATAAATGAGTATTTTCAGGTAGTTCGTCAGGTAATGAATTATGTTTCAAAGAATGATGCTGAAAAATATTTAAAGGAATGTTTCGAGATTCTTGAAAGCAAGGATGGGGATAAGATAAGTTGGGACAGTAAATATTTTTTATACCGGAACGAGATAAAATATTATTGCAATATTGGCAAAGATGATATTGCCCTTGAGAAACTTGCTGCTTTGGATAAGGTATTGGAAAATCAAAAAGATAAAATATCAGAAGAAAAATACTATGGATATTTGACGTGGCGTTTCCAAAGATATGCAAGAATTTATGAAAAGAAAGGTGATGCTTACAAGGCAATCTACTATTACGAAAAGCAAAATGCAGTGGAATACAGATTGTATAAGAATTTTGAAGCCTATGCGGATGGAGATTCGTTTTCCGATTCATGTTACGATTTGGCGTTGGCATATAGGAAAAAAGGAATGTTTATGAAGGCAGCAAATTATGTAAGGCAGCAGATAGATATCGAAGAAAAGGCATTTGAGGAGTTCAAAAGCTTTACAACCATGAAAAAACTGGTGGGTTCCTATCAAATTCTAGCGGAGACATATGAACTGCTGCAGAGAGATGAAGATGTGGTAGATGCCTATGAAAAAGAATTGCAATATACAAAAATGCTATATGAGGGCAACCCGGATATATACATTGTAAATAAAAGAGTTGCAGTCTATACGAAACTTGAAAAATATTACATGAGGCGTGGCGATTATGACAGACTGATTGATGGTTATACGCAAGTGTTGCGAGAACATGATACGTTTGAAGGAACGGGTGACGAAAAGGAAGCGAAAAACCTCCGTGATAACATTGATTGTATAAAATGCATCCTTGGTAAATTATATTACGTGACCAGAGCAAATCTTATCAAAGCACGTGAGACAATAATAGAAGCATCAAACTTTTCCTACGGTAATTTTACAAAGAGAGACCGTGAATTTTATCTGGGAAAAATTGACAGCCTGCTTATAAATGATATGGTAGAACGCTATTATCCCACGGAAGAGGAAAAGAAACAGATTATGGGTACATTATGATTGCAAAAACTTTGAACATGAGAAGAAAAAGGCTACAGAATCGGAATCGATTTCGCACAAAATTTCATAGAATCTTTCATATAATAAGAAACAGATATTTATTGCTGCCGGAAATTTGTCTGGCGGCATTTCTGTGTGCCGGATGCGGTTTTGAGTCGACTGGGGAACTGGGCGGAGGGGATGTCCTCTCCACGGCGGCAAAGGTGTCCTCCATGGAGAGCACCCCGGTGGTGGATTATGTGGTGCCGCAGCTATTTCCCAACGTATTGGTGGATGTTACGGGTTATCGGACAGAGGGCTCCAAGCTGGCGACGGTAAAGGGGAAACGGCTTCCGGAGACCTTTCAACTGGTGGATGCCGAGACGGGGGAGATTGTGTTTGCCGGCAAGCTGGAGAATGTGGAGTACAGCGCAGAACAGGATTTGTATTCGGCATATGCGGACTTCGGCGACTGGACGCAGGAGGGCAGCTACTATCTGGAGTGTGAGTATGTGGGACGGTCTTATACGTTCACTTTGGAGGAAGGGCTTTATGACCGGCTCTTTCAGGATGCCTGCGAGGAGATGATGGATGCCTGCAGGCAGCAGACGGTGGATGTGGATGACATAGAAAAGCTATTGCTGATTTGTGAGTGGTATGGGGAGATTGTGCCGGACGGCGACAGCGATGGAATACCGGACTTGCTGGAGTCCGTGGCGGACTGGATTGAGGCTACGGGAGACCAGACGGTCACAGAGGGGAAGGAGGCTTCCTACGCGGCGGTGTTGGCAAAGTTCAGTTACCTCTACCAGAAGTATGACAGACAGTATGCCACGGACTGCTTGAAACGTGCGTCTGTCGTATATGACCAGACACAGAGTAAGCTGCAGAAGGATTCGGAATGCTTTCATGCTCTGACGGAGCTGTATCGAGCCACAGGACTGAATACATACAATAATCAGATAGCGGAATATAAAACCTATTTTGAAAATCACGATACCTTTGCGGAGGAGGGCGGATATCTGTACGGAGCCATGACCTATATGGCGACAAGACAGTCCGTGGACACGGATTTGTGCCAGATTTTCATGAATGCGCTCAAGGAACAGGGTGAGTCCATCAGTAGTCTGTACAAGGAGATGATACATCCGGTGACAGCGCACAACAACGGACCGGAGGATTTACTTTGGCACGCATCGGAGCTTGCCTGTGCCAACTATGTGATGAACAATTACCAGTATAATCAGATTATGGAGGAATTTCTGCACTACCTCCGTGGGCGGAATCCCCAGTCGGTGGACTTTTATGATACAGACGAGGAGGGGAGGGCGGAATATCTGATTTTGCTTGCCCAGCTTGTGGATGTGCAGGATAGTCTCAGCGAATAGACGCAAAATATGAAAAAGATGAAAAAGATGAAAAAGATGAAAAAAGAAAGGCAGACATCATATGAAAGTGATAGTATTAGCAGGCGGAACCAGCACGGAGAGAGATGTGTCTCTCATCTCAGGAAGTATGATTTATAAGGCACTGAAAAAGAATGGACATCAGGCGGTGCTGCTGGATGTGTACCTCGGATATGAGGGCGATATCGAGGGTATCTTTGAGAGGGATGTGGACTGGACGAAGGACATCAGCGCCATTGCGGAACAGAATCCGGATTTGGAGGCAGTGAAAGCTCTGAGACCGGACGGTGAGAAAAATTTCTTCGGTCCCAATGTGCTCGTTCTCTGTCAAAGTGCCGATGCAGTGTTCATGGGACTGCATGGTGCCAACGGCGAGGACGGCAAGATTCAAGCTTGCTTTGAATTGATGGGGATTCCCTATACCGGAACGGATTTTGTGAGCTCCGCTATGGCTATGGATAAGGGCATCACCAAGGATATTTTTGCGGCTCATAAGATTCCCACGCCGGAGGGTTTCCGACTGCGCAAGGGAGCCGGGAAGTCTGTGCCGAAATTCCCATGCATCGTGAAAGCCTGCTGCGGAGGTTCCAGCGTGGGCGTCTGCATTGCCCGGGATGCCGCAGAATACGACAAGGCGCTGGAGGAGGCTTTCCGCTATGATGAAGAAGTCGTGGTGGAGCAGTATATAGAGGGGCGGGAATTCTCCGTGGGGGTCATGGACGGTCGTGCCCTTCCCATCATCGAGATTGCGCCGAAACAGGGCTTTTATGATTATAAAAATAAATATCAGGCGGGCAGCACCGTGGAGACCTGCCCTGCCCTGCTGGATGCAGCAAAGACTGCGGAAATGCAGCAGATTGCCGAGCGTGTCTTTGCAGCACTGCGCATGAAAAATTATGCCCGCATGGATTTCATGATGAGCAGGTCGGGGGAGATTTACTGTCTTGAGGCAAACACTCTGCCGGGCATGACACCTACCTCTCTGCTTCCTCAGGAGGCAGCAGCCATGGGCATTCGTTTTGAGGAGCTCTGCGAGAAAATTTTAGGTTATGCCGTGGGAAAATAGGATGGCGGGACATCAGGTCAGCCGAATAGGTGATTTTACACTGTGCGCAAAAGAATGCGCAGAAATGAGGAATTTATGAATCTTAGTATCGGTGAGATTGCAGGAGCCTGCGGCGGCAGGCTGGTTATACAGGAGTCTGTGGGCAGTGCTGTCACAGAGGACTCTCTTGTGGACGGGGTTGTGCTGGATTCGAGACAGGTGACCGCAGGGGGCGTCTTTGTCGCCACGGTGGGAGAGCGCGTGGACGGTCACAGCTTCATCACACAGGTTTTTGAGAAGGGCATCATGCTGGTGGTGACGGAGAAAACCCCGGAGCAGGTGGAGAAGGAATGCGGTGTTCCGGCAGACCGATGGGGCAGCTATCTGCTGGTGGAGGATTCCTTTCAGGCGTTGAAGGATATGGCGGAATATTACCGCAGCAAACTTTCCCTTCCCATCGTTGGAATTACGGGCAGCGTGGGTAAGACCAGCACCAAGGAATTTATCGCCGGAGTTCTGGCGCAAAAGTATTCTGTGTTGAAGACGGAGGGGAATTTCAACAACGAGGTGGGGGTGCCGCTGACCCTGCTGCGCATCCGGGAGGAGCACGGGGCAGCAGTGGTAGAGATGGGCATCAGCGATTTTGGAGAGATGCACCGGCTCAGCAAAATGGTGCGCCCCAATATCTGCGTGATTACCAATATCGGACAGTGTCATCTGGAAAATCTGAAATCCCGGGAGGGCATATTGAAGGCAAAGACGGAGATTTTTGACTACATGGCGGAGGATGGCGAGGTCTGCCTGAACGGCGAGGACGATATGTTGCGCACGGTGACACAGGTGCATGGCAGACCGACACATTTCTTTGGTCTGGGAGACTTTGACGGAGAGGAAGTATACGCTTCAAAAATCGTGAGCAAAGGGCTCTGGGGGAGTGATGCCGTGCTGCACATGCCGGGGGAACAGACCGGCTTGGCGGTGCAGATTCCGCTGCCGGGCAGGCATATGGTGATTAACGGGGCGGCGGCAGCCTGTGTGGCGCGTCTACTGGGATTGAACCGGGAGCAGATTGCACAGGGTCTTGGAAAGATACAGCCCGTGGGCGGGCGCAACAATCTTCTGCGTCTGCCGGATTATACCGTGATTGACGACTGCTACAATGCCAATCCCGTCTCCATGAGAGCGGCTCTGGATTTGCTGGCAATGGCGGACACCTGCAAGGTGGCAGTTCTGGGGGATATGTTTGAGCTGGGAGACAATTCCGATGCACTGCATGCCGGGGTGGGTGCCTATGCTGTCACCTCGGGGACGGACAGAATCCTATGTGTGGGAGAGAATTCCAGACATATGTATCAGGGGGCTTTGGAGGCTGCGAAAGCCGCGAAGGACGGAGCGGACGAATGCAGCCAAATCCTGTATTTTGCAGACAGGGACAGCTTGCTGAAGGCGATGAAAGAGCAGCGAGATGCGCTGTTGCCAAAAGGCTGCACAATTCTTGTGAAGGCATCCCACGGAATGGCTTTTGCAGAGGTGGTTGAGTATCTAAAGATTATGGCAAAATAAAGCACAACAAAGCAGCGCGCGTTCATTCGTGAGAATAGACGCGCGCTTTACGTTGTGAATGGTTTCTGAAATTATTTGGAGTCTGCTTTCTCCAACAGGGGCTTATTTTTGAAATAAGTCTCCTGAATGATAGAGCTCACATAATTTCCGATGTTTTTCCGGTCCTCCGGACTCAAATCCTTCATGTAGATGGGCTCACAGTATTCAATAATGACAGTGGCTTTCTTCATCCTAGGCAGATGGTCCTCAAAGATAGCAGCGGAGTTTACAATGCTCATGGGTACAATCGGCACATCGCCCTTTTCTGCAATCTTAAAGCTGCCATTGTGGAACGGCAGGAAAGTGTCCGGCACAGTATTGCGGGTGCCCTCAGGGAAGATGGTGATGGAGATGCCGCTCTTGACCTTCTCGATTGCAGTGAGAATGGTCTTCATGCCCTCCTTCACATTATCTCTGTCCAGAAACAGACAGTGCAGATTGCGCATCCAGTTTTTCAGGAGAGGATAGCGCAGCATCTCCTTCTTGGCGATATAGCCGGTGGAGCGGGGGACACGAAGATAGGTCAGCACGACATCAAAATAACTGCGGTGATTGCCCACGTAGACAACCGCAGTGTCTGTGGGAATACGCTCCTCGCCGATGGCGATGACCTTGGTGCCGGTGATGCGGACAATCATGCGAAATGCCCATTTGACGATGGCAAGCGAGCTTCGGCTTTTCAGCTCAGGATTCTTCTTGCCAATCAGCCATTCCACCACCAGAAGCGGACTCCCCAAAATTAAAAATCCCAATAAAAAAACAGCAACACATATAAAACGTATCATAACTACCTCATTTTAACATATCTGCGGTAGGTCATTGCGAAATTGTTGCTTATAACTTCCGCAACTGCCTACATACTTGCGTAGTATTATAGCATATTTCCCCCATATTGTACATAAAAATAGACTAAAATATAGAGCGGGTTGCAGTAAATATGAGGAAAATGAAGAAAAGCAAAAAAGCCGCTGCATTGCTTGGACTGCTGCTCACGGCATGGATGTTTGTGGGATGTTCGGTGCTCAGTGAGGAAAGTGTAAAGCTGCAGGATTTGGGTTTCACTGTGGTGAGCGAGGAGAAAGTACCGGAGGAACTGATGAATATTATTGAAGGAAAGAAGGCAGAGCCGTTCCAACTGACTTACAGCGATGAGGAATATCTGTATATTGTGATTGGATATGGGCAGCAGACGGGCGGAGGCTACAGCATCGCCGTGGATGAGCTGTATCTGACGGAGGATTCCGTCTGCGTGGATACAACCCTGCTGGGGCCTGAGAGCAGCGATGCCGCCGGCAAGACACCCTCCTGGCCCTACATCGTACTGAAACTGGATTACACGGAGAAACCCGTGGTTTTCGGATGAGAGGAATTGGATGAAAGGGACGGGTTTTCCCTTGCCAAAGCCCTGAAATCATGTATAATGATACCAGAGTGAAAAGTTCAAATATAAAAATACGGGAGGTGCCTATGCTGCTGATTCAGAACGGCTACCTGATAGACCCCAAATCCGGCAAAGAGGGCAGTTATGATGTGCTGATTGAGGGGGAAAAGATTATCAGGATTGATAAAGAGATAGAGCGGCCTGCGCGGTGTAAAGTCATTGATGCGGAGAATCTGGTGGTGGCGCCGGGACTCGTGGATGTTCATGTACATTTCAGGGAGCCCGGTTTCACCCACAAGGAGGATATCGCCAGCGGTGCCAAAGCGGCGGCGAAGGGCGGATATACCACGGTTGTTCTGATGGCGAATACCAAGCCCACTGTGGACAACGAGGAGACGCTGAAATTGGTTATGGAAAAGGGACAGCAGACTGACATACGTGTCACAACCTGCGTCAATGTCACTGTGGGCATGAAAGGGGAAAGAATCACGGATATGGAGGAGCTTGCAGCCAAGGGTGCTGTGGGCTTTACGGATGACGGCATTCCCCTCCTGAATGAGGATATCGTGCGAGAGGCTATGGAGAGGGCAGCCCGGCTGGATATGCCCATCAGCTTTCACGAGGAGGACCCGAGACTGATTGCCGAAAACGGCATCAACAGAGGTAAGGCAAGTGAGCATTTTGGCATTGAGGGTTCCCCACGGGAGGCGGAGATTGCGCTGATTGACAGGGATTTGAAACTGGCGCTTGAGACAGGCGCCTGCATCGACATCCAGCATATCAGTACGGCAGAAGGCGTGGAGCTTGTGCGCCGCGCCAAGCGGAAAGGGCACAATATTCATGCGGAGGCGACGCCCCATCATTTTACCCTGACGGAGGATGCTGTGATACAATATGGCACTCTGGCGAAGATGAATCCGCCCTTGAGGACGGAGGAGGACAGGCAGGCGATTATCCGGGGACTGGTGGATGGCACAATCGACATGATTGCCACAGACCATGCGCCCCACAGTGAGGAGGAGAAAGCAAAGCCTCTGACGGAGGCGCCCAGCGGGATTATCGGTCTGGAGACGGCGCTGTCTCTGGGGATTACGGAGCTGGTGCAAAAGGGGTACCTCACGATGAGACAACTTCTTCGCCTGATGAGTACCAATCCAGCGGCGATGTACCATCTGGACGCCGGATATCTGGAGGAGGGCGGTCCCGCGGATTTAGTGCTGATAGACACAGCGGCGGTGACGGTTCCCGGCAACTATGCGTCCAAGGCGTGCAACACGCCCTTCACCGGCTGGAAACTCACGGGAAGCGTGCGCAAGACCATCTGCGCCGGCAAGGTCGTGTATGAGGCGGCAGACTAAACAGTAAATTAAAAAGAGGAAATCGATTATGAAACAAAAGCAATCAGCTCTGGTGGCTTCCCAGCGGGAAATCGCCCCCATGATTTATGATATGTGGATAGAGAGCAGTCTGGCGAAGGATGCCCATCCCGGGCAGTTCGTCTGCGTCTATCCCAAGGACAAAAGCACCCTGCTCCCCCGCCCTATCAGTATTTGTGAGGTGAATGAGGACAAGACAGCGTTCCGACTTGTCTACCGCATTGCCGGACAGGGCACAGCGGAATTTTCCACCTATCAGAAGGGTGAGAGCATCGCCATTCTGGGGACTCTGGGCAATGGATTTGACGTGGAGGCGGCGAGAGACCGGAAGGTATTCCTCATGGGAGGCGGTATCGGCATCCCCCCTATGCTGCAGCTTGCCAAGGAGCTGCGCGCGGTGACGGCGAAGGAGAACCTTCAGATTGTCGTGGGCTATCGCGACAGCAAGACCTTCCTGCGGGAGGATTTGGAGAAGTACGGTACGGTTATCATTGCCACGGAGGACGGCAGTGTGGGTACCAAGGGCAATGTGATGAACGCTATCGAGGAGAACGGACTGAGCGCAGATATGATTTTTGCCTGCGGTCCCATGCCTATGCTCCGCGCCATCAAACAGTATGCGCAAGGTCTGGACATCCCTGCCTACATCTCTCTGGAGGAGCATATGGCTTGCGGCGTGGGTGCCTGTCTCGGATGCGTGGTAAAGACAAAGGAAATTGACCACCACTCTCATGTGCACAATGCCCGCATCTGCACGGATGGACCGGTGTTTGAGGCGAAGGAGGTGGATATCTGATGAATACACAGACCAAAATTGCAGGGATAACCTTCAAAAATCCGGTGATGACCGCATCGGGAACCTTTGGCTCCGGCATGGAATACGGGGAGTTCGTGGACTTAAATCAGTTGGGTGCTGTGGTGACCAAGGGTGTGGCAAATGTGCCCTGGCCCGGCAATCCCACCCCCAGAGTGGCGGAGGTCTATGGCGGTATGCTCAACGCCATCGGCTTGCAGAATCCGGGGATTGACGTGTTTATGGAGCGGGACATCCCGTTTTTGAAACAATATGATACCAAAATCATCGTGAATGTCTGCGGCAAGACCGTGGAGGATTATGTGGAAGTCGTGGAGAAACTGGGGGAGGAACCTGCGGTTGCCATGTTGGAAATCAATGTCTCCTGCCCCAATGTCAAGGAGGGCGCCATCGCCTTCGGGCAGAAGGCGGATGCCCTGTTTCGCATCACGGAGGAAATCAAAAAGCACGCCAGACAGCCCATTATCATGAAACTCAGCCCCAATGTGACGGACATCACGGAGATGGCGAAGGCTGCGGAGGCAGCAGGCGCAGATGCCCTGTCCCTGATTAACACGATTACCGGTATGAAGATTGACATTCATCGCCGCCGCTTTGCCATCGCCAACAAGACCGGAGGCATGAGCGGTCCTGCCATCAAGCCCATCGCAGTGCGCATGGTATATCAGGCGGCTCACGCAGTGCAGATTCCCATTATCGGTATGGGAGGTATCGCCACGGCGGAGGATGCTATCGAGTTCATTCTGGCAGGTGCGTCCGCGGTGAGCATCGGTGCCATGAACTTTGTGAACCCCTACACTACCGTCGAGGTGGTAAAGGGTATTGAGGATTACATGAGACAGTACAAGGTGGAAAATCTCACGGATTTAATCGGTGTGGTGGAATAGATTGCCACTAACCGCCGCTTTGCTGACATAAACAGTAAAATACCTGCATATAGATACTTATATCAGTATCTATGTGGAGGTATTTTTTGTGGACTTATTAAAAAAGAATATACATATGGACCGCATCCGCTCTGAGGCAGTTACGCAGATTACTCTGGAGGATGACAGAAACATTCCGGACAGCAGACCCGATGTGAACAGCATCAATTTGGAGAAGGCAGAAATCATCATAGAAGAAATCCAGCCGGGGACGGACACTGTGAATTTGAAGGGACATATGAATTTTGCGATTCTCTATCATACACTGGAATCCGGAAGCAGTCTGGTACCCTTGGAGGGGGAGATTCCCTTTGAGGAAAAACTGGTGATGAAGGGCGTCGTGCCGTCGGATACTGTAAATGCCACGGGTGAGGTGGAGGATTTGAGCGTGGGAATCATCAACTCCCGCAAACTCAGCATCCGCTCTCTTGTGACGCTGAACGCATCGGTGGAGGAGCTCTATGACGAGGAGGCACCCATCGGTGTCCACGGTCAGGAGCCGGGTCAGACGGAATGGCTGGAATACCGTAAGGTGCCTCTGCAGCTGGCGCAGATTGCCATCTGCAAAAATGATATTTTCCGCATCCGAGACGAGGTGACACTGCCTTCCAATTATCCCAATGTATTCAAGATTCTCTGGAGCACGGTACATCTGGGAGATGTGGAGTTTAAGGTTCTGGAGGAGAAACTGGGGATTCAGGGAGACGTACAGCTTTTTGTGCTCTACGAGGGCGAGGGGGAAGACAGACCAATCCGCTCCTTTGAGACGGCAATCCCCTTTTCGGGGACATTGGAATGCCACGGCTGCAGGGAGGGAATGCTCCCCGATATCCGCTATGTGCAGGGACAGCCGGAGCTGACAATCCGCCCGGATTTGGATGGGGAGGAGCGCTGTATCGGGATTGAGATGTCGCTGGACATCATCATCCGAATTTATGAGGAGGACACCACGGAGATTATCTCTGATATCTACGGAGTGACCAAGGAAGTGCAGACGGAGACGCACAAGGCAAACCTGTGCAGAGTCCGCTCCCGCGTCACCGGCAAGACCAAGGTGACGGACCATATCCGTGTCCCCGGCGGCAGCAACGGCATCCTGCAGCTGCTCCACAGTGAGGCAAAGGTCAGTCAGGGACAGCAGAGCACGGTGGAAAACGGCATCCTGTTAAAGGGCGGTATACAGGTCAGGGTGATGTATATCACCGGCGATGATGAAAATCCTTATGCCTGCACAGATGCACAGATTCCCTACAGCTATACACTGGAGGTGCCGGGCATCCTGCCCGGGGATATGGGCACGGTCTACGCGGAGGTGGAGCAGCTTCAGGTGACAATGCTGGATGGGGAGGAGATGGATGTGAAAGCCGTTCTATGCTTTTCCACCATGGTCTTTGAACATATTCCGATGGAATTAATCAGCCGGATTGAGGTGACGGAGCCTGACAGCGCACTGATGAGCAGCCTGCCCGGCATGGTCATCTACGTGGTGAAAGAGGGAGATAACCTGTGGAATATCGGCAGAAAGTATTATGTGCCCGTGGCAAAACTCCGGGAACTCAACAACCTCAGCAGTGATGAGCTTCAGACGGGGCAGAAACTCCTGATTGTGAAGGGCAACTAATAAATAGAACAAGGGCTGTGACAATGACGCTCAAAACGCCGTTGTCACAGCCCTCACTGTTGTTGTGCTATTCTGCAGTGCCGTTTGCCTGTGCTACCAGGTCATCAAACTTCTTCATTACTGCATCGTAAGTCTGCTGAGAAATCTCAGGCAGACTGCCGCCCCAGGTTTTTTCAGCCTTTTCATAACCCTTCTGGAATGCAGCGCGCATCTCCTCAATCTTATCCGGGTCGCCGCCGGTCAGTGCAGTGGCAAAGGAGATGATTCTGTCGGAGGTCTGGTTTACACCCCAGTATCCATCCTCAGCGATGTCAGCCTGCGCCTGTGCCTTGGTGGCTGCGTCCACAGTGTAATTGCCGCTCTTTAAGAACTGCCACATATCGGTGGCGTTGCCATAGGTGGTCGCCTGCTTGCTCATCAACTGCTCTACGAGACTGCGCATCTGAGCAGTCCTGTTGTCTGCGTCTGCTTTCAGCTTGTTGATTAAATTGGTGTCGGCAGTGTAGGTCTTCTTGGCAGAGCCGGTTGTGGTCTCTGTGGAATGCTCGTACACTACGCCTGTTTCTTCCGCCGTCTGGGTGGAAGTAGTCTTTTCGGCTGATGTGCTTTCCTTTGTTGCGGTAGCAGTGTAGGAATAAGCAGTGGCAGCCTGGGTTGATGTAACTCCGTTTACACTCATAACATACCTCTTTTCTGACGCTTCTGCGCCTTGGTGCTCGCTCTTTGGACACCCGCAAATGGGCGCAAAGAGACCGTCTTCCGTGACTGTGTAAATATTATCGGCAGGATTGTGGGAAAAGTTTAGGGGGAGGTCTATTGACTCCAACCTACAAATTGTATATAATTAAGTACAATCCATGTATACAAAATACAGTGCGTAATT
>CAZUAP010000037.1:0-15583 GCA_964617975.1 uncultured Acetatifactor sp. | reverse complement strand
CTGTGAAATATATAAATTATCTATATCCACTCCAATATTTTTGGCGTAGACAGGGTCCAGCGCGTGCTCCGCATCGATGAATCCGGCAATTCCGCCGCGTTTCTGTACCTCAGCAATCATGTGCAGGGTTACGGTGGTCTTACCACTGGACTCGGGTCCGTAAATCTCCACAATTCTACCCTTGGGAATACCGCCCAGTCCCAATGCGATATCCAGACTCAGCGAACCGGTGGGAATCGTCTCGACATTCATCTGAGCAGTGGGGTCGCCCAGTTTCATCACGGTACCCTTTCCATATTGTTTCTCCAACTGGCTGATAGCGGCATCCAATGCTTTCAGTTTTTCTTCTCTCTCCATATCAGTATCTCCTTCTTTGCAAGGAACAAATGTTCTGCTCTTGATAATCAATTTAAAACATCTGTTCGATTTTGTCAAGTATTATTTTTGATGACTGTATGTGCAAGTCACCGTCAGGTACAATGTATCATTTTAGATGTCCATTAAAATTCCCTCAAAGGCACCCCTCCTCATTTTATTTTTTTAATCTGAAACTCATGGCGAAATGCCGGAACATAAAGAAATGTATGTCGCATTAAGTGTACCATAAATTGCCACAACAGGCAAGTTCTATTTTTTTGAATTGTGTTTTTGAAGTATATTTTGGGCAGCTCCCGCAGTTCCATCCTGCGAAATCCACAAATTTCTCTGCCTGCGGAGAGCTGCACCTGTCTTGTCCTTATTTTTTGCCGAAGGTTGTCTCGCTGATATATTCCAATATACAGCCGCGCAATAAGGTCAAAGCTGCCGATACGGCACTCTCGCGCACCTTGGCTCTGTTTCCGCTGAAATGATATTCCTTCACCGTCACCCTGCCCTTGACACTGCAGGCGATGTAAACCAGTCCCACAGGTTTTTCCTCGGTGCCGCCGTCCGGTCCGGCAATCCCGGTCACCGCCGCCGTGACATCGCATTTGCTCACCAGCGCAGCCCCTCTCGCCATCTCCTCCGCGGTATGGGCGCTGACCGCACCGTGCTTTTGCAATGTACTCTTTTTCACGCCCAGCAGTCTGCGTTTCGCCTTGTTGGAATAAGTCACCAGCCCGGACTTGAATACCTCCGATGCGCCCGGTACATTTACCAGCCGCGCGGACAGCAGACCGCCTGTACAGGACTCTGCACAGCACAATGTCAGCCCGTTTGCCAGAAGTAAATCTTCCACCGCCTTCTCCAGCGTCACATTCTCATCCGTGGTATAAATATCCGCACCAAATCGTGCTTTCAATTCCTTAACCATGGGTTTAATCAGCTTTTTTGCCTCTTTATCATTCTCCGCCGAGGCAGTCACGCGAAGGTGAACCTCCCCCGTCTTGGCATAGGTTGCCAGCGTGGGATTGGTCTGGGAATCAATCAGGTCTTTCACCGCGGTTTCCGTCATGCTCTCTCCGACACCGCAGATTTTCACCGTCTGAGAATAAATGACTCCGGGAGTCAGCTTTGCAAGATAGGGACTTACACTTGCCTCAAACATGGGTTTCAGCTCATTTGGAGGGCCGGGCAGGAGAATCACCTTTACATTTTCCTGCTCAATAATCAATCCGGGCGCTGTGCCATTGGGATTGTCGAGAACTATCGCCCCCTCCGGCACCTGTGCCTGTTTCCAGTTATTCTCCGTGGGAGTGACATTTCTGGCATCAAAATATTCCCGGATACGCACCATCCACGCATCATCCGTCACAAGCTCCCGTCCGCAGACTGCCGCAGTGACTTCCTTGGTCAAGTCGTCCTCTGTAGGTCCCAGTCCCCCGGAGAGAATCACGATATCCGAACGTTCCATGGCACATTTTAAGGTCATGGTAAGCCGCTCCGCATTGTCTCCCACCACACTCTGAAAATAGCAGGACAATCCCAGCGCCGCACACTTCTCCGCAAGATATGCGGCATTGGTATTGACAATATTTCCAAGAAGGATTTCTGTCCCAACACTGATTAATTCTACTGTCATATCCACACCTTCCTTATTGTATTACATCATTATTTTACATCGCTCATCACTTCTCTGTTTTTTATCAGATAGTCTGCAAGAGAGATAATGGTCAGCGCAAGCGCAATCCACATGATGACGTCCGTAGCGGTGGCAAACCAATCCTGATTGCCGAATCCATTCAGAAAAGGTGCATCCTTCACAATCATCATACATATCATAATCATCTGGAAGGTCGTCTTGAACTTGCCCCAATAGCTTGCGGCAATCACCACACCATTATCGGAGGCAATGAGTCGGAATCCGCTGATGATGAACTCTCTGCTGATGATAACAATGACAACCCACGAGGGAATCCTGCTCATCTCCACCAACACGATCATGGCGGCACACACTAATAGTTTGTCCGCCAGAGGGTCCATAAATTTACCAAAATTTGTAACAAGATTATATTTTCTGGCAATCTTTCCGTCCAAAAGGTCTGTGAGACTCGCCACAATAAAGATAGCCAGTGCAATGTACTCGGCACGGGCAGTCTCCCCACCGCAAATCGCCTCAACCCAGCCCCAGCCCTGAAAGCCGCCCAGCAGAATCAATACGAAGGGAACAATCAGTATCACGCGGAACACTGTCAGCTTGTTGGGGAGATTCATTTTACTTTTCTTCACTTTATCACTCATGATATAACTCTCCTATCAAATCATATTCGTTAGAATCCGTCACCAAAACCTTTGCAAAATCCCCCGTCATCAGATTCGCCGTCGTGTTGAGGAAAAGATATCCGTCCACATTGGGAGCATCTCTGTAGGTTCTCGCCACATAGGTATCCTCGTCTGCAACCTTTCCCTCAATCATCACCGTGAGTACCTGTCCCACCAGACTTTCCGCCTTCTCGAAGGCGATTGCCTGCTGCAGCTCCATCAGTTCATCCCTGCGGGCATTCTTGACCTCATCGGGAATCTGTTCCTCCATCCCCGCCGCCGGGGTATCTTCCTCCTGAGAATAGGGAAAAACACCCAGTCTGTCAAACTCCATCTCATTCACGAAACGGTATAATTCCTCAAAATCCTCCTGAGTCTCCCCGGGGAACCCGCTAATCAGGGTGGTGCGCAGGCAGATATCCGGAATGCGTTCCCGCAGTCTGCCGATGATATCCCTCAATTCCTGTTCATCCGTCAGCCGTCCCATGCGTTTCAGCACACTATCCGATGCGTGCTGAATGGGGATATCCAGATAATGACAGACCTTTGGCTCCGCAGCAATGGTATCTATCAGCTCATCCGTAATCTCCTCCGGATAGCAATATAAAATGCGAATCCAGCAAATGCCCGGAATCTGCCCCAGCTCATGTAAAAGTTTAGGAAGGCTTTTCCTGCCGTACAAATCCACGCCGTACAGAGTCGTCTCCTGTGCCACCAGAATCAGTTCCTTCACGCCGTTCTCCGCCAGAGTCCTTGCCTCCGCCACCAGATTCTCCAGAGGGACACTGCGGAATTTACCGCGCACTTTGGGAATAATGCAGTAGGTGCAGTGCTTATCACAGCCCTCCGCGATTTTGAGATATGCAAAATGTCCTCCGGTGGTCACCACGCGTTTCTTGTCTGTGACCGGCGCGGCGTCAATGCTCCTGTAATGGTTGGCAGCTCTGCCGGCAAGCACCTCCTCCAGCGCATCCACAATCTCGTCGATGGCGGTAGTGCCCAGAATCGCATCCACCTGAGGAATCTCCTTCTGAATTTCCTCCCGGTAACGCTGTGCCAGACAGCCGGCTGCAATCAAGACCTGAATCTGCCCTGCATCCTTGAGTTCGCCCATCTGAAGCAGCGTGTTGATGCTCTCCTCCTTGGCATCACCGATAAAGCAGCAGGTGTTCACAACCACGATATCAGCCTCCGCCTCATCATCCGTAAAGCTGTAACCTTTCTCAGCGAGCATCCCCAGCATCATCTCGGAATCCACCAGATTCTTATCGCAGCCCAGAGATACAAACAATATTTTCATAAACTTCCTCATTTCTGTCTGATTAAGTCGACAATAGCCGGCACATGGAAATCTCTCACGCCGGCTACCGCTCATATGCGACTGTGTTTATTCTTCTTCCTCGTCTCCGAGAATCTTGATTTTGCCCTGATTTAACTCCTCCACAGCCAAAGACAGAGGCTTGTCAATATTTCCGTTCACCAGAGGCTCCTCGCCCGCAATAATCTGTCTTGCACGCTTGGAGGCAGCCATAACGATGGAATAACGGCTGTTGACTACAGGTGCCTCACCTGGCTCTACCTCACTGTTTACGACTTTCATCAAATCGGAATAAGATGGATGTAACATTAATTTTCTGCTCCTTTCACGAAACCTTTCAGTTCCTCTCTGATTTCTTTTATAAATGTTTCTCTGCGAATCGGTACCCTGCGCGCTGCATTCACAATTTGATTAAGCTCCTCCACACAGGTCTCCAGATTATCATTTACAACTATATAATCATAGGCATCCATGCCTTCTGATTCCTCGCTTGCCCTTGCCAGACGTCTGGCGATAACTTCCTCCGTCTCCGTCCCTCTGGACTTCAGTCTGCGCTCCAGCTCAGCCGCCGTGGGCGGTGTCACAAACAAAAGCAGACTCTCGGGAAACAATTCCTTGATCTTCAAGGCTCCCTGTATCTCAATCTCCAGAATCACATCCCTGCCCGCCGCCAGCTGTTCCTCCACATAGGCTCTGGGTGTGCCGTAATAATTGCCGCAATACTGTGCATATTCAATCAGTCCGTTCTCCGCAATCTTCTTCTCGAACTGCTCCCTGTCCGTAAAGAAATAATGGACACCGTCCTGCTCGCCCGCTCTGGGTGCTCTGGTAGTCATGGAGATAGACAGCGCATAGTTGTCATAGGTCTCCAATAACTTTTTGACCAATGTGCCCTTTCCGGCTCCAGAAAATCCTGAGAGGACAATCAATATTCCCTTTTGCTGGCATTCTTTACTCTGTAGTTCACCCATACCGCTATTCCTCCTGCCCTTTCGGCAACACACTGTTTTCCATAATTTCCGTTTCCTCAACCGGGGCGTCCTGACTCGGGAGCTGCGCTCGTCCCGCGATGGTCTCCGGGAGTAGCGCCGACAGCACCACCTGTCCGTTCTCCATCATCAGCACAGATTTGGTGCGTCTGCCCTGCGTGGCATCTATGGCGGTTCCGAGCTCTCTTGCCCGCTGCACCATGCGCTTGACCGGTGCGGAATCGGGACTGACAATCGCGATGATTTTGGTCGTGTTGACAATATTGCCGAAACCGATATGAATTAACATATTTCCTCCATTCATTAAGCCATGCCAATTCATAAATCGCCTTGGCGATTTACATGCTCCACAATTCATAAATCGCCAAGGCGATTTATTTCATTGACGGCTTGCGCCATATACATCCATCCTCCCAGTCAGCGCTTTGTGAGCAAGCTCCCACGCGCTGACTGGGAGGATGGATGTGCATGGCTTAATGCTATTCAACGTTTTGGATTTGTTCGCGGACTTTCTCTATCTCGGTCTTGAGCTCGATGGCACAGTTGGAAATCTCCAAATCATTGGACTTTGACAGGGTGGTATTGGCCTCTCTGTTCATCTCCTGAGCGATAAAATCAAGCTTGCGCCCGATACTTCCGCCTTCTATCAATGTCTGTTTCGTAGTCTCAATGTGGCTGCGCAGCCGGACAAGCTCCTCGTCCACACATATTTTATCTGCAAAGATGGTGACCTCGGTCAGGATTCTCGACTCATCGACCGTACTGTCTTCCAAGAGTTCCTTTACTTTATCTTCCAGTTTCTGCCTGTATTCCTCAACAATCTTCGGAGAGCGCTCAGCAATGAAATCCACCAGCGACAGCATACCGTCAAGTTTGGTAATCAAATCCTCTTTGAGATGCTCCCCCTCCGTGATGCGCGTCTGCACGAACATCTCTGCGGCTCCTTTTATTGCCCTCTGCAATTCCTGCCAAAGCTGTTCCTCATCCTCTGTCTGTTCCTCCATCGTGAACACTTCCGGATATTTGGAGAGCGTGGATACGCGGATATCGTCATCCAGTCCGAACTCCTGAGCCATCTGCCGCAGATAACCCAGATACTCCTCCGCTACCTCCCTGTTGTAGCGGACGCTGGTTGTATTCTCTGAAAAGTCTTCATAAGTGATAAATATGTCAACCTTTCCTCTGGAAATATAATTTTTCAATTCGCTGCGGATAGCTGATTCAAAAAAGTTCAGTTTCTTCGGCATTTTGATATTGACTTCCAGATATCTGTGATTGACGGACTTCATTTCCACAGTAAACTTCCTGTTATTCTCGGCAATCTCATATCTGCCGAAACCGGTCATACTCTTTATCATCTGTAACCCCTATCTGACAGCATTCATAAATACTTTTACCGTCACATTCCCCCATTGAAGTCCGCTGTCTGATTGTTATACCCATACGCCCTTGTATTATAAAATAAACCACGGAACACGTCAAGTGTCCTGCGGTCTATTTTAGCCTCTATTTTATTTTCATGGATACAATATCACAAAAGTCTGTCACAGCCCAAGGATTGCCCTTGCCACCGAGCAATAAATCAACAGTGACAGTGCATCCACAATCGTTGTGATGAAGGGACTCGCCATCACCGCAGGGTCAAACCCCATTCTCTTGGCTCCGATAGGCAAAAGGCAGCCCACCAGCATCGCCATCAGCACTGCTGCCACCAGTGTAATGCACACCACAAAAGCAACCAAGACACCCGTCCTGTCAAAAATCATCAGTTTACAGAAATTGGCTCCACCCAGACACAGTCCGCATAAAAGTGCCACCCGGATTTCCTTCCACACCACTTTGGGCACATCCCTATATTCAATCTCCCCCAGGGAGAGTCCACGGATGACCGTCACACTTGCCTGCCCGCCGGCATTGCCGCCCGTGTCCATCAGCATGGGAATGTATGCCACCAGAATCGCACAGGCACTGAGCGCATCCTCGAAACTTGTCAGGATTGCCCCGGTAAAAGTGGCGGACACCATCAAAAGCAACAGCCACGGTATTCTTTTTTTGAAGGTCTCAAAGACGGCTGTCTTCATATATGGCTTATCGCTGGGCACGATAGCTGCCATCTTCTCCATATCCTCCGTGGTTTCTTCCTCCATGATATCCACGATATCATCCACGGTAACGATACCTACCAGCCGGTTCTCGTTGTCCACCACCGGCATGGTGGTAAAGTCATATTTCTTGAATTGAGCTGCAACCTCCTCCTGATCCATCAGGGTGCTCAGGGCAATGACATTCTCGTGCATGATGTTGCCGATGCGCTCCTCCGGGTCGGACAGGAGCAGATACCGGAGTGCTACCGTACCGAGCAGCCTCCTCTGGGCGTCCAGCACATAACAGACATTGATAGTCTCACTGTCCAGCCCTACCTTGCGGATATGGGCAATCGCCCCCTCCACCGTGAGGTTCTCCTTAAAATCCACATACTCCACCGTCATGATGCTTCCGGCGGAATCCTCCGGATAGCGCAGCAGATGATTGATGTCTCGGCGGGTCTCCGCGCTGGCATTCTCCAATATCTTAGTCACCACATTGGCAGGCATTTCCTCCAGCAAATCTGTCGCATCATCCGCCATCAGGTTATTGATAATGTTGGCTGTCTCACGGTCGGACAGCGCTGTAATGATGGTCTGCTGGGTGTCGGATTCCATATAGGAAAACACATCCGCAGCCAAATCCTTCGGCAATATTCTAAATACCCTGAGAAGCTGTTCCTCCTCCAGTTCCTCCATGAGTGCCGCCACATCCGCCTCGTTCATCTCCGCGAGCGACTGACGCAGCTTAGTATACTGTTTCGTCTCCAGCAATTCCAACAATTCTTCCAAGCTTAACAGTTGTTCCATACTGGCCCTCCTTTTTATCTCTCTTTCTCAGCTTCCCCTCTCATTTTCCCCTCTCATCTCTCATCAATGTAAAAAAGCTCCTGTAGTTTCTCTATCTTAGCTTTGCCCAATGTTGCCTCTGTAATCTCCCTGCGCAGAGAATCGCTATCCTCCC
The DNA here is from genome assembly GCA_964617975.1 of uncultured Acetatifactor sp. Lineage (GTDB taxonomy): Bacteria > Bacillota > Clostridia > Lachnospirales > Lachnospiraceae > Acetatifactor. The sequence goes on along the minus strand of CAZUAP010000037.1, from coordinate 7,546 downwards.
CGGGAACCAAAAGCCGAAGTGTCACAACATCCGTATACGCGCTCTCTGTCGGCTCCAGCCCGCGCTGCCCCAGCAGATATAGGATTCTACCGATGCCATTGTAGTCCGTCACCACTTCCAGCTCACATCCGAAACGCTTGGTTCCGATACGGCAGTTTGCCAGTCCCGCTTTCACCGCCTGTGTGTAAGCCCGCACCAGCCCTCCCGTTCCCAAGAGCACACCGCCGAAATACCGCGTCACCACCACAGCCACATTGTGGATTTCTTCCCCCAAAAGCACCTCCAGCATGGGGCGGCCTGCAGTGCCGCTCGGCTCCCCGTCATCACTGCAGCGGGTCAGCTCTCCCCGGTCACCGAGGACAAAAGCGGAACAGTTATGTCTGGCATCCCAATATTTTTTCTTTACGCTCTCAATGAAACGGACAGCCTCCTCCTCCGTCTCACATTTTGCCACCGTAGCGATGAAACGGGATTTTTTCTCTATGATTTCCCCTTCTCCACCCTCCAGCAATACTTTGTAAGAATCCATGCGGTAATCCCCTTTTTATACGACTGTACTGATTCTAGCATATTTTACCCAAAATGTGAAACAATTCTTAATACAGGAAAGAAAACCTTTATTTACATATTCTTTTTTGGTATAATGTGGCTTGAGAACTCATTTAAGGAAGGCGAATTGTATGAATTATGGAAAAAAAGGTGTCCGCGAAAAGCAAAAGGCACTGAATTCTAAAAGTGGAAAATGGGGAAGAAAGATTGTGCTGACCTGCGTGAAAGTTACGCTGGTTGCATTTCTTGGCATCGGCATCTGCGGCGTTGCCACCGGCATCGGCATGTTTCACGGCATTCTGCAGGATACCCCCAACATCCATGTGAGCGACGTGGTTACCTCCGGACAGGCCACCATCGTATATGACCGGGAGGGCAATGAGATTGACCAATACGTCAGCACCAACTCCAACCGTATCAACGTGACCATCGACCAGGTGCCCCAGCATCTCGGTCAGGCTTTCGTTGCCATAGAGGATGAGCGTTTTTACCAGCACAACGGTATCGATATGAAAGGTATTCTCCGTTCCGGCTGGCAGTTTATAAAGACCGGCGGAAAGGAAAAACAGGGTGCCAGCACCATCACCCAGCAGCTCTTGAAAAATACCGTTTTTACCTCCTGGACTGAGGAGGACGGCAACATGATTAAGATGATAAAACGTAAGATTCAGGAACAGTATCTCGCCCTGGAACTGACCAAGAACTCCACCAAGGATGAGGTGCTGCTGCGCTATATGAACGCCATCAATCTGGGACAGAACACTCTGGGTGTGGAGGCTGCTTCCCTGAGATATTTCGGCAAATCCTGCTCAGATCTCACGCTGTCGGAATGCGCTGTAATCGCAAGCATCACCCAGAACCCTTCCGCCTATAATCCCATCCGTTATCCGGAGGAAAATGCCAAGCGGCGGGAAACCTGTCTGAACAAGATGCTGGAGCTGGGTTTCATTACGAAGGATGAATATGACGAGGCGATAGCGGACACAGAGGATGTCTACAACCGCATCAGCCTCTATGACGTGGACTACAAGGTGGGTGACACCACCTCCGGCTCCTATTTCTCAGATGCCCTGTATGAGCAGGTGCTGGCAGACCTGGTGGATGCAGGATATCCCGAGGCGACGGCCGAGTACATGATGTCCTCCGGCGGACTGCGCATTGATTCCACCATGGACCCCAAGATTCAGAGCATTGCCGATGAGGAGTTTGCCAACGAGGAAAACTTTAACACCGATGTCCACTGGTATCTGACCTATGCACTCACCATCACGGACAACGCAAAGGAAAAGCACAACTACAGCAAAGAAAATATGATGAGCTGGTTCAAGGAGAATAAGGACAGGAATTTCAACCTGATTTTCTCCTCACAGGACGAGGCTTATGAGGCGATTGACACCTATCGCAGCGCCATGCTGGAGGAACTGGGTATGCCCACGGATTCCGACAGCTTTGAGGAGAGCATTTCCATGACAGCACAGCCTCAGGCGGCTATCGTCATCGAGGACCAGTCCTCCGGATATATAGTTGCCATGGTCGGCGGACGCGGCACCAAGGAAGGGCGCCGCACCTTAAACCGTGCCACTGCTGCCGGCAACTCGCCGGGCTCTACCTTTAAGGTTCTGGCAGCCTTTGCACCCGCACTGGATGCCAACGGTCAGACACTTGCCACAGTTTACAACGACGCACCTTTCAACTACGACAACGGAACGCCGGTAAACAACTGGTATGACGTGGACAAGGTGGGCTATAAGGGTATCTGCTCCATCCGATATGCCATCGAGCAGTCCCTGAATATCATCGCAGTGAAGACTTTCACCGTGGTAACGCCGCAGCTGGGCTATGACTATCTGCTGAACTTTGGATTTACCACCCTCACCGACGGTGTGTGGATTGGAAACGAGAAATACTCCGATGTACAGCAGCCCACAGCCATCGGAGGCATCACCTACGGCGTGAGCCCTTATGAGCTGAATGCCGCCTACGCCTCCATCGCCAACCTTGGCACCTATATGGAACCCAAGCTCTACACCAGAGTCACCGATGCGGACGGCAATGTCATTCTGGACAACACGACCCCCGAGAGCCATCAGGTTTTGAAGGAGACCACCGCTTTCCTGCTGACAGATGCCATGACCGATGTAGTTACCAAGGGTACCGGTACACGATGCAACTTTAATTCCAGTATGGCAATCGCAGGCAAAACCGGAACCTCCCAAAATACGCAGGACGTTTGGTTTGCAGGTTTCACGCCCTACTATACCGCCACCGTCTGGGCGGGCTACGACAACAACGTAAGCTTAAACACCAGCAAGGTGGAGTCCAGCAATGAATCCAATACCGCCAAGAGACTCTGGAAGGCAATCATGAAACGCGTACATGAGGATTTACCCAACGCCTCCTTCGCCATCCCCAGCGGTCTGGTGCAGACTCAGGTCTGCTCCAAATCCGGCAAGCTCCCCACTCCCGGGCTGTGTGATGCAGCCGGCTGTGTAGTGACGGAATACTTTGCCGAGGGGACTGAGCCCACTGAGCTGTGTGACATTCATTATCAGGGACGCATCTGCGCCTACTCCGGTCTGATTGCCACCGCGGAATGTCCTTTTGCATACGACGGCATTGCCACACTGAACCTGCCGGAAAACCCGGCACTGCTCACCGGCTCCACCACCATTGTGGAGAACGCGGACGGCACCCAGACAGTGGTTACCCCCAGCACATCCAATGTATGTCCTCATGATGCCCTGTTCTTTGCGGATCCGGACTACGAGACAGTGCTGAACCAACAGCAATGGGAAATTAATCAGAGAAACGGCACCACAGCCGAAGAAACGACCGAATAAGCGACCGAAGAATAGTGTGAAAAAAATCAGAACCTTCCCGTCAGACGGATGGTTCTGATTTTTTATAAGAATTATCGTTGGTGAAAGACTTTGTTACAGCCCTTTGATATCACGTATTTTCTGTTGCAGCTCCTCCACCCCTGCCTGGGCATTCAGGATTGCCGTGCGCTGTTTCTCAAACGGAGCGTCCTCCGCATCCTTGTACTGTTCCATGAACAGCCGCCCAATCTCCATGTAGTTCTTTTTGATGACTTCCTCACAGGTGGATATCTGGCTCTTTAAGTTTGCCACCTCCGCCATCTCCTTTGCCTTGTCAGCTGCCTCTTTGCCTTTGGTGGTAATGGTATCGCCAATCTTTTCAAAAAAATCCATCTCTCTACCTTCCTTTCCGGACGGCATCTCCGCCCTGCCCCATCGAGTCCAGTATATCTGTTTTTCTTTGAAACGGCAAGTATTTCATTGCGTTTTTACCTTGAAATATGTTATAATGACTTGATGATTTTCCATAAGAGGTGACAAACTATGCAGCCATTATACACAGCCGTAAAGGTAAACAACGAAATTGAATTATGTGAGGTCACTGACCCCAACTGCAAGAAAGAAATCGAGCGCGAGCTTTTGAAGAATCGCATTTCATATTACATCCGCTGGCCCAAGCCTTCGCTCTTTAGCCGCAAAAAGGACAACTGCATTGTCTGTGTCAATGACAACGCAAAGGAATCCGCAGAGGAAGTGGTTCGCGCTGTCTGCAGCGAGGGCGGATACGAGGTCAAATTCCTGATGAAACACTCGCCCAACCATTATCTGTAACCAATGAATAAGCCGCTCTGCTCTCTGATATGATAGAAAGCAAAACGGCTTATTGATGTTCTACGCCTTAGTAGCTGCCTGCCGCACCGATAGCTGCAAGTCCGCCGCCGAGCACAATGACAATCAGCACAAGAATTGCTGCTAAAATCAAGTAACAGAAATAAGAACGTGCAAAATTCTTCAGGTTTACATTTCGTGTGCCGCCGAATGCAAATACTAAAAGCAAAATCAGACCGACACAGGGAATGGAGAATAAAATCTCATACCCAAAATAACCCCACATACTTATAGGGCGATACTCCTCTGGAACATTTACATCTAAATCTGCCATCTTTTTACCCTCCTCAAGGTATGTAATGTAATCCAACAAACATTATATCACCGAAGACATATGACCACAAGGCGAAAAATTGAATATTTTAGGTTATTTCCCGAAATTTTGTCAATTCAGAAAATTCCAAACGTCCTGTACAGAAAAATCCCAATAGTGCCCAATCCCACCACAATGGCACCCGGCATTGCAAGAGCAGCTCTTTTCCCCAGGACGTATCTCCACAGGCACAGATAGATCAGGTAAGGCGCCCAGAGATAGATGGAAGGATTCATCTGCCATGCCTTTGCAAATTGTGCGGTCAATAGGAAGATTCCAGCCCTAGTCAGTCCGCACGCCGGGCAGGAACGCCCGGTCAGAATTGCCCATGGGCACATGGTATGAAAAATCCACTGCGCAATCCCCCAATAAAGCAACAGAATCAGCAATGCAATATAAGTTTGTCGTATATCAGCCGCTATGCGCCGCACAATCGTTTTCATCAAAGTCATGTCTCTCCTCTAAGCTCTTATAGTTAAAGCTGTGTTATTCAAATGATTTTCGCAATTACCTAAACCGCAGGCAGGCTGTCCGCCAGACAGAGTGCCCCAAATCCCACCCTTTCATTGGGATATTCTGTCTCTCCGCGCAAGGGTCTCGCTCCGGATCTGAGATACGCCTTCACCTTCTCTCCGTACAGAAACGGATCATTTCCGCGCACGATGCCCCACTCCATCAAAAGTGCCGCCGCACCGGCCGCAATCGGCGTGGCAAAGGAAGTACCCGTCACCGGAGTATATCCTCCATACAGGTCAGGTGCCAAAACTCCGACACCCGGCGCCACAAAATCCGGTTTCACCAGTCCCGCCGTCACCACTCCCACTGTTCTCTCCCGGTCCGCATAACCCCTTCCGGAAAAATCCGCATACGCATCATAAACCGTATTGTAAGCCCCCACTGTCATAACCTTTGCCGCGGTGGACGGGATGGTCAATGTGACCTGCGGCGTGGGCGCATAAAAGAAAGTCCCCGCATTTCTGGAGGCGGAATCCGACAGATACAAATAATACTGCCCTGTGACCACCCGCACCGGCTCCAAAAGGATATTCCAGATTCCACTGTCCACATATCCTGCTTCCGCCGCCATAAATTCCAGATAGAGCTCCTTTGCAACCGCATAGGGAGCCGGCTCACCCTGATAAGCCAAAATCAGGGTTTTCTCCAATCGGAGTGTAAATTTACCGCCGTTTACCGGGGCTGTAAGTTCTGCGCGCTGCCCGCCCGGAGAAATCAGATAAATCCGGTATTCATCGCTGTAATTCTGCCACAGCTGTACTCTGAGATTTCTCTCGTAGCCCGCCACCGCCAGTTCCACTCTGGCAGTCTGCGGTGCCCTGCTGCCCGCACCGGCACTATACACGCTGCCTGCCACATGCCCGCTGCCGGTTCCTTCATTGCCGCTTCCCACGCAGACAACCGTCCTGCCTATTTCCGCCGCATTGTCCAGAAACCGTTCTATGAGAGAACTGCCGTCATGTGCGCCATAACAGTTGCCAAAGCTCAAATTTATCACCAACGGCTTTTGAAGACTTTGAGCCTTCTTAAGCCCCCATGTCACCGCCCTCATCAGCTCCGTCGTCCGTGGAAAGCCCTGTTCGTCAGGCATCCCGAGTTTTACAATCAAAAGCTCCACCCCCGACGCTGCCCCGTAATAACCTGCCGCAGGATTGGCTCCTGCCGCGATTCCAGCCACCGCCGTGCCATGCCCGCTTGCGTCAATGCTGGGCAGCAGCTCAAATTGCTCTCGTGGATTATCCGCTGCCAAAGCCTCATCAATCTGCCCTGAGTCAAACTCCACTCCCATGCGAAATCCTTCCGGCGGACGCAGGGTGTCCGAAGGCGTCAAGGTTTGATCCCACAGCCAGCGAATCCGAGTGCGTCCCTGCGCATCCCGAAAATCCTGCCGTTTCCAGTCTATGCCGCTGTCCGCCACAAGCACGAGCACTCCGTTTCCGGTCAGATACGGATTTCCCAGCGTCACAGGGGCAAAGCACGGACTGTCAGCAATCCCTGTCTCCAGCGCATAGTAATACCGCTTGGGTTTCTCCACATACTCCACCTGCTCCAAATCCGTGACCGCATCCACTAGCTGCTCCGGCACATTTAAGATGGCATAACCCGCTATCAGTTCTTCCACCAGAATACCGGAGGAAATCTCTGCCGCCGCTGCCGTCAAATCTCCATGGAATTTGACAATCAGCTCCCAGCTCCTGTCAGACTCCTGAAATCCCACATTCAAATCCTCCGAGCGCGCCCGCACACTCTCATCGGTTTCCAAGGCAAGATTCAGGAGGTTTTCTCTCTTTTGGTCATCTGCAAATTGATTCATCACAAACTCCGCATAAGTTCTTATTATCTAACTTATGCGGAGTTCCGTATGATAAGAGCTGTATCGTTTTACTACTCGCCAAAAAATATCCGAAACATCTTCACTGCATACTCCGTGTCCCTTGCTCCCCCGGTCTCCACCGCGGAATGCATGGCAAGCTGTGGAAGTCCGATATCCACCGAGGACACCGACACATGCGCGTTGGAAATATTTCCCAGAGTCGAGCCGCCTGCAATGTCAGAACGGTTGGCATAGGTCTGAAAAGGCACCCCTGCGCGCTCACACAACAGTTTCATCCGTGCCGCGGATACGGCATCCGTGGTATATTTCTGGCTGCCGTGATACTTGATGACAATTCCTCCGTTCAGATAGGGTCTGTTGGTCGGGTCTGCCTTCTCCGGATGATTGGGATGTACCGCATGGGCATTGTCGGCGGAAATCAGAAAGCTGCCCGCTATCCAACGCTTTCTTAGTATCTCTCCCTTTTCCTGACCGCGCAGCCCGTCACACACTCTGGCAATCACATCCTCCAAGAAAGTGGAATCCGCCCCCTGCCCGGTGCCGCTGCCCACCTCCTCATTGTCAAACACGGCACACAGGGAAATATACTCCTTCGGTGCACTTGTGCAAAAAGCCTTCATGGACGCA
>CAZUAP010000036.1:8903-15803 GCA_964617975.1 uncultured Acetatifactor sp. | reverse complement strand
GTGAACATAACCACATACCTGACATACAAATTTCATCCTTTTAATCTCCTTTACCTTGAAAATAATTGAATAATAGTTACATTGCAGAACACTTACTCGTTTATTATAACAGATTTTGAACCTTTGATGCAAGTACCGCAGGTCCCGTAGAAATAAGTTACGTGTCCGGCAATTTTACCGTCAAAACCGGCACCGGCGATATCTTGAATGGTGTCGATATTGTCCATCTGCAGGTCGATGACCCGCCCGCATTCCGTACATACGAAATGATAATGAGGAGAGGTATCAGCGTCAAAATGGTCTACGCCGTCGCCCACACGCAAACGCTTAATCTCCCCGGTATCTGCCAGCAGAGTAAGGTTGCGGTATACTGTGCCGAGGCTGATGTTCGGATATTCCTTGCGAACATTCATATATACCACATCGGCGGTGGGATGGTCCTTGCGGCTCATCAAAAAGGTCATAATCATATCCCTTTGTTTGCTATGCTTCAGTGCCATATCGGACCTCCTTCCATATCAGTAATCATTACTATTTTTATTATAAGAATTTTTCAATCATTGTCAACGGGCAAATTGAATTTTATAATATTTTTAGGAATTTGTTCGAGGGTTTTTATACACTCAATTTGATAATATGCTATAATTTAGGGCAGAGGAGAAGGGACATGAAATTCAAGACGCGGTTGCAGATTACTTTTATTAGTATTATATTGCTGCCGATGATACTCGCGGCACTTTCGTTTATGGCGATTGCCATTTCATTGATGAACGTCAGTCAGGGTGTGCGCATTCAGGAGCTGGATTATTCCATGATGTCGGGTAGTATGCAGCAGTTCGTGAACGCCACGGACAAAGCCTACTCGGTACTGTTAAATCAGGTGAAAACCGACCCCACTAAGCTGGAGGACAAGGAGTATCTGGCACAGATTAACGATGAAGTGGCGAGGAAGTCCACCTACCTGATTGTGCGGAAGGGTGATTCCATCTATTATGCCGGGAATGCGCAGCTGGCGCAGAAGATTATCGACAAGCTTCCTGCCTATGGGGAGGCGCAGCTGGCGGACGGAACCGGCTACTACTACAGCGATTACGAAAAATATGTAAAGCAGATTGATTTCCTTTTTTCGGACGGGAGTGAGGGCAGCATCTTTGTGGTCACCAAGGTCAATTCCATGGTTTCCCGAAGTTTCCTGATAGATATGGCAATCGCCATGGTGCTCATCCTTGTGTTTACCAGCCTGATGCTGACGAAATGGATTCAAAAGAGTGTATTTAAGCCAATCAATGAGCTAAATGTGGCCATGGGTAAGATTAAGGAAGGGAATTTTGACTATACTCTACAGACCGACGTGAAGGGTGAAATCGGGGATTTGTATTGCAATTACGAGGATATGCGGCTGCGGCTGAAGGAGTCCGCGGAGGAAAAGCTGCATAATGAGGTTTGCAACAAGGAGTTAATCAGCAACATCTCCCATGATTTGAAAACGCCTATCACCGCTATCAAAGGTTATGTGGAGGGAATTATGGACGGCGTGGCGGATACGCCGGAAAAGATGGACAAGTATATCAAGACCATCTACAACAAGGCAAACGACATGGACAGGCTCATCAACGAGCTGACGGTGTACTCCGGCATTGACAATAACCGGATTCCTTACAATTTCCACCGTATCAACGTTTCGGATTATTTTGGAGATTGCGTGGAGGAGGTAGGACTGGAGCTGGAAGCTAAAAATATCCGGCTCAATTATTCCAATATGCTAGATGCTGACACGGTTGTCATAGCGGACCCGGAGCAGATGAAGAAAGTCATTAACAATATTATCAGCAACAGCGTCAAGTATATGGACAAGCCCAACGGGGCGATAGACATCCGCATTCTGGATGAGGTGGATTCCATACGGGTGGAAATTGAGGACAATGGCAAGGGGATTGCACAGAAGGATTTGCAGAGAATCTTTGAGCGGTTTTACCGCACGGATGCCTCCAGAAACTCGGCGCAGGGCGGAAGTGGTATCGGATTGTCTATCGTCAAGAAGATTATCGAGGACCACGGCGGATATATCTGGGCCACCAGCCGCGAGGGAGAGGGAACCTGTATGCACTTTGTGCTTCGGAAGTATATTGAGTTGAAATCGTAAGGATAAAACTTGTTTGTGTTATGCAGCAACTTGTGCCTGCACAATGCGATGAAATCGTATGCGATATAATCGCATGATGAAAACGCATGAAAGTTTGCAGGCTGAGAGAAAGGCGTGGGTATTAGTATGAGTAAGATTTTGATTATTGAGGATGAGCCGGCAATCGCGGATTTGGAGAAGGATTATCTGGAACTCAGCGATTTTGAGGTGGATATCTGCAATACCGGGGACGAGGGATTGAGGACAGCACTGGGAAATGATTATGATTTGATTATCTTGGACTTGATGCTGCCGGGGATGGATGGCTTTGAAGTCTGCAAGTCCATCCGCGAGAAGAAAAACATTCCCATCCTTATGGTTTCGGCAAAGAAGGATGACATTGATAAGATTCGCGGATTGGGGCTGGGCGCGGATGACTATATGACCAAGCCTTTCAGTCCCAGCGAGCTGGTGGCAAGAGTGAAAGCCCATATGGCGCGCTACGAGCGTCTGGTGGGCACCAATGCGAAACAGCAGAATGATATTGTGGAGATTCGCGGCATCCGCATAGACAAGACTGCGCGCCGTGTCTATGTGGATGGCGAGGAAAAGACATTTACCACCAAGGAGTTCGATTTGCTGACGTTCCTGGCGGAGAATCCCAATCATGTGTTTACCAAGGAGGAGCTGTTCCGGGAAATCTGGGATATGGATTCCATCGGAGACATCGCTACCGTCACGGTTCACATCAAAAAGATTCGTGAGAAGATTGAAAAGGACACCGCGAAACCGGAATATATCGAGACCATATGGGGTGTCGGCTACCGGTTCAAGGTATAACAAATAACGAAAATATTCTTTGGGACTATTTGCTTCGGAAATAGTCCCTTATCCATTTGCCGGATTCGCTCAAATCGTCCTCCGTCCAGCCGGATACCTTGGAGCAGGAGGATTTGATGACGCTGCTGGCTTCGTCCTTGTTCGCCAGATTCCAGCAACAAAAGCTGATATTGTATTTCTCGATGACATTGAACCAGTTCTGGGTGGATTCAAAATCATTGGCACCGTTGCCGGAGGAATCGCACATTCCAAATTCGCTGATAAATACAGGAAGTCCGTTCTGCACACAGCTGTCCAGACGGTTCCACAGCACATCCTTGTGAGTTCCCGCATAAAAATGCAGTGCATAGAGGACATTGTCCTCTTTCAGAGGGTTCGCCAATGCCTGATCAATATCCTGGCTCCAGGTGGGGGTGCCCACGATGACGATGGCGTCAGGGTCATTAGCACGGATGACGGGGATTACCTCCTCCGCATAGGACTTGATGCTGTCCCAAGTCGCATAACCGTTGGGTTCGTTGCAGATTTCGTAGAGGACATTGGTATGGTCTGCATAAGTCTCCGACATCTCCTTGAAAAATGTCAAAGCCTGATCCTTGTGGACATTGGGGTCTTGGTCCTGAAGGATGTGCCAGTCAATGATGACATACATACCGAGCTCTGTGGCGTAGTCCACACCTGAGCGCACCAGTGCTTTTAAATCATCCTGATTGCCGCCGGAGCAGTAGCCGTTGTATTCCTCCGTATACATGGCGAGACGGATGCAGTTCGTGTTCCAGTCATCCCGCAAAGTCTGGAAAGTATCCTTGGTTACATACTGGGGAAACCATGCAAGACCGTGGGTAGACATACCGTAGAGCTGGATGGGGTTGCCACTCTGGTCTACAAGCTGGGTGCCGTCCACTCTCAGTGCACCGTGTTCGGCTGCAAAACCGTCCCCGATGGGATTGACGGAGGTGTTGGAAGTGTCGGCAGAGGACTCAGCGGAGGCTGTGGAAGATGTCTGGGAATCCGTGCCCGATTGGTTTTCGGAGTCGGCGTTTCTTGCCTCCATGGATTCCGCCACTGATTCTGCCACGGATGCCGCTACGGATTCTGCAATGGATTCCATAATTGCGATGTCGTTTTCACTCATGGTTTCACTCTTTCCGCATGCAGTCAGCATGCTTGCAATTAATAAGACAGACAAGGAAACAGATAGAACGGATTTCAGTTTTTTCAAATTTTCTTCCCCCTTATATTTGTTTAGGCTCTATTAAATTTTGGCAATTGCGAAACTGTTATTTATAGCTCCCGCAATTGTGCAGTTTGTATATATCCAACACTGCACAAAAGCTATGTTGTTGAAATGATTTTCGCAATTAAATTACATAGTAGATTTTATGAGTGCATTAGAAAAATATAAGATAAGTATAGATGGAATGTGGTGGAATTGCAAGCTAAATAGAGAGCACATTAGAGAGTACATTTTATACTGCAGGGGCACTGAGAAGAATAAAACTTTGAAGAAACGGTATGTATGCTCCTGCGGCTTGAATCACCGTGCATTTCATGGTATTATGGCTGTAAAAATTACGTGCCAATGAAACAATCCGTGGGTATCAATTGGGGGCAAAGTAGGAGATTTTATGTTACCGGAAAAATTTTTAGACAGAATGCAAGAAATGCTGGAAGATGAATACGACGCCTTTTTGCAGAGCTTTGAGCAGGAGAGATATCAGGCGCTCCGCATCAATCCTCTGAAAAACGGGATTCACGGGATTGGTAATCTTGGAGAAGTCCGGGCGGAAGTGCGTACAGTTGTGCCGGAAGTTATGACAGGGGCCTTTCATCTGACACCTGTGTCATGGGAGAGCAACGGGTATTATTACGACAAGGATGACCTGCCGGGCAGACATCCCTGGCACGAGGCTGGGGCTTACTATATTCAGGAGCCCAGCGCCATGGCGGTCGTGCCGCTGCTGGAGGTAAAGCCCGGCGAAAAGGTGCTGGATTTGTGTGCTGCTCCCGGTGGAAAAAGCACCCAGATTGCAGCATATCTTCAGGGAAAAGGGCTCTTGGTGAGCAACGAAATACATCCGGCGCGGGCGAGGATTCTTTCCGAGAATATAGAGCGCATGGGTGTGCGGAATGCCTGTGTGACCAATGAGGCACCGACACGACTGTCGGAAAAGTTCCCGGTATATTTTGATAAGATTTTGGTGGATGCACCGTGCTCCGGGGAGGGGATGTTTCGCAAGAACGAGGCAGCCTGTGAGGAATGGAGTCTGGAAAATGTGGAGCTCTGCGCCGCCAGACAGGATGAGATACTGGATTGTGCGGCGCGGATGCTGCGCCCCGGCGGCAGACTGGTCTACTCCACCTGTACCTTTGCGCCGCAGGAAAACGAGGGCAGTATCAGCCGTTTTCTGGACAGGCATCCGGAGTTTGAACTGCTCCCTATAGACAAGGCGCGCATGGGTCTGCCGGAGGGGGTCTGCGACGGCAGGACGCAGTGGGGATTTGGCGTGGATTTGACTCAGACGCTGAGATTGTGGCCTCATCACGTGAAGGGCGAGGGACATTTTGCGGCGCTGCTCCACAAGAAGGGCGATGTGCCGGAGGGGTATGAGAGTGCAGCCATGGGCGGCACGGAAATTGGAATCTCCGGCAAAGACAGGGAGCTTGCGGCATGGTGGGAATTTTGGCAGGAAACCGGGGCGGAGGAGTGTGGCCTCCCGATGGGGGATGCCAAACGCAAAGATGCGGTGGGATTGTTTCTGCGGTTTGGGGATAATCTCTACCTGACACCGGAGAATATGCCTGCGTTGAAAGGACTGAAGGTTCTGCGCCCCGGGCTGCATTTGGGAACCCTCAAGAAAAACCGCTTTGAGCCCTCTCATGCGCTGGCATTGACATTATGCGGAGCAGATGTGCGACACGAGTGTCAGCTTAGAGCGCAGGATGCCGTGACGACGGCTTATTTGAATGGACAGACTTTTTCTGCCCAGGATGTTTTCCTACAGGGGGAGAAGGGCTGGTATCTGATTACCGTGGACGGATATAGTCTGGGCTGGGGGAAACTGGCTGGGGGCATCATGAAAAACCACTATCCTAAGGGACTCAGAAAAAATTAGAAGAACAGGGAACGAAATCAGGAAAACGAAATAGGGAAATGGAATTAAGGAATGAAATCAGGAAAGTCGGATAGGCAAACACGGCATCAGAGGAAACAGAATTAAATAGAATCAAGGCAATAGAATGGGGACAAACGGATGAGGACAAGTATTGAATATGAGGACAAGCATATCATCGTGGCTTACAAGCCGGCGGGGCTTGCCACCCAGACCGCCCGAATCGGGCAGGCGGATATGGTGAGCGAGTTGAAAAATTATCTGCACAGTTCTTATCTGGGAGTGGTTCATCGGCTGGACCAGCCCGTGGAGGGACTGCTGGTGTTTGGTAAGACCAGAGAGTCTGCGGCGGTCCTCACCAGACAACTCGAAAAGGGCACCTTGCATAAGCGTTATCAGGCTGTGGTTTGTGGAAAACCCGACACCATAGAGGGAGAGCTTGTGGATTACCTGTATAAAACTGCGGACAACCGGGCGCAAATTGTCTCCGAGGAGCAGGCGGCTGCCACGGGTGCCAAAAGGGCGGCACTGCGGTACCGCATATTGGAGAGCAGAAACGCAGGGGATATGAAGGATACGGGGGCGGTACTCTCGCTTGTGGATATTCAGATTCTGACCGGGCGTTTTCATCAGATTCGCGCCCAGATGGCTCACTGTGGATTGCCGCTTCTGGGGGATTCCAAGTATGGGACAGAATTGTCCGGGGCAATCAGCCGGGAGTTTCATGTGCGCAACGTGGCGCTCTGTGCCTGTGAATTACAGCTGCAGCATCCTGCCAGCCGAGAAAGACTCTGCTTTCAGATTCATCCCCAAGGGGAGATTTTT
>CAZUAP010000036.1:0-8803 GCA_964617975.1 uncultured Acetatifactor sp. | reverse complement strand
TCCTGCCAGCCGAGAAAGACTCTGCTTTCAGATTCATCCCCAAGGGGAGATTTTTCGGCTCTATCTTACATAGATAATCACAGTGACAAAAAGAAATAGCATCCCAACGTCCAAAGTTAGATGCTATTTCCCTGCAATATAACTGAGGGCAAATCGGAACTCGTGTCCGATTACCTTTCTAACTAGATTATATACTAGGGTGGCTGAAATTTCAACCACCCTTTTTATTTTTTATACCTTTTTTAATACTTTGTAAATTGTAAATTCAAAAATTCACAAACAAGCAACATAATCTGCCGCGAAAATTCCATACTAAATTTTATTTAGAGCACTAGGATAGAAAGAGGGCGTGATTATGTGGGAGAAAATCAAAGAAAACCGGATGGGTCTGCTGCTTCTGCTGACAGGAGCAGTATATTTTTTACTGGAATTTATCACGCCACTGATTGGACCGGCATTGCTGGCGATGCTTTTCGTCACCATCTTCGGTCCCCTTCTCAAGAAAATGCAGTCAAGGCTGCATCTGCACCGGCAGATAGGTGCGGTGCTGCTGTTGTTTCTGGCGTTGCTGGTGCTGGTGGGATTGGCGTGGGTTTTATTTTCTTGGATTGTGGGCAGCCTGCCAAGCTGGGTGAGCAGGCTGGAGGCGATGGAGGGCGAGCTGCAGATACTGATACACAACGGCTGTGAGAGCGTGGGACAGCTGGTGGGTGTGGACACACTCTATCTGGAAAATATCATTTGGGGCAACGTGGAGGAGGGACTGAACGCCTTAGGGCAGCACACGGTGCCCGGAATGCTGTCCCAATCCTTTGCCTATGTGAAAGAGCTTGCGGCATGGGGCGGATTTTTGGTGACCTTTGTCATAGCCGCCGTGCTTTTGGCGAAGGACTATGATGATATCATGAACGGTCTGCTGGACAGGCAGGAGTGCCATGTGCTGTTGGAGGTTATCTGCGGTGTAGTCCGCTACATTGCCACCTATGTGAAGGCGCAGATTATCATTATGACCTGTATTGGATTCAGCGCGGCGGTGACGCTGGGGCTTGCGCGGATTCAAAATGGTGTGCTCTGGGGGATACTGGCTGGAGTGCTGGATGCGTTTCCTTTTATTGGAACCGGGGTTGTGCTGGTGCCTTTGGGAATTGTGCAGATTGTGCAGGGCAGATACGGCACAGCGCTGGTCTGCGGGTTGTTGTATGTGGCGTGTATTTTTCTGCGGGAACTGCTTGAACCGCGGTTGATAGGACGGCGCATAGGAGTGCCGCCCATTGCGGTTCTGCTGTCTATCTATGTGGGAATCCGCCTATTTGGCGTCTGGGGAATTGTGAAAGGACCGCTGGGATTTGTGGTGATTCGGGAAAGCTATCTGAGCATCAAAAAATCGGAGACTGTCAAAGCCTCCGACTCCTAAAAATCAATCGTCGCGACAAGATTCGAACTTGCGACCTCTGCGTCCCGAACGCAGCGCTCTACCAAACTGAGCCACGCGACGAATCAACATTAAAATAATAAATAAAAATGGATTGATTGTCAAGCACAAAACGAATAATATAAGAATATGCAGTGTTATTGAAATAATTTTTTCAGTATAATAAGGAGAGAAAAATGTACCAGACGATAGTTACTTTGAAAAAGGGAGAGGGGCGCACCCTGAAGGCAGGAGGTATGTGGGTCTATAATAATGAGATAGACTCCATCGCCGGGAGCTTTGAGAACGGAGATGTTGTGGTCATCCACGATTTTGACGGCTACTACATGGGCTGCGGCTATATCAACACCCAATCCAAAATTACGGTTCGGCTTTTGTCCCGCAAAAAGGATGTGGTGATAGACGAGGCTTTTATGGAAAAAAGGGTTCGCAGGGCGTGGGAATACCGCAAGGAGACCATCGACACCTCAAGCTGCCGTCTGATTTTCGGGGAGGCGGACTTCCTGCCGGGGATTGTGGTGGACAAGTTTTCCGATGTGCTGGTGGTGGAATCTCTGGCGCTGGGCATCGATAGATGGAAACTTATTATTGTGGATGCCCTAAGAAAGGTGCTGGCGGAGGACGGCATCCTGATTCGGGGCGTGTACGAGCGCAGCGATGCCAAGGTGCGTCTTCAGGAGGGCATGGAGCGGCAGAAAGGATTTATCGGGGAGCCTTTTGACACCAAGGTACAAATCGTCGAGAACGGCGTAAAATACATAGTAGATGTGGAGGACGGACAAAAGACCGGATTTTTCCTCGACCAGAAGAACAACCGCGCCGCAATCCATAAAATCTGCAAAGACAAAAAGGTGCTGGACTGTTTTACCCACACGGGTTCTTTTGCGCTGAACGCGGGAATTGCAGGGGCCAAAAGCGTGCTGGGCGTGGATGCTTCCCAACTGGCGGTGGAGCAGGCTGAAGAAAATGCACGGCTGAATCATCTGGAGGATAAAGTACATTTTCAGTGCGAGGACGTATTCGAGTTGCTGCCGAGACTGGAGGCGCAGGGCGAGACCTTTGATGTGGTGATTCTGGACCCGCCTGCTTTCACCAAGTCCCGCAATTCTATTAAGAATGCGGTGAAGGGCTATCGGGAGATAAATGTGCGCGGACTGAAACTGGTGCGGGACGGAGGGTATCTCGCCACCTGTTCCTGCTCCCATTTCATGGACCCGGAGCTCTTTGCAAAGACCATCCGCGAGGCGGCAGCAGGAGCCCACAAGCGACTGCGCCAGGTAGAGTTTCGGACACAGGGCTGTGACCACCCGATTCTGTGGGCTGCGGACCAGAGCTATTACTTGAAGTTCTATATTTTTCAGGTGCTGGAGGAATAATTGGCTTGCAAACTATGGCAGTTGCCCCAAAAGTCTGTTATAATATGATTATCGTCGCTGACAAGTGTATGATTATATCTGATTAGATATCTGAACGGATATGAATCCTGTTAAGGAAGTGATTATATGAAGATAGAACGTGTGGATGATAAGACAGTAAAGTGTTTCCTGTCCAACGAGGAACTGGAAGAATATGAAATTGATTACAAGGATTTCGTCTTGCGCAGCGACAAGGCGAAACAGCTGGTGCAGGAAATCATTGAGCAGGCAGAGGAGCAGGTGGGATACAAACCTCCAAAATTTTCGTTTGATATGCAGATTATGGTGCTGCCGGATCAAGGTCTTTTGCTGACATTTTCGGAGAGTGACCCCGTAAACGTTCCCAATGCCCGGCAGATATTGGAATACCTGAAAGAAATGAAACAGACTCTGCAGCAGACGCAGGAACAGCTTGGGATGAAACCTGCCCATAAAAACCGACAACATAATTCGGAGAAAGCTATCTTTGCATTTGAAAGTCTTCGCCAAGTGATGGGCTATGCCAAGGTGCTCCCCACCAATCTGCGGATTCAGAGTGCATTGTACGAGCTGGATGATATGTATTACCTGTATCTGCAAAAAGGCGGTGCCTCCTACGAGCGTTACTCCCGAGCGTGTATACAGGCGATGGAATTTGGACGGCTGTATGGCGCGGAGGATGCGCAGATACTGCCTATACTGGAACATGGCAGCTGCCTGATAGCAGAAAAAGCTCTCAAGAGGCTGTCGTGCATTTAATCACCGGTGGTGACAGTAAGTAAAAATTTGAAAATAGAATCGTCAAAACAATACACAGGAGAGCACATTTTGGAATTATTTGATGTTGTAGATGAAAATGGCATACCCACAGGGGAGACTGTGGAACGAGGCAAAGCACATGAAGATGGAATCCGGCACCGGACTGCACATATCTGGATATCGAGGGAGGTATCCGGCAGACGTCAGGTGCTTTTGCAAAAAAGAGCACTCACCAAGGATTCTTTTCCCGGTAGATATGATACTTCCTCAGCCGGTCATATTCAGGCAGGTGACGAACCCTTAGAATCCGCAATGAGGGAACTGGAGGAAGAACTCGGAATCAAGGCGGATGCTTCTCAGCTTAAATTTGCCGGGACTTTTAAAATACAGTATGTAAAAGAATTTCATGGCAAATCATTTCATGATAATGAGGTTGCATTTGTATATGTATATCTGGGAACGGTAGACATAGAAAATATCACGATTCAGAAGGAAGAATTGGACTCCGTGGAATGGTTTGATTTGGAGGATACTTATCAGGAATGTTTGAAACATAATCCAAAGTTCTGTGTACCTGTTCAGGGATTGGAAATTGCAAGAAACTATTTTCACTAAGCCGGTTGGTTTAATCCAGCCGGCTTTCACTTTTTTCACCATCCATCATACAATATTAAGGGTGATTGTGTTTACAGTTGTGAGCTGCAAATTTTAAGTCTTTATTTGGAAAGGGGATTTATCATGAATTGTAATCATTGTCCGAACCAGACAGACAAAGGACCAAACCCGTATGTGGCAAATATCCAGGAGCTGGCAGTGCAAAATCACAATTTCCGCACTGCACTTTGGACGGGAAACTATCTGCAAATGACGTTAATGTGCATTCCTCCCTGCGGAGAGATTGGTCTGGAAATCCATCCTGATACGGACCAGTTCATTAAAGTTGAACAGGGAACCGCCGTGGTTAAGATGGGAAAATGCAAGAGTGAACTTGATTTTCAACAGAAGGTATACACGGGAGACGCTGTTTTCGTACCTGCAGGATTTTGGCATAATATTATAAATACCGAAAAGACATCCTTAAAGGTGTCGTCCATCTACGCGCCGCCCCATCATCCCAGAGGAACCGTGCAGGCAACCAAGGCAGATGCCGAGTATGAATAACAATATAGGGTACGCAAAAGGGCTGTCGCACTAGCAATAGTGCGCAGCTCCTTTCTACGATTTGAAGAAATCCCCTCTTTTATTATGCGTATTCACAGATGCCGGTACCGCGCGTTAGAAAAGCTTCTTTAAGGAGCCCAGCATATCGGATGCCTTGTCCACGGAAATCTTTGCTTTCACACCATCCACAATTTTATTGATTGTATCATCCGGTAACTCTACTCCCAGAACCTGTTCTACTGTTTTAACAGGGTCCTTTTTAAACTGTTCCTGAAGTTTTTCATCCTTGGTAATCTTCTCTACTGCAGAAGTAATCTGTTCTTTGATATCCATATTGATTTGCTCCTCCTTTTTGTGATTCATGCACTTCATTTATGATACCACATCGTTTTCAGATTGTAAATCGTCTTATTTTCGTCAATTCGAGGCTGCCCGATGTCATTGAACATTAAGACCGGGAGCCGGAGGTGGAACTGAAAGTCCGGGTACTCATCTACCTTTATTAGATGTGGTAATGCGGCGGTGTAGTCCAAAGCAGTCGTTACCATCAAAGAGTGTGGTGTATCACGTTTTTGTTTGCGTGCTTATTCGTAGGCTATGCCACGCATTTTCCGTTATTTAGTCCTGCAGTATATGTTGAAAACACTATATCTTGTATTTTTTCTGCATTTTTTTGCTCTTTATTTTTGACATACCGTGGGGACTATGATAAACTTAGAGCATAAAAATGGGCTTACCAGATGAAATGAAATACAAGAGGGAGCGTATTACCTTGGATAAATATGAGTACAAAGTAAGGGCAGAGGAAATTAAGACATTGATAGCGCAGGGCGATTACACGCAAGCGGCGGAGATTGCAGACACCATTGACTGGCGCAGAGTCAAAAGTGTCATGATGCTTTGCACCATCAGCGATGTCTATAAGATAAACAGGCGGTATGAGGATGCCAGAGATTTGCTGCTGCTGGCTTATGACCGCCGTCCGGGGGGAAGAAATATCTGCTATTCCCTGTGTGAGGTGTCTATCAAGACAGGGGAATTTGTGCAGGCGATGGAATATTATAAGGAATTTGTGCAGGTTGCACCCAACGACCCCGGGCGTTATATTTTGCAATACAAGCTCTATGAGGACAAGGATGTAAGTCTGGAGGAGCGCATAGAGGTTCTGGAGGAGTACAAGAAACATGAATATCGCCCGAAGTGGGCATATGAGCTGGCGTATCTCTATCACAGAGTGGGTCTTGCAACCCGATGCGTGGAGGAATGTGATGAACTGATTCTGTCCTTTGGTGAGGGAAATTATGTCATCAAAGCGATGGAGTTAAAGATGCTCCATCAGCCTTTGAGTGCGAAACAGCAGGAGCAGTACGATCATCGTTTTGACGCGCAGCCTGCGGAGGATGAACCGGAGGATGCAGGGGTGATCGATGAGGAGGCAGGAGAGCAGGGCGAGGATTATGTCGAGGATGCCGTGGGCGGAGATACGCAGGTTTACGAGCCCGTGAGGCAGGAAGACATGACGGATGTGTCACATGAGACAAATGTGTCGAGTGCATCGAGCACACCGAGCACACCGGATGCACCGGAAGAATTGGATATTCAGGTCAAGACCGTGGATGTGGGACAGTACAATACCATCAATCTACAGGCAGAGCTTGCACAGGGACTGCGGGAGCTTTTCGATACGGAGTCGCTGGATTATCCTGAAATTGACGAAGTCAGCGCGGAGGATTTGGAGCCGGAGCCGGAGGAGATGGAGAGCTCCGAGGTATTCTTCGGTGAGACCGGAGAGATTGTGATGGAGCAGATGCGCCGGGAGGACGAGGAGAATAAGCTGTCGGCACAGGAAACGGCGCCCGAGGGTTCCGAACCGGAGAATGCTGAACCGGAAAATGCTGAACCGGAGAATGCCGAACCGGAGAATGCTGAACCGGAAAATGCTGAATCGGAGAATGCTGAACCTGAGGTCGCCGAAATTGAGCTGCCAGAAACCAAGCCGCTTGAAGTCAAGCAGACTGGAATATTGGGTGTGGAGCCGCCCAGAGAGCTTGCGGGTGTGTTGTCTCAGGAGGCGGACGGGCAGATTAGTCTGGTAGTTCCTGAGGGAGAAAAGGTGGAAAAGCAAATCACCGGTCAGATGAGCATAGCGGACATTCTGGCGGAGTGGGAGCGGCTGAAGAAGGAGAATGAAGAAAAGCGCAAGGAGGATGTGCGCCAGCGGGTGCTCCAGCAGACGGGAAGTATGTTTACGGAGTTTGATGCCGCTGTGCGGGATGGACTGTTGGAGCAGCTTGAGAAAAGTGCGGGCGAGCCGGATGAGACTTTGGAGGAGAAGGACGAGACAGAATCTGGTGAGAAAACGGCAGAGACAGACAATATAGAAGCTGAGGCAGATGCAGAGCCTGCAGAGGATGACATATCTGAGTCAGATGTGACGGAAGAAATCTGCGAAGTGGAGGACGACGTTGAGACCGATGAGGAATCTGCGGCGGATGAAACAGAAATTGATGAAATAGAAACCAACGAGACAGAAACGGGTGAGACAGACACTGACCCTCCTTCCGGCGGGAAGGTTCGCTCCATGACGAAGGAGGAGAAGGAGCTCTATGGCACTTTTATCCAGAGCCGGTCGACGAAGGAGCAGATTGTCAAGGCGGTAGACAACATGAGCCTTGCAGCATACACGGGGAATGTCATCGTCACCGGAGAGCCGGGGATGGACACCATAGCTCTCGCAAAGAACATGATTCGTGAGGTGCAGGCGGCTGACAATAATTTTTCCGGAAAGGTGGCAAAGATATCCGGACAGGGTCTGAACCGCAAAAATGTGGAGGAAATCTTAAACCAGCTTCAGAATGGTGCATTGATTGTTCAAAGTGCGAGCGACTTGGATGAACATACCGTTCAGGATTTGTACAAAAATCTTCAGAGAGAAAGCCTTGGCATAGTGGTGCTGCTGGAGGACAATACAAAGGCGATGAATCGTTTCCTGAAAGCCAACGAGCAGCTTTTGGATGTGTTTACTGCCAGAGTGGACGTGGAGGCGCTCAGCAATGATATGCTTGTTGCCTTCGGGAAAAAGTACGCTCGTGAGCAGGAGTATTCCATCGACGAGCTGGGTGTGCTGGCGCTGCATACACGCATTGAACAGAGGCAGACGATGGAGCATGCGGTGACTACCATGGAAGTGCAGGGAATTGTCGATGGAGCGATTCGTCATGCCAAACGAAAAACGCCGGGACATTTTTTTGACATTTTGCTCGCAAAAAGGTATGATGAAGAAGACATGATTGTTGTGACGGAGAAGGATTTCGTATAAAAAAGTTTTATCTCAATCATACAAAAAGAGGGGGCATGGAAAAAAATGAGAGAAAAGGTTTTTGTTTCCGAGATGGATCAGTATCTGTTTGCTCAGGGAACTCACTATGATATCTATAAAAAACTTGGCGCGCACCTGTCGACAGAGGACGGTGTGGAGGGCGTGTTTTTTGCAGTGTGGGCACCCAATGCGGCAGATGTTCATGTGATTGGTTCTTTCAATGGCTGGAATGAGAACACCCATGAGATGACCAAGCTGGGGGAGGGTGGTATCTGGAGCCTCTTTGTACCCGGTGTGGGCGCTGGGGAGATGTATAAATTCCTCATCACGGCGCAGGATGGCAGAAAGCTGTATAAGGCGGACCCCTTTGCCAACTACGCGGAGTATCGTCCGGGAACTGCATCGATTGTCACGGATTTGGAGGGCTTTGCCTGGAAGGACAGCAAGTGGATGGCAGAGCGCGATAAAAAGGATATGAACAAGGAGCCTATGGCAATTTACGAATGCCATATCGGTTCTTTCATGAAACACCCCAACAATGGAACGGCGGAGGGTTTCTATAATTATAGGGAATTTGCAGACCGGATTGTCGGATATCTGAAGGAAATGAGGTATACGCATATTGAGCTGATGGGGATTGCAGAGCATCCCTTTGACGGCTCCTGGGGCTATCAGGTGACGGGATATTATGCGCCCACCTCGCGCTATGGCAACCCAAAGGATTTCATGTATTTAATC
>CAZUAP010000035.1:0-16306 GCA_964617975.1 uncultured Acetatifactor sp. | reverse complement strand
GTCTGACGGTCACCGATAATCAACTCACGCTGTCCTCTGCCGATGGGGAACATGGAGTCGATTGCCTTGATACCAGTCTGCAGAGGGGTATCAACGCTCTTTCTGGTGATAACACCGCTTGCAACACGCTCAATCTTACGGAACTTATCCGTCTGCACGGGACCCTTGCCATCGATAGGCTGTCCCAGCGAATTTACCACACGTCCCAGAAGGGCATCGCCCACGGGAACCTCAACCACACGCCCTGTGGTCTTCACGATATCGCCTTCATTGATATTGTGCGAGCTGCCCAGGAGAACTGCACCTACATTGTCCTCCTCCAAGTTCAGCACCATACCATAGATATCGCCGGGGAACAAAAGCAGTTCGCCCTGCATGGCATTTTCCAGACCATGCACCCGGGCAATACCATCTGCAACCTGGATAACCGTGCCGACATCCGACACGTCCAGAGTAGAAGCGTACCGCTGAATCTGCTCCTTAATCACAGAACTTATTTCTTCCGGTTTCAAATTCATGTTCTGTAGCACCTTTCTTCCAGCCCTTTAACCAAGCTGGATTTGTAATAATTGTCTTGTTAAATCACTTAGTTTCGAGCGGACACTGCTGTCCACCACTCTGTCATTTATACGGATAACCATACCTCCAATCAGAGATTCATCTACATCAAACTGTGATTCCATCTGCTTATAGGAAGTAGTCTCCAAAAGTCTTGTCACTGTAGCCTTCTTCTGCTCCTCCGTGAGAGGCACTGCGGAAGTGATATGCACTACGCCGATTCCTTTTGCCGCTTTTATCTTGTCGATAAAATAGCTAAAAATATCCTGCAAGTCACCATAACGTTCCTTCTGGACAACCAGCTCCAAAAGTCCTGCGAGCTCATCACTCACTCTTCCCTTAAAGACGTTCTCCATAGCCGCTATCTTCTCCTGCTTAGGAATGCCGGGGTGCATCATCAATTTGTCGAAGTCGGGATTCTCCTGTAACACTGCGCTGACCTGCTGCACCTGCGCAAGCAAATCATCCGCCTTGGCACCGACCTCACCTGCAGTCCCATCCGGCCGGGCATCCATGGCTATCTCATACAAGGCTTCTCCATATGTTTTAGAAACTAACTTAGCCATGTCTCTTTACCCATCTCCTTCAGAGTCTCATCGACGAGCTGATTCTGAACTTTGGTATCGATGGATGCGGCCACTATCTTGCCTGCCATCAGGGAAGCTACGGAGATAATCTCCGTCTTCACTTGGTCGGACACCTTCTGTTTCTCCAGCTCGGCCTCCACGCGTGCTCTCTCCATAATTCGAGCAGCTTCTTCCTTCGCCTGTGCAATAATCTGATTCTCGTTGGCCATCGCTTTCTTGCGCGCCTCACTCAGAATGCCTTCCGCCTCTTTGTTGATGTCGCGGAGCTTTGCCTCGTACTCCTCGCGCAGACGGTTGGCTTCCTCCATATTTGATTTTGCATCATCCAGCTCCCCTTTAATCTTGCTCTGACGCTCTTTCAGCATCTTGCGCGCCGGGTTGAACAGGAAGTAGCTCATTATGGCAAACAGAACAAAGACCGCTATGAGAGTAAGTGTGGCATCGGAAAGCAGCTGCCAGTCAATGCCAAACATTCTATCATAGGTCTCTCCTGCGGTTAATAGTATCATTTCTGCCTCCTTTCCGGTAATTTACTTACCGTTCTTACTTATGGTAACAGAGGCTTTACGAATAACAGCAGAATTGCAATCAACAGACCATACAAACCTGTGGTCTCCGCAACTGCCTGGCCCAGCAGCATCGTTGAGGTGATAGCTGATTTTGCACCGGGATTACGTCCCACTGCACTTGCAGCATGACCTGCGGCAATACCTTGGCCTACACCGGGTCCGATACCGGCGATAACCGCCAAACCTGCGCCAATCGCAGAACATCCTAAGATAAAGTACTCGTTAAATTCCATTTTGTTTTCCTCCTGATTTTGACTTGTATTTTTTTTTAGGCTTCTTCGCCAATCGCATTATTGATGTAAGTCATCGTCAACATGCAGAATACATAAGTTTGAATTGCTCCGGAGAACAAATCAAAGTACGCATGCAGTGCAGCGGGCCATGCCGTGGCAATCACTCCCAGCAATCCGTAAATCAACGCCATCATGATGGTGCCCGACAATACGTTTGCAAACAAACGCAGTGAAAGCGATATAGGAACCGCTATCTCACTGATAACATTGATGGGGAACCATAACGGCAGCCAAGGCGGCAGCGGTGAACACATATCCGCCCAGATTGCTTTGGGTTTCTGATACTTAAACTGATTGAAATGAATCAGGATAAACGTCAGTACACCCAGTGGAAAGGTTACTCCGTAATCTGCTGTAGGTGGCCGCAATCCCAATAGACCTGATATGTTGCTGAACAGGATGAAGATAAACACCGTCCCGATATAGTTATAGAACTTCGGGGCATTTCTTCCCATGGTCGAATCGGCCATACCATCCAGCTTTTCTACAATCAGTTCAACTACATTTTGAAAACCACCCGGTACCTCTGTGCCTTTTTTCATGGCGCGCCCTGCCACTATGGAAAATCCACCTAAAATCAAGATTACCAGCAGCAGGCTGACATGTGTCGTTGTTATCCAGACCGTGTGGCCAAAGAACTGGTAGGAAACCAGACCATGCACCATAACATCCACATCAGTGGACCCGGATAACAATATGCCATGAGCCATACACTCACCTCCCTTATAAAACTTGTGGCTTATTCACAAGGCTTGTCCAACGTCTGTAAATTCTCGTCAATAGCCTCAGGTTGTGGATCCGTCTCGTGGAACATTGTATTATAGAAACTATGGGTAAACGGTTGTAAATACACCGCTACTTTCATTAAAAGCAGATATCCTATGCACAGCACCACCGGATTAATCAAATCCGTCACTGCCGTCACCGCCAGAATCGCCGCCATCGCTGCATATCGTATTATATAGCCCCTGAAAATCAGCTTTGTGGCAGTACCCTCATCGTAATCCAAAGCTCTGTCCAGACATCTGTGCATATGCAGCATTGCAAGGATGGTCAGAACCGCAGCCGCAAGGATTCCCGTACACCAGTCCACTCTATCCAGCCCCCAAAAAGGAAAGGGCAGCGCCAATCCCACTGCCAAAGCAGCCAATGTCAGAACCAACACGGCTGTATCCACCTCAAGGAGGGTCCTATTTTGATTTTTCAGCATCCTTACTATCTTCATGGACAGTGCCCTGCTCCTTTTCATCATCCGCCTCATAAATTTTTCTTGCCATGCGGTATATATTCTGGGCACCGGCTATCGCTCCCACAAAGAAAAGCAAAATTGTCCAAAAAGAGGTATGATATCTGCCATCCAGCCAGATACCCAGAGCAGACATCATACAGATGGGAACCAGCATATTGATGCCGAACTGGGTCACCAATACAATGGCACGATATACACTTTTGTCATATCTAGGATTGTTCTTTCTCCTGCCACCCATCTGCTCTCCTTAGCTATAGGCTGTATATTTATAGATGATTATACCCATTTTCTTTCAAAATGTCTACACCCAAAAAGCCAGTCTTGCATGAAAATATGTACAAAATTTCCGTAATTGACCGAAAAATTTTCATTGACTTGCAAAATTTTCAGGTTTAGTATTTTACAAAAGAGCACAAAGGAAGTATTTACTTATGGATAACCAAACACAGTTTCAGGTGCGTGTCGCCACTGAGGAGGATGCCTTCTCCCTGCTGGAAATTTATGCGCCCTATGTAGAAAAAACCGTCATCACCTTCGAGTACGACGTGCCCACAGTGGAAGAATTCCGGGAGAGAATCCGGCACACGCTGAAACACTATCCCTACCTTGTGGCAGAGGAAAACGGTTCCCTGCTTGGCTATGCCTACGCCTCCGCCTTCAAAGGGCGCGCCGCCTACGACTGGTCTGTGGAGACCTCCATTTATGTGCGGGAGGATATCCGGGGACGGGGTATCGGCAAAATGCTTTATCGCGCGCTGGAGGAGACTTTAAAAAAGCAGCACATATGCAATCTGTGCGCCTGCATTGCTTATCCGAATCCCGCCAGTGAAGAATTTCACCGCAAATTCGGCTACCGCACGGCAGCCCATTTTCACAGTTCCGGCTACAAGGGGCAGCAATGGGTGGATATGATTTGGATGGAGAAAGAGCTATGCCCCCACAGCATCCCCCCTCTCCCGTTTATCCCGTTTCCGGAGCTTGGTTTGAAATCCCGAAAGGAGGACACAAAACATGGCAGCTGAACAGACATTGCAGCTCTACCGCAAGCGCTACATTCCCGCGGAGTGCATCCCATTGAAGGATGATGTCATCGTGGAGCAGAACGAGGACTATATCCTCACGACCTGGCATACCATCAACCCCAAGACCGCGTTCGACCACGGGAGCTCCTGCTACCTGTTAAAAGAGGGAATGAAAATCAGCAAATTCTACCGCCCTGACAACTCCCTGCTGTACTGGTACTGCGATATCGTGGACTATGAGTTCAACGATGCCCGGAACACCCTGACCATCACAGACCTTCTGGCAGATGTCGTCCTCTATCCGGACGGCAGCATGAGGATATTGGATTTGGACGAGCTCGCCGAGGCACTGGACAAAAATCTCATCACAAAAAAGCAGATGATTGCCGCCCTGTACCGGCTTGACCATCTGCTCTCCATTATTTACCGTGATAAATTTGACCGCCTTCGGACGCTGCTGAACGAAAGAGGACTGTAGACCATTATAACACTTGAATCAAACACTTAAATCAATAAAAAATATGTCCTCCGATACTGATGCCCGTGAGCCCCTCCACCGGAGTGCGAAAATATACGCAGGTGCCCACATTGGTCACGCCGGACATTGCCTCGTCTGCCGCCTGATAGCACTGAGTCGTCGCCTTGTTTGCCGCCAGTGCCAAATCCAGTCTGCCGCTTGCCACCGGAGAAAACTGCTTGCTCTGGTAGATGACGCCCACTACACTGTCGGGATATTTTGCGCTGAGCACGCGGTTAATCACCACGCTGCCCACGGCAAGCTGCCCCTCGTAGGGCTCCCCTCCCGCCTCGCAGTATATCAGATTTGCCAAAAGGTATCTGTCACCCTCCGCAAAGGTCACCTCGGAAATATCCCGCCACTCTCCTGCGGCAGCCTCCTTGGATAATGCCATCTCCTCCGCCAGTTTCTGGCGCAGATAATCCAAATCTTCTTCCTTTTTCTTGATTTCCGCCTCATAGGCAAGTGCCTGCTGCTCAGCCTCCGATATCTGGTCCGCGTAGTCCGCAATGGAATTGGAGGTCTGGCTGATCAGACCGGAAACCTTATTTTTCTCCGATTCTGCCGCCAGTTTCAGCCCATCCAAATCCGTTTTTTCCTGCTGCAGCAATGCTTCATGTTCCTCTATCAGCCGACGGTTTTCCTTGAATTCATCCAACCTCGCTTTGTCATAGCTGGCAATTTTCTCAAATCCGTCCGCCGTCGTCAGCAGGTCGGAGAAAGCGCCCGTGTCAAACACCGCCTCCACAAAAGCGTTGAGGTAGCTGGTGTCATTGCATTCGTACATCTTGCGCACCCTGAGCACCATGTTGGCATACTGATCCTCCTCCGTCTGCTGCGCCTCCGCCAACGCATCCTGCGTGTCTGCAATCTCCTGCTCCTTATCCGCAATCTTTGCCTCCAGCTCCTCCAGATTGTCGCTGACCTGAGTCAGCTGTGTGTTCAGCTTATTTAATTCGCCCTTCAGCGTATTCTGATCGCCCTTCAGTCCTTCAAGATTACCCTGAACCTCGCTCAGATTGCCTTCCAACTCCTCTTTTTCCCGCTGCGTCTGGTCAATCTTCTCCTTGGTTCCTGTCGCCTCGACCCGGATAGCCCCCGGCATCTCTCCGTCAGCCACACAAAATACAAGCATCAGGACAGCCAGAACAATCGATACTCTCCTTGCGTACCTCAACCATTCTCTCCTTACACTTCAATCTCTATCTTACGCCCGGTGCTGTGATAAGCGATGCAAGCCACTCCCGCAGCCTCGAACATACGCTTGGATGCCACATTTGCAGGCGTTCCCTCATATTTATCGCTGGCGTACACCACCGTCCGAATACCCGCCTGAATGATTGCTTTCGCGCATTCGTTGCACGGAAACAGAGATACATACAGTTTCGTGCCTTCCAGCGAGCCTCCCCGGTAATTCAGGATTGCATTCAGCTCGCTGTGGGTGACAAAAGCATACTTTGTCTCCAGCATATCTCCCTCCCGAGCCCAGGGAAATTCATCGTCGGAGCAGCCGCAGGGAAAACCATTGTAGCCCATGGACAAAATCTTGTTGTCGCGGCTTACAATGCACGCCCCCACCTGAGTGTTCGGGTCCTTGGAGCGCATACCGGACAGATGGGCAACTCCCATGAAATACTCGTCCCAGCTGATGTAATCCGCCCGCTTACCTGTTCCGTGTTGTATTTTGATATTCTTATCCTCTCTGCTCATAGCTACGCCCTGCTTTGTGCCGAAACTGCATTCTCCTGCTGCGCAGGCTCAATCAAATCAATGCGGCGCTGATGTCTCTCCTCGCCGGAAAATTCTGTGTCAAAGAAAGCATCCACAATCGCCATGGCGAGATTTTCTCCCACAATGCCCGCACCCATGGCAAGCATATTGGCATCATTGTGCAGCCGGGTCATACGGGCAGAAAGCACATCCGCGCACAATGCGCAGCGGATACCGGGCACTTTGTTTGCCGAGATGCTGATGCCGATACCCGTGGTACAGATTACGATTCCCTTCTCACACTCCCCGGACGCCACTGCCTCCGCTGCTGCCCGTCCGAACAGCGGATAATCGCAGCTGGATTTGTCAGGGCATCCGAAATCCTTACATTGCATTCCTCTTTCTTCCAGATGGCGGATTACCTTCTGTTTTAAATCATATCCGCCATGGTCACTTCCTATCGCTATCATTCTCAAACTCTCCTTTGTTGTCCTGTAAATCTATCACATGATGTCCCGCTGCTTTCAACAGGCGGTTCATAATGGCTTGTCCCAGCCCTTCCGCATCAAATGCCTCAGAATATATCTTCGTCACGCCCTCATCGTCAAACTCCCTGAGAATGGCATAGAGCCTTCGGGCAATGGTTTCCTCATCCGCCCGGCTGCCCACGCTCTTGACCGCGTCCGCGCGGTAATGCGCCAGCTCCTCCTCCGAGCCAATCACCCCGACCTTCTCGCCGGCGGCTTTGTCGGCATCTGCCCGGCTGTTGATATAGGACACTACCTTCTCCGGTTCGCCCCGCACAATCGCCAAATCTCCCTGAGGAGCATAATGCCGGTATTTCATTCCCGGTGCCTTCGGCGCCTGCCCGCAGTCCTCACCGGAACGCAGTATTGTGGCATCCACCGCCACCGTGCCAAGCACACTCTCCAACATCTCTTTTGTAATATATCCGGGGCGCAGAATCTGGGGCGGCTCCACCGTCAAATCCACAATAGTGGACTCCAGACCGATTCCTACCTCCCCGCCGTCGATAATCATGTCGATACGCCCGTCCATATCCTCCGCCACATAGGCAGCCAGCGTCGGGCTTGGCTTGCCGGAGGTATTTGCGCTGGGCGCAGCCACATAACCGCCGCTCTCCCGGATTAACGCCAGCGCCACCGGATGGGACGGCAGGCGCACCGCCACGGTATCCAGTCCGCCGGTGGTCTCCATCGGCACCCTGTCCGACTTCGGCAAAATCATGGTGAGGGGACCCGGCCAAAATGCCTCTGCAAGTCTCTGTGCAGTCTCCGGCACCCGGGATACAATCGCAGCCAAATCACGAACATCCGCAATATGCACGATCAGCGGATTATCGGAGGGACGTCCCTTTGCCGCATAGATTTTGCGGGAGGATTCCGGGTTCAACGCATCTCCTCCAAGACCATACACCGTCTCGGTGGGAAACGCCACCAGTCCTCCGTCCCGGAGTATCCTGCCGGCTCTGTGCAGGCACTCCTCATCCCGCTCGGTAAATCCGGTTTCTCCCAAAGATATTTTTACAAATTCTGTCTCTTTCATCTCATTTTTTATCCTATATCATGCTATACTTCATCGCTGTCGCGCATATTGTACCATAAATTATCGGAAAGGAAAAGTGCCATCGTCATCATTGAACTATAAATTATGTCACTCTCCGTTTAAATATTGCAGAATCCCCATGTGAATCGCCCAGGCAATCCGCTCCTGATAATCTTCGTTGCACAGTTTCTCCGCCTCCGCGCTGTTGGAGAGGAAACCACACTCCACAATCACGATGGGCGTAGCTGTCTTTTTTAGAAGATAGTAGCTGTCATTGGCTTTCACCTGCCTATGGTTCTCCGGATCCACCCGCTTTATCATGCTCTCCTGTATCAGCTGAGCCAGTTTCTCTCCCTCCGCACTCCCCGCGTAATAAAATACCTGAGCGCCGTGGACATATTCCTCCGGATAGCTGTTTTGATGTATGCTCACAGTCAATGCCGGTGCCGCCTCGTCGATAATGGCAATTCTTCGTTTCATATCCTGTACTTTTTTATTGGAAACATCCTCATCATACAGTCCCTCTTCCGACTCCCGGGTCATCACCACCTCCACATCCTGCGCCTCCAGATACTCCTTCACCAGCAGTGCAATCTGCAGATTGACATCCTTCTCATCGGCTCCGTTAATTCCGATTTTCCCCGGGTCGATTCCTCCATGTCCTGCATCTATCACCACACGCCTGCTGCCATCGCCCAAAACCAGATGATTTCCCCCCGTGTGGGTTACGTTGCTCCCTATGGAAACCGCCGCGCATATCACCCCCAGACCAAACGCAGCTGCAACAAATATTCTCCTGCCTTTTTTTCTCATAATTTTACGCCTTGATTATTGTTTTCTTACTATATTTATTCTCTGCAAATAATTTCTAAAACTATTGCATTATCTCTTTTGGGTAGCGTATAATAAGGGAATGAATAATCTGAAGAAAAAATTATCCGTCATACTGGGTGTGATTGCAGCTATATGTCTCATAACAGCGGTCTTTTTGCTGGTTCGACAGTCTGCAGTCGACAGACATACGAATGAACTGCTTGCAGATATGAGGGATTCTGCCGAGAGTCAGGCCAGTTTGAATGAAACCGCGACAGAAACTCCGACTTCATCAGCAGCCGATGAGACGGAGGAGGAAAGCCCCTCCCTAGAGGAACCTCCGCTTGTAACGAATCCCTATCTTGACAGTTTTCTTGCCAACGATGATATGGCTGCGTGGCTGAAAATTGAGGACACCGTCATCAATTATCCGGTCATGTGGACTCCCCGCGATGAGACTTATTACCTCTACCGCAATTTTGAGGGGGAAAAAGATTCAAACGGCTGCCTGATATTGGATACGGACAGCTCTTTATCTCCGCTGACCACCAATCTGATTATTCATGGTCACAATATGCGTTCCGGTGCCATGTTCGGCAATCTGACAGCATACGAAGATGCCGACTACTGCGCAAGCCACAGCACCATATCTCTCTATACCGAGGAATGTGAGCGCAGGTACGAGGTACTTGCCGTTTTTCGTTCTCAGGTATACCGCAAAACAGATCAGGTATTTAAGTTTTACAAATTTTTCCAGGCTGACACTCAGGAGGAATTTGATGATTTTTATCAAAATATAAAAGCTCTATCCCTGTACGATACCGGGGTCACAGCAGAATTTGGAGACCACTTTCTCACGCTTTCAACCTGTTCCTACCATGTAGAGCAGGGAAGATTCGTTGTGGTTGCCAAGGAGGTTGAGACCGGCGATATGTATGCGTCTTTCCGGGAACAGGAAAACACTAATTAACCTAGGAGGTATCACCCATGAAAAAACTTAAGAAATTTGTCTCTCTCGTGGCAGCAGCTGCACTTCTGGCTGTGTTGCCCAATGTGAGCACCCTGCAGGTTTCGGCTGCTCAGCCCACCACCTACTATGTAAAGTACGATACGGACAAGAATGATTGGCGTATGCAAATAGGTTCCTGGGATAACGGATACGAAGGCAGATCACCTTACTACCTCAACGAAGGCGATGAAAAAGTCAAAGACGGCGATATCTTGGTTGTGCTGGACAACGGTGAGGACTCTGACAGTTCCGCCGCTCTGACCGTCAATGCACATTTGAGTAATCTGACCGTAAACCGTACCGGAATTGTAATCTACACCGGCGGCGTTGACGAATGCTATGTATTGGGTGACAGCTATGCAGCTATCAACGGCAATGTCACCAATGCCTATGTGTATGATAATGCC
The DNA here is from genome assembly GCA_964617975.1 of uncultured Acetatifactor sp. GTDB lineage: Bacteria > Bacillota > Clostridia > Lachnospirales > Lachnospiraceae > Acetatifactor. The sequence continues at coordinate 6,006 of CAZUAP010000035.1, read as the reverse complement.
GTCTGCACTTTCAACAACAATGTCACCAACCTGCGCCTCATTTCCAGTTCTGACAACAGAGTGAGATGCTCTGTCTCTGTGGGCGGCACAGTAAGCTATGCCTCCATGGCCAATCCCGGCGGACTCATAAATGAGTATTACAATTTTACAGCCGGCTCCTTCTACCACGATAAAGCATCCGGTCTTATGACGGACACCAGCAAGTACAGCACCACCGGCAGTGCACCGGCCACCTCCACTCAGAGCGAGACCACAACGCAGACGACAGCAGAAGTCAGCGCAGCCTCCACATCATCCAGTGAATATGATGATGTACCCAAGACCGGGGAGAGCAATCTGATTATTTGGCTGTTTGGGATTTCTGCAGTATGTCTTGCAGGGAGATATGCTTTAAGAAAAACGATGATTTAAAGACTTTGTGAAAAGTTCTCATTTGAAGGACTCGATAGTAAAAGGAGTTACGCACATTAGTGCGCAGCTCCTTTTATGTTTCGTATCATCTTTTAGGAAGCACTGTAGGCATTGATGAGTTCCCAGATAACCGACGTGCCATATCCCAGTCTCCATACTGCCACACCGCCAATCTCATTAGCGCTCATCACGTTCAGTTTCACTCTGATGGAATCTGCATCCTCCAGCCATACCTGCTTGAGTCCTTCGCTGCTCTCCCATTCCAGATAATTCTGACAGGTCGTCTCATCCCACACCGGTTCTGCATTCACCTGTTTCAAGAAATCTTCCATATTATTCAAGGTGAGATACTCGTCGGTCACCTGTGTGCCGTTGGTAGTCCATACTATGGTATACAGCGGCAGCGCATTGATTATTTTCTCAGAAGGCACCTCCGATGCCGTCTTGGTGATACCGTTGGTCACATAATCGATACTTGCCACGCTTCCGGGGTCTCCGCTGCCGTGCCAGTGCTCATCATATCCCATGACAACCACATAATCCGCAATTTCACCCTGAATATCCAGCCGGTAATGTTCATTGAAATGAAACGGCACATAATCGTCCACCGACATCACCAGACCATTCTGCCTGCACGCTACGGACAGCTCTCGCAAAAACTGCACATAATGCACGCCCGTCTCCTGCGCCACCTGCTCAAAGTCGACATTGATGCCGTCCAGCCCCAGATTGACCGCCGCGCTCGTGATGCCCTGCACCAGTTTCTGCCGCTTTGCCGTGGAGGAGAGCACTTCATACTCATCCACCGTTGTTTTCGTCTCATTGCGGTAATTAAAATTATCCAACACGCCCCATACCTGCAATCCCACAGAATGCGCCGTGTTTACGTAGCTTTGTTCCCCAAAGCTGCGGAAATTACCCTCCTCATCACACAGGCTGAACCATGTAGGTGCAATGACATTCATCCCCTTGCTGCCGGAAATCATCTCATACAGGGTGCTGTTTCCGCCCACCGCGCCGATGGAATGGAAACCGAGGCTCACCTTGCCCTCCATAGGCAGCCCGGTATATTCCGGTGCCACATAGTCCGTCACCGGCGTCTCCTGTTCCACAGTCTCATCCTTCAATCTCTTATTTTCCACATATCCTATGATGGAATCGGAAGTCTTTATCTTACTCCAAGTGTCCATCTGCTCCAGAATCTCCACCGTCTCACCCTGCTCCATATCCCTCAGTATGGAGCTCTTGATACCGCCCTTTTCGCGGACTGCGGTAGCCTTTTTGACCTGAGCCGTCTGACGCTCCCCCCACTGGGTATACACCTGAACGTGTCTGTCAAACATTTCGTAGGAATAATTCGTAAACAGTTTCACATACTCTGCCGCCAGATACACGGTGTCTCCCTCCACCAAACACACCGGATATCCCATATCCTGCTCTCCCTGCGCCGTGACATACGCACCCGCATTGCCGTCGAGGGCTGCGCTTACGGTCTCTACTGCATCCGTATAAAGCAGCAGATTCTCCGCCGTATCCACATAAAAAATCTCATTCATATATTTATGCACGGTATCTAAGTCAAAATAGCAGATACCGTCCCTCACCAGAGCCTGCTCCTCCACCATCTCATCCTGCAGAATGATGGCAGAAAAATCACCGGAAACTCCGAAATATTCATCCAAATCCGCTCTCTCATCACTGTAAGAGTATTTGTCAAGCAGGGGCTTGCCCAGAGCAAACGCCGCCACCACTACAATGAGGAGAATCGCAATCAAAGCTGTCATTAGTTTTTTCTTCATGATTATTCTTCTTTCTGTCTGATTTTAGGACAACAAAGTCCGCAATATGGATTTCTGTGCAGAATGTAACTGCCGAAAACCGAACAGTTACATTCTAACACACGAATCCGACATCGTCATTACCATTTTTGACAAATTAAGACTTTTTAGGAGACAACCGGCTTGTCAGCAAACTGTGTGAAAAGGCATTCCTCCTCTCCTAACAGGTTTGTCCGATTCTCCCCGCTGACTTAAAATTTGGGACCAAAAGAAGTTGTGATATATTAATTGTAAATGCCCCGGCGGTGCAGACTGACAAAATCAGCCCGTAAATAAATTGCAAAAAATACATAAAAACTGACTAAAATGAATTATAACTGTGAAAATTATAGTTGAACTACTATGAAACCTTATCGGACAAGCGCGGATGCACTTGTAAGACATCATCACTCGGGCAACAAATACTGCACATTTGCCTCACAATGTGATATAATAAGTTATAGAAAAATGATTCAACTAATATGAATTGAACCGCCGCCTCCTTTCCGCACTGGATTACCGGAGGCATCTACAATTATGATTATACCTTGTTATCTATCATTTGGCAAGCCTTTTTTTACGAAAATGAGATTTTTGTTTGAAACAAATTTTCTGTTCCGAAAGTTATTAAAATTTTTTAAACTGTGTCTTCTCTATTGACGAACCGACAACGAAAGTATAGAATGCTTTATAATATTTAAGGTTAAACCATTCACTCCGCATCCCGGATGCAGAAAGGAGGGTTATATGAAGATTGAAAAAGTTAATGAAAACCAGATTCGCTGCACACTGACCAGAGAGGATCTTGCAAGCCGCGAATTGAAGATAAGCGAACTAGCCTATGGAACCGAAAAAGCCAAAAGCCTTTTCAGGGACATGATGCAGCAGGCGAATTTTGAGTTTGGCTTTGAGGCAGAGGATATTCCGCTGATGATAGAAGCCATTCCCCTCAACGCTGAGTGCATTGTTCTGATTATCACCAAAGTAGAGGACCCCGAGGAACTGGATACCCGTTTTTCCAGATTTGCTCCCTCCGTAATGGAGGATGAAGATGAGGACGAGGACGAATACATGGAAAATATCGGTCAAGAGGAAGCTCTTGATTTATTCCGAAGGCTACAGGAGACCGTGCCTGACGCGGAAACTGCCTCTGAAAACACCTCCCCCAGTGAATCATCTGAGGAAGAGAAACTCCGCACCCGCATTTTCCGCATGGATTCTCTGCAGCAGGTAATGTCCGCCGCTGCCGTGACCGGATCCCGCTTTCAGGGCATGAGCACTCTGTACAAGGACGAACACACTCAGAAATATCTGCTGGTGCTCACGCAAGGTGACTCCACGCGGGATGATTTTGACCGTGTCAGCAATACGATTTCTGAGTATGGAAATCTCCAGCGCACGATGCCTGCAAGCCGCACCTTCCTTGAGGAGCACTATGAAGCTCTGGTGCCCGAGAACGCACTGAAAGTGCTTTCGCTGCAAAATTGACGCAAGTGTCAGTATAATATAAGGGTGTCCTCCTCTTTACATACGAGGGGGACACCCTTTTAATTATCCGCGGACCTGTAAGCCCAATCTGCAATTCCTGCTGATTACATCGCCTCGATGACATTCATAAGCTCATCAATATCGATGCCGTGAACCATGGCAGCCTCCTCCAGAGACTCCCCCTGTGCGGAAGGGCATCCAAGGCAGTGCATGCCTGCATCTAATAATACCGGTGCCACGTCAGGGTTTGCACGCAGAATCTCACCGATGGTCATCTCTCTTGTAATTCCGGTCATGTTGCTCTCCTTTCTATTCCTCTATTATACTAGGCAGGTATTTTCAGACTATTGCGGAACTTATAAGTAACCGTTTCGCAATTATCTACTGGAATTTTTATGGATATTATCCATATATATCCAGAAGCACATATCTGCCTCTGGATTAGTGTAATACATTTCCCCCGTTCTGACAAGCAATTCTTGTGGTTTTGTACCAAAAAAAGTACATCTTGCAACCTTGACTCCCACAACTCTTTTACATATAATGAGACTAAGGATTAGAGGTACCTATGCAGTGCTGACAGCGCTGCTAAACATACTAATTCAAATTATTATTAGGAGGCATTTCAAAATGAGATCAGAATGGACAGATTTTGTACCTGGTAAATGGGACAGAGAAGTCAATGTTCGCGACTTCATCCAGAGAAACTATCACCCTTATGATGGTGACGAGTCTTTCCTGGCTTCACCTACCCAGAACACCAAAGACTTGTGGGCGCAGGTTCTTGACCTGCAGAAACAGGAGAGAGAAGCAGGCGGCGTCCTGGATATGGACACCAAGGTGATTTCCACCATCACTTCTCACGGTCCCGGCTATCTTGACAAGTCCAAGGAGACTATCGTAGGTTTCCAGACTGACAAGCCTTTCAAGCGTTCTTTGCAGCCTTATGGTGGTATCCGTATGGCAGAGAAGGCTTGCTCTGACAACGGTTATGAGGTTGACCCTGAAATCAGCGAGTTCTTCTCCACTCACAGAAAGACTCACAATGCAGGTTGTTTCGATGCTTACAATCAGGAAATGAGAGCTTGCCGTTCTTCCCATATCATCACCGGTCTTCCCGATGCTTACGGACGTGGACGTATCATCGGCGACTACAGACGTGTTGCTCTGTACGGTATCGACAGACTGCTTGAGGATAAGCAGGCTCAGAAGGATTCCACCGGACGTGTTATGACTGACGATGTTATCCGTCTTCGCGAGGAGCTTTCCGAGCAGATGACCGCTCTTAAGCTGATGAAGGAGATGGCTGCTTCTTATGGCTGCGATATCTCCAAACCCGCTCAGAATGTTCAGGAAGCTATCCAGTGGACATATTTCGGATATCTTTGCTCAGTTAAGGAGCAGAACGGTGCAGCTATGTCACTTGGCCGTACTTCTACTTTCCTTGACATCTATGCAGAGAGAGACCTTGCAAACGGAACCTTCACCGAGGAGCAGATTCAGGAGTTCGTTGACCACTTCATCATGAAGCTGCGTTGCGTAAAGTTCGCACGTACACCTGAGTACAACTCAATCTTCGCAGGTGATCCCGTATGGGTTACCGAGTCTCTCGGCGGTGTAGGCATTGACGGTCGTCCCATGGTTACAAAGATGAGCTTCCGTTATCTCCACACTCTTGAGGACCTTGGCGCTTCACCCGAGCCCAACCTCACAGTACTCTGGTCAACCAGACTTCCCGAAGCTTGGAAGAAGTATTGTGCTAAGATTTCTATCACAACCTCATCAATCCAGTATGAGAATGATGACCTTATGAGAGTTGTTCACGGTGATGACTACGGTATCGCATGCTGCGTATCTTCAATGGTTATCGGTAAGGAAATGCAGTTCTTCGGAGCACGTGCTAACCTTGCTAAGTGCTTACTATACGCTTTAAACGGCGGTGTTGATGAAGTTACCAAGAAACAGGTTGGTCCTAAGTATCGTCCTGTAGTTGGTGATGTACTTGACTATGATGATGTAATGAGCAAGTTCATGGATATGATGGAGTGGCAGGCAGATGTTTATGTAAACACCCTGAACATCATCCACTATATGCATGATAAGTACTGCTATGAGAGAGCAGAGATGGCTCTCCATGACAGAGACGTTAAGCGTTACTTCGCTACAGGTGTTGCAGGACTTTCCATCGTCGCTGACTCCCTGTCTGCTATCAAGTACGCTAAGGTTGAGGTTGTTCGTGATGAGGACGGCGTAATCGTTGACTTCAAGACAACAGGCGACTTCCCTAAGT
>CAZUAP010000034.1:0-16454 GCA_964617975.1 uncultured Acetatifactor sp. | reverse complement strand
CGCATAATCATCATATCAAATCCTGCAGAACTGATTTCCTCCTTCAGAGGGCACGCCGCTGCAAGCTCATCATAAAGCACTGCCGGGCGCAGATTCGCAAACAGATTCAGTGCCTTTCTGATTGCCAGAAGCCCCGCCTCCGGGCGCAGATTGGGGGGAAGTTTATACCAGGGGGATGTGGTTGTATCACCGCCGATGGAACCCATCAGCACCGCATCCGCCGCCTTGGCTGTAGCGATTGCCTCCTCCGTCAGGGGGACGCCGTGCACATCAATAGATGCGCCTCCCATCAAAATATCCGTAAAGAGCATTTTATGCCCATAGACATCAGCCACCTTATTCAACACCTTCTTGGCCTCCGCCACAATCTCCGGTCCGATTCCGTCTCCGGGGATACAGGTAATGTTTAACTCCATCTCTAAGACCTCCTTTTAAGCCTTTAAGCCCACTGTTCAATGATAACTGATATGTAGATAAATGTCAAACACATAAGAATTTTATTCTATAGAACAGAAAGACAACCAAAAGGCGGACCGGCATATTCATCCGACCCGCCAAAAGGAAAATTCTTTTACTCTGCTATTTCACAATTACTTTGTAGGTTACCTTCACCGGTTTCTCATTGCCTGCAGCATCCTTGTAATACACCGCAAAATTCAGGCTGTAGCTCTTGCCCTTTGTCACAATCTGCTTTACCTGGCTCTGACTTAAGGTTACGCACTGACTTGCCGCATCAAACTGAGCATCCAAATCCAACGAATAATTGGTCAACTCAACTCTGCTGATAGTGACATTTTGTTTGTTCAACACCGCGCTGAAATCAATCTGCAGCGAATTTGCATTATCTCTGTACAAAACATTTCCGGCGGACGAAAGCGTCAATTTCGGTTTGCCCTGTTTCAGGCTGATGGACTGCTTTGCCGCCGTGACTTCATACTCGTCTCCGTACCGGTTCTGCAGCAGGAATGTGGGCACCACCTCATATTTGTACTTCGTTGCATATGCCCTTTCGTCATTTGCGCGCACATACAATGTGCCGTCCTTCCACTCCGCATCAAAAAGATATGCGTCGCGCCCCGTCAGCCACGCATCTTCCACCGCGCCGGAGAGATTGGTAAACTTCGGTGTATAAGCAATAACCGTGCCCTTCCGGTCGAGTAAATCGATGCTGCCCTTAGCAGTTACCTTGACACATTTTGCAACCGGTGTATCGGCAATCTTGATTGACAGCGGTACTGTCAGCTCCTTCTCATCCGCAACATACACTTTTACAGTAAACTTGTAGGTACCTGACAGCTTATTCTTGTTCTTACTGTCTTTGAGTGCCTGAATATCATCAATATCAAAGCTTGCAATGATTTCGCCGGATTCCGCATCTGAACGATACTCCAAATCCAGATAATTGCTCAAAAGTTCCTTTGCCTTTGCGTCCACGCCCTCAAAAGCAACATCCTCAGGATCCACCTCCAAGGGTAATGCCGACTTGCTCAACCGCAATGTCGTCACACCTGTCTGGGTATCATATACTTCTTCGTTGATATTCAACTGCAAGGTACGGCTGTCAAGAGCCAGTTTCGGCTCCTTGGTATTCACTGTAATACTATAATTTTTCACGGTAACAGGTTTGCTCCAGTTTGCCGCCTTGATGGTCAGCGTAAACTTGTCAGTTGCTGATTTGTATTCTTCAGCATCCACCAGTTCAAAGTGAATGGCGGAATCTGCAAGTGACAGCTCGACATTATTCTTGGTCTTGTCTGTTCCCGTCTTAATTCCATCCGCTGTAACCGCAATTTCATCATTCTTTGCCTTTGACCATTTGACCTCACTGATTTCGATTGCATTTCCCGTTGTCTTATCCGTAAAGCTCAAATCCACGTATGTGGAGCCAAAATAAGTATACCATGTGGTAGACTTTGACGACTGCACCAGTGTCGGAGCCTTATTCTCCGTCGACACGGTAAAGGCTTTTGAGACATATACATTTGCGTCATAGCCTTCAAACCAGAACTTTAAGGTACCCTTTTTGTCTGTTCCATCCTTGCCTTCCTTCAGGCAGATTTCATAATAAGTGCCGTCAGCCGAATTTTTCAACTCATAATCACAATCCGCCAATTCTATTTTACTGAGTTGTGCACCCGCGCTTACCGTCAGGATTCCGTTTGATGCATCGTCATTGTAAAAGAGATTATTTTTCTTCGTCTGCTTGAAGGTCACAGCCGGCATAGCATCCGTCACAGTGATGGTCAGCGGGAAGGCATATAGACCGGTCTCCGCATTCTCCCCGGTACCGCCGCTGATTTCCAAATGTCCCACCTGAACATTTTTATATGTTCCTTTGGCGACATCCGCATTATCCTTCAGTCCAACCGTGACCACTACTTTTCCGTCATCCTGCGGTACCACGGACTTAACCACAAAATGTTCGGACGCAACCCACAACTTCTGCGAATTTAATTCATAAACCGAGATACCTTCGTCCTCAAAGTTATTCATTCCGGTATAAGTGCACTTGGTAAATTCTGTCTTGCCATCCTCCGTCTCAACCTTAGCAAGCTGAACAACAAACGAAGCCTCCGCAGCAGCCAGATTCTTATTGAGGGTCATGGTTTCTCCCGTATACGCCGGAGAGATATCCAGAATATAACGCTCAAGCACCGTGCTGCTCTTAATCTCATCTGCAGCCGCCACGGACAGATAAATCCTGCCAGCCGATTTAATGGCATACGGAATCGTAATCGTTTTGTATTTTACTTCATTTACAGTCTCATCCTTGACTGTGGCTTTCTTGAGTGTGCATAATGCAGTGTCAAGGCTCTTGACCGTCAAAGCATAATAAGTCTCATCAGCAGGATAACGCAGGCGAAGCGTACCCGTCTCAACTGCATTGGAATCCGTGGGCGTCGCATCTTTCACCCACTCCACCTGGAGATTGTCAAAATCCGCCACAGGTTTCTCCACCACCGTCAGGGAATGGCTCGCCTTGGCAATCACTTTATTCGTCTTGGAATCTTTCAAAGTTACTGTAAATGTCTTTTTGCCTTTTCCGGCATTTTTATCTCCCTGCACAGCACTAAATTGATAGCATCCGTTGAGTCTCTCGGTTCCATCGGTCACCATTTTCCCAATACCGGTCGGGCTTGATGTCCATTCATACTGGATTCGGTCGAGGTAGTCCTCTATGTCACCGGCATCGCCGTTCTTGACGACATAATCATAATTGAACCAGACGGACTCGCCATATCCAAGCTGTGCGGGCAGATAATCAATCTGCTCACTCTTACCGTCAGCAGCTCTCTGCACACCGATTACCTCAACGCCCTCAATCGTCACCATGCGAACCCATACGCTGCATTCCACCTGTCTCGGCTCGCTTCCGTCCGCAGGCTGCGCCTCTGTATAGATTGCCGCAAATTCATGTCCATCCATATTCTTGAACGGTGTGAGACTAAGCTCTTTGCTTTCCTCCGTCCATTCAAAGCTGCCGAGATTCTCTATGATATTGCCATCTTCATCCCGCAGCTCCAGTTTGACATCCGCAAGGGTTGTGTCAAAATTTGTGACTGCTCTGGCATCCAGATACTCCCATACTTTTTCCGGAATCTCAAGGTCTGCCGCGGACTTGACTCCGTTGCAGAACACATCAAGCACCTCCACGCCCCCGGATACATAAGCTGCAGAATAATAAACCTCCGAGCTCTCCTTCAATGCCTTCACCACAAGGTCATCTCCGCTCCCGGTGATGGAAAGCGCACCTTCATCGTAAGACTTCCATGTCACACTTGTGCCGGTGTCAACGGTGTGTGACAGCGTAGACAAGCTAAGCAGCTTATTTTTGTTGCCCGTGTTATCCGAAAGCGCAAAATAATTCGCATCAGATTCACCGCGCAAATCATTTACCGGCGCAAGAAGATATTCCACATCCGGTGCATACTCTTGCACCCCATTAATATCCAAACCAATTTGATACTGATAGGCGGCATCCTCATCATCCACCGGATACTTATAATAATTGCTGTATGCAACATCATCTTTTACGGTGCCATTTTTCAGTGCAACAATATCTTTGTCATCCTCAGCCTTCGCCAGTTCGCCAAGCGCAGCCACAAGCTCCTGTGACAATCCAACTTCCTTGTCCAGCGCCATCTGATAGGACACAACAACCTCCCCCGCACTGTAAGTGTTGTCACCAAATTTTACTTTGACACCCTGTGACGGCACTGTGGTGAAGGCAACCTTCGCATCAATATCCTTCGTCGCCTTGCCGGGATTGGAAAGAATCCATGAAATTTGACTCTGGTAAGTCTTTCCATCCTTCTCCACAGAGCGGTCATATGTAAATGTCAGCCCCAAGAGACTGCTCTTTTTGGAAATCTTACTGTCCACTGCCGCATTGATGAGTTCCTTCTTAATCACATTTCCTTCTTCGGAATATTTCTGTTCCACAGTAATATAATCAACCTTGGCACCATGCTGAACATAATAATCCAGATGCTTGCTCAACTCCTCAGACGTAAACACGTCCAGCCCGCACTCAGCCGCAGAGATGATATACTCCGTGTATTCCCTGCCGTTCTCCGCCGTAAAAGTATTGATTTCACCGTGGTACGGCACGGTTCTAATTATATAATACGCACCAACGGTGAGATTCTTAACATCCTCCATCCAGATATTTATGCCTTTGTTTTCATCGGTAGCTCCAAAGTAATCGATGCCGGCGGCAACGTCTTCTACCTCATTGCCATCCGCATCCGTGAACAGCACCTTGGCATCGGTTCCGACCGCATTCTTATAACTATCATAGGGCGACTTGGCGCCAACCAAAAGCCATAAATCCGCCTTCTCTGCCGGGAATTTATTGTTTCCCAACTTAATCTTTATGCCTTCCCCGCTGCTCCCTCGAATTTCATGCGAGGAATCAAGTGTCACAGCCTCTGTCGTCTGCTGCAAACCATGGAAGGTCCAGTTGACATCCACCACCGTATTTTCCTCGCCGTAACCGCATACCGCAAAAGCTCCGTCCTCGTTCAGCAGTGCTCTCGCTGCGTTCCAGATATCTGCTGAAACCGAAGTCTGCGATACTCCGAAATAAATATACAAAATATCAAACTTGTCCCCGGAAGCAGCCCGGGTTTTCAGCACATTAAGTATCCCTGCCTCATCGAGATTATTTTCAGATGCATAGATATCTAGCCTTGTGCCTTCCTCATCAGACTCCGAAGTTTCGCCGGTGTACGGCTCATCGCCATCCGTTTCGTCACTATTGATTTCATAGATATCTAATCCCATGCCATCCGGCACGTCGCCATCTGATACATCATCGTTTGACACATCGCCGGTTACAATATCCCCCTTTGACACATCGCCGAGTGACACATCCCCAAGCGACACATCCCCAAGCGATACATCCCCTTTTGACACGTCGTCCGCAAAAGCATCTGTCACGACATCACTTTCCGCCGCATAAGACGCAAAAGACATTCCGTCCACAGGCGAAAACGCAAGTGTTGCTGCAAGCACCATGGATAATGTCCGTTTACAGGTTGTGAAAATTCTTCTCTTTTTCATAAGACTCCTTTCCCGCGTTGCTGCATCCGACATCTTCCAAACTCCATGCCTCTTGAGCAAACTGCCGTTACGTATTAGACATTATAACATACCTACGCATTATTGCAATATTCAGGAACACAAAAAAGACTATAACATCTTCTGTCATAGTCTTTTGAGGATTAAATATGTCCCTTTCAATTAATTTTTTTAATTTTTATCAGATTTAATTTTTCTCGGGTTTCTCAACTCTGCTGATTGCAGATTTATCCATGGGAATACGGCAGTTTTTGTTGTTGCCGAACTCCACAATCACCGTGTCATCATTGATATCAATTACAATCCCGTAAAAGCCGGATGTAGTCAACACGCAATCACCAAGCTCCAACGCGGCAATCATAGCTGCGACACGTTTCTGCTCCTTCTTCTGCGGTCTCATCATCAGAAAATATAAACCGGCGAAAAGCACTACATAGACAATCAGCATCAATCCCATGCCCGCTGAACTTCCTGCTGCCGCCGCATCTGCCTCTGTCACTTCTGTCAATAAAATACCCATTATTCCTCCATTCCGACGCCCTGCGCCTGAAATATAATTTTGCACTCAGATAATAATACACAAAAACCCCAACGGGGGCAAGACCCTTTTCCTGATTTTCAGGATTTTAATAATTTTTTTAGGAATGAAGCGCTGCCATATTTTCCAGCTTGCGTTTCTTGTAGGATGCAAACTCACCTGCATCCAGCGCATCCCGGATTTCCTCCATCATGGTATTGTAGAAATAAAGATTGTGCAGCACACAAAGTCTCATTCCCAACATCTCCTTCGCCTTCAGCAGATGCCGGATATAAGCTCTGGAATATCTTTGGCAAGCCGGACAGCCACAGCCCTCCTCGATGGGGCGTCCGTCCGTCTCATATTTCGCATTAAAAAGATTTATCTTGCCATGGTTGGTATACAGATGTCCGTGGCGTCCGTTTCTGGTGGGATATACACAGTCGAAGAAATCCACGCCACGCTCCACTCCCTCCAGAATATTGGCGGGAGTTCCCACCCCCATGAGGTAGGTCGGTTTCTCCAGCGGAAGATAGGGCACCACCTCGTCCAGGATGTGATACATCTCCTCGTGGCTCTCCCCCACCGCAAGCCCGCCGATTGCATAGCCATCCAGCTCCAGTTCCGCAATCCGTTTGGCATGCTCGATGCGGATGTCCTCATACACAGCACCCTGATTGATACCAAACAGCAGTTGATTCGGATTTACCGTCTCCTCCAGACCATTCAGCCTGTCCATCTCTCGCTTACAGCGCTCCAGCCACCGGGTAGTGCGCTCCACGGAGGCCTGCACATAATTTCTGTCTGCCTTGCTGGGGGCACATTCGTCAAAAGCCATGGCGATGGTGGAGCCAAGATTGGACTGAATCTGCATGCTCTCCTCCGGGCCCATAAAAATCTTTCTTCCGTCAATGTGGGAATTAAAATAAACTCCCTCCTCCTTGATTTTGCGCAGCCCTGCCAGCGAAAACACCTGAAAGCCGCCGGAATCCGTGAGAATCGGCTTATCCCAGGACATAAACTTATGAAGTCCGCCCATCTGACGGATAATCTTATCCCCCGGGCGCACATGCAGGTGATAAGTGTTGGAAAGCTCCACCTGAGTCTTGATTTGTTCCAAATCCTGCGTGGACACGGCACCCTTGATTGCCGCCACAGTTCCCACATTCATAAACACCGGGGTCTGTATGACGCCGTGCACCGTGGTGAACTCGCCTCTCTTAGCCCGCCCCTCTCTGGTGATTACACGATATTTTGCCTGAAATTTATTTTGAATCTGTTCTTCCATCTTTCCTTAAAATCCTTTTTCTGCCTTAAATCTACTGACTGATTTCCATTCCGCTGAACGTCTGGTTTCTCAAGCTGCGTCTCACTCAACGTAATCCTCCCAGAGTTCCTCAAGCGTAATTTCCTTCTCCGTAATGACTGTGGCTGCATCAACCCCCACATAGCGGAAATGCCATGGCTCATACTCTATTCCTGTGACGTATTCCTTCCCCTCGGGATAGCGCAGAATAAATCCATAGCGGCAGCTGTTTTCTGCAAGCCATTTACCAGCTGCGGTATCGCCGAATTTTGCATCGAGGTTGCCGTAGGTATCACAGACAATATCCAGAGATAAGCCTATCTCATGCTCACTGTTGCCCGGTGTCGTAACCGCCTGGCTCGCCAGCTGATATGCCTCCATATAGGACATACCGCGGTTCATATATCTTGTTATTTTGCGGTCAAAAAGCATTATCTGGCGGTCATGACTTCTGTACGGTGAGCAGATAGTCAGATTGACCCCCTGATTCTTTGCAGCCTGCAGCATATTCAAGAGGTCATCCAGAATACGTTCATCGCATTGCAGACTCCCGGTGATGGTGCCAAGTGTAAAGGTGTAATCCTCCGGGATGGAATGCTGCTTATTAATCAGCACCAGTCTCCAGTCATCCTTGCTGAAGGTGAGCTCTCCCACCGTCACATCACCCGCACTGACACCTGCATCCTGCACCTGAGAGCTGTCTCTATCCCCCAGCGTAGCTAAGATATCCGAGGCACTATATTTGTCCACGCCGTCCATGCCGTATGATTGCTCATCCTCTGACAGTTGATATTCTCCCAGCACTTCCCCATCCTCAAGGAGCGCCATATCCTCCGGAGTGAGCTCCGACTCGGCGGCAAGCTCCACATCACTGTCCGCATCCATAAGCTCCCAAGTGGTTTCCCTGCCATCCCCCGATATAAACAATGGGAAAGAAAAGCTGCTGTAGACCACAAACAGGCAAAATGTCATCACCATGACATAGCATCTCTTACAGTTTGCCCTCAGATAAGCAAGTCCATGAAAAAAGAACATACTTACAACCAGAGACGGCATCACAAGCAATCCGCATATTCTGCTCTTTCGACCAAAGCGCAGCAGTTTTTTCTTTACACGTTCTTCCAGAGTTGTTTTCATTGCTCTATCACTCAGCACACTTTCATTTTAACGTTTCAACGTTTGTACGGTTAAAATAATATCACACTTTTTTGCACTATGCACTCTTTTTCTTGCGTTTTTTTCAATTTCTCTTTATACTTAAGACATTCAGACCGCACCAAAACCCATGCGGCACAGCTAAGGAGGACATACGATGGCAGGGTCATCATTTGGTACAATATTCAGGATTACCACCTGGGGCGAATCTCACGGCAAGGCTCTCGGTGTGGTGGTAGACGGCTGCCCCGCCGGCTTACCGCTGAGCGAAACAGATATTCAGCGGTATCTGGACCGGCGCAAGCCCGGCACCAGCAGCATCACAACACAGCGCAAGGAGGACGATTCCGTTGAAATCCTTTCCGGCATCTTTGAGGGCAAAACCACCGGGACTCCCATTTCCATGATGGTGCGGAATACCTCGCAGATATCGAAGGACTACGGCAACCTCGCCTCCTGTTACCGTCCCGGGCATGCCGACTACACCTTTGAGCAAAAATACGGCTTTCGCGACTACCGTGGGGGTGGCCGTTCCTCCGGTCGCGAGACCATCGGACGCGTGGCAGCAGGTGCCATCGCAGCTAAGCTTTTGTCCGAGCTGGGCATCACGGTACAGGCATACACCCGCTCCATCGGTCCCATCGAGGCAGATTTGAGTGCATTTGACGCGGATGCAATCCTGGAGACTCCCACCGCCATGCCCGACCGAATTGCAAACGAGAAGGCTGTGGCTTATCTGGAGGAGGCAAGAAAACGCACCGACTCTGTGGGTGGCTGTATGGAATGCCGCGTTTTGGGTCTCCCCGCAGGAATCGGCGACCCGGTCTTTGAAAAGCTGGATGCCAATCTCGCCAAGGCAATCATGTCCATCGGTGCGGTAAAATCCGTGGAAATCGGCGATGGCTCTGCCGTTTCCCAGCGATACGGCAGCGAGAATAACGACGCCTTCCGCATGGAGAATGAACGCGTAGTCAAAACCACCAATCACGCCGGCGGCATTCTCGGCGGCATCAGCGACGGCGATACCCTCCTGGTGCGAGCATATGTAAAGCCCACGCCCTCAATCTATCTCCCTCAGCAGACGGTAAACCAAAGCGGCGAGGAGATTGAATTATCCATTCAGGGACGCCACGACCCCATCATCGTCCCCCGCGCGGTGGTGGTCATGGAATGCATGACCGCAATCACGGTATTGGATGCAATGATGGTAAATATGTCCGCAAAACTTGACAGCATGGCTGAATTTTACGATATCTAAAGCAGAAAAAATTCCCCTTAAATAGATTTTGGTTGTTTACCATATCTACTTAAGGGGAATCACACATCAAAACCTGAATCGGTCTTAATCCCTGCTTGTACTTCCCAGCTTGTAAAACATGATACAGTTCGGCACATCCACATTGATTGCCGGCCCGTTCATAATCATGCTTCCGGCATCCAAATCCAGATGGAAAAATGTCATATTATTGCTCTCATGATTAAGCGATACCAAGAACTTGTTGTTCGGGAAAAATTCTGCATCCTTCGGATAATCTCCGCTCACCGGCAGACAAAATTTCTCAGTCAAAAGACCGCTCTCCATATCCACAGAGTACACGACAACCGAATTGTCCCCCGCATTGGAGGAAAGAAGATATTTGTAATCTGCGTTGAAACTTAGTGCGCTGGCCGCATTTGTACTGCCCTTCTCCGGCTTTACCGTCAATACTGTCTGAATTTTATCAAACACAGGCTCACCCTTGCGCTCCTCATAAGAATAAACGTCTATACTGCAGCTCCACTCATGCACGACATAGATAAATCTTCCGTCCAATGAAATTTTGATATGTCTCGGTGCGGAATCCAGCTCGCTGTGAAGAATGTCTGCCAGCTCCACCTTACCCCACTCCAGATTCATGCGGTAAACCTTTACATGATCCATACCCGGGTCGGCAACCAGCAGATATTTGTTGTCATGGGTCATGCGGGCACAGTTGATATGAGGACGGGAATTGCGCTCTGCAATGCTGCCCAGTCCCTTGTGGAATACCTCGTCGGTAATCTCCCCGATAGAGCCATCCTCGTGAAGTCTCAGCACGGTAAGTTTTCCATCGTGATACCCTGCCACGAAGAGATAGCTGTCCGTGTAATCCGTCGAGACATAGCACCCTCTCATACCGTTAATCGGTGCGAAATTAATCAGTTGAAGATTGCCATCCGGCAGAATGTTATATGCCTCCACGCCGAAATCGGTGATTGAGTACAGATATTTACAGTTGTGTGAGATTGTCAGATAGGAGGAGTTGGTAATTTCCACCTTACTCTTTTCCGTAAAGCGTCCCTTCTCCATATCTACATCATATATTTTGATACCGTGGCTGTCCCCCTGAGTATAGGTGGACACATATGCCACATATTTCTCTTTCTCATTCACCTTTCCCTTTGCCATGGTAAAGCCTCCTTAATGTAAGTATAGAATCCTAGAATCAATATAGCACAATCACACACTTTTTTAAATACTTTTTTGAGAAAAACAAAAAGGAAACCAAAAGAAGAAACGGAATACATGCATCAAAATTGAGCAGGAGCAAATCCATGTAAGATTCGTCTCCTGCCCTGCTTTATTTACTGTATTCCGCCTTTAATTCTGGCATCCGCAGCCCTCATTGTAATTGTAATTGAAATCCGTTCTGGGGGGAGGCGGAGGCATCATGGGCATGGACTGGCGTTCCTCACGCTCATTCTCCTGCCTGCAGCCGCAGCTGTTTTGGGATGCAATGCTGTTGCTGCGGGAATTTCCCTGACAGCCGCAATTTCCATTACAGAAAAGCAGCAATAAAAGAATCCAACAATTCATTTTCAGGCACCTGCATTATATAGTTTACTGTATTGTATTCCGCAGGATTATTTTGTTGCCTGTCCCGGATTATTTTCCGTTCTATGCCTTGCATCTTTCTTATGCACCAGCTCCTCCCGGATGCAGCGGAAGGTCTTCTCCTCCCCCTCCTCGGCGAGCATCCGCAGCATCCGCTCCAACACGGAACGGGTATACTCATGCATGGTATTGGGATTCTTACTTTTGAGCAGATATTCCAATGGCGCGGCATCCGTATAATCGCTGCCTTTATAAATCTTGCAGGCGGCAATGCGGTCCATAATCATCTCCGCTATATAACGGTCCGGCATGGGCACCGGTATCATCTCTCCCGGCTTAGCATTTTTACTGTAGTCAACCCAATACTCGTAATGATGCTTATTGCGTCCCTTATGGTGGAGCCATGCGGAAGAATAACCGAGTTCCTCCCTCTCCGCATCATTGGGACTGCGCGTACCCTGGAAATATCTCACCCCGACCAGGAACTCCGACGGACTGTATTTGGACAAGTCATGCGCAAGCCCCTGTCTGTACAGCCCGACCTTGAAACAGCCCTTCGCCACCAGATATTTGTGATATGTAACCGTTTTAAAATGTTTCCAAACCTTGCCCCTCACACCGTCTGCTCCTAAAACATTGTTCTGTCGCTGTAATTTTCCACCTTGCGCGCTCTGGTTCTGCGCCCCTTGCGAACCTCGCTCTCATCAGGAACGCTGACATAAATGGCGCAGCTGCGCCCCGGCACAGCAATCGCTCCCTCCGTCCTCGACTCATCATCTACCCGGTTATCCGTGCTTATCAGCAGTTTCCACTTCATTTCCTTCGGAAGTTTCGGCATCGCCAGCTCTCTGTCTTCCCAATACATATTCATGGCAAGATAAAAGAAATCGTCCTCCACGCCCCGGCTGCGCTGGGCATATTTGCCGCAGTACATAATGCCGATATGCCTGTTGTAGCTTTCCGTCCTAGGCTGCCATGCGTTCTGTCCATGGTAGGACAAATCCGGATATCCGCAGGAAATGTAATCCATAATCTTCAATTCATTCTCCGGATGCAGAATCGGATGTGCCCTGCGCAGTTCTATCAGCTCCCGCCAGAATTGATAGATGTCATTATTTTTCTGCAAATCGTTCCAATTGAGCCATGTGACGGCATTGTCCTGACAGTAAGGATTATTGTTCCCCTTTTGGGAATTGCCAAACTCATCCCCCATAAAAATCAGCGGAGTGGACTGTCCAAACAGGAGCAAAACCATAGCATTTTTCAGTTGTTTCCGGCGCAGCGCCTGCACCTTCTTCTTCCTGCTGGGACCTTCCTCTCCACAGTTCCAACTGCAATTATAATCATTGCCGTCACGGTTATCCTCACCGTTCATCTCATTATGTTTTCTGTCATAGGACACCATGTCCATCATGGTAAACCCATAATAATTGCTGAGATAATGAATCTGTCCCGTCTTGTCCGGAATCCGGCGCATCTGAGTCAGCACGTCATCCAGCATATTTTCATCGCCCTTTAAGAACTTCCGCATCGTATAGAGATAATCATCCGTATAGACAGCCAGATTCCGGTACGCCGGTCTCTCCTCGCCGTCATAGAGCTGCTCCGTGTTAAAATAATAATACCAAAGTTTTGTGTCTGCGAGCATTGCATCCGATGCTATCAAATCCACCGGAAGATTCTCCCCCATAAGATGAAATCCATCCACGTGATATTCCAGCACCCAGAAACGCAGAATCTCCGTAATCTCCAATGCGTTCACGGTCTTCGGGAAATAAAACTGCATCACAACTTCCATATTTCTGGAGTGGAACGCGCGAACCATCTCCTTGTACTCCGTACAGGGGTCGTCTCCTGCCGCATATGCAGCCTTGGGCGCATAATAATAACCCTGCTTGTACCCCCAATAGTTACACTTCTTCGGGAAAATCATGTCCAAGTCCGCCACGGAAGTCATATAAGACGCCTTCTGGGCTGCCAGTAGTGTCTTCCGCTCCATCTCATTGGGTATCTCCGAAAATTCGTATGCCGGCTGCAGCTCCACCGTGGTAATCCCGCTCTCCTGCAGATAATCCAGCTTTTCCACCATACCGAGGAATGTCCCCCGGTGCGCTACCCCGGAGGAGGCGTGTCTGGTAAATCCCCTCACGTGTGCACAATAGCAGATGCTTTCACTGTATGGGATTCTGGGGCATCTGTCACCCTTCCAGTCAAAATTCTCCGCGGAGGTCGTGGGAAGGATTGCTCTCCAGCTCTGAATTTTGTGTTCTTTTCCATAGACAGAGTTCCCGACAAATCTCCTTGCATATCTGTCCGGGACAATATTGTCCCCCTCATAAAACTGATAAGCCGTTTCCTCTGCATTGATATCTGTCACATATTTGCAGTATATATTACCGATGCGCTCGTCCGGCGCATAGGGCAGTCGTTTGATTTTTTTTCCGGTCTTCCGGTCATAGAGAATCACTCCGCAGTTCTCACGTTTCGTTCCGGAGCCAGAATGGAAATCAGCACCGGGAACAAAAGAGAAACGCACGGTCTCTCCCTCCTTATGTACTCCTAGAGGATATGGATTTAAGCAGGTATTTTGCGTATTTGTCATCATTAGCTCCTCATCAACAGATAAAATCATTATATAGTATTGCGCAAAAAATCACAAGCTATTATAATAGAGTTGTTTAAAATACTTGTTCAGATAGGAGGATTTGCCATGGCAGATAAAAAATCTTACGAAGATGAAGAAATGACTGTGGAGCTTGAGCTTGACGATGGTTCCGTTGTAAATTGCGCCGTTATCAGCATTTTCACAGTGGAGGATAAAGACTATATTGCGCTTCTTCCCTTGGATGAAGACGGGGATAACGAGGACGGAGAGGTTTGGTTCTACGGCTACAGTGAGAACCCTGACGACCCCAACGAGGAGCCACTGCTCGACTATATCGACGATGACGATGAGTACGAGAAGGTTGTCGATGCTTTTGACGAATACCTCGACAACTGTGAATTTGATGAATTGTTGGACGAATAATCACCTTTCAGCGGATTTAAAAATCTGGAAATCAGCCTGGGGCGCTCTCTTGTACCTGTGATACAGAGGAGCTCCAGGTGCTTTTTTGCCCTGGTCATGCCCACATAAAAAATACGGCGTTCCTCCTCCACTGCCGCCTTATCCGGCATGGTTCCGTGAGGGTAAACCTTCTCATTGCAGTCCGGCAGATAAACCCGGTCAAATTCCAGCCCCTTGGAGGCATGAACGGTCATGAGGCAGATTGCCGGCCGAGACTTGCCTTGTGCATCGCCGTTTTCTCTTTCTTGTGATAAATTTCTCTGTGCCCTGCTCCATTCCTCCACGTTCTCATAGCTGCCTGCATCCTCCCGCAAAAAATCCAGAATTTCCAGCCATTCCTCAAGCTGCTCTCCCGCCTCTTTGCGGCTCTTTAAATATTCCTCGTACCCAGCCGCCCTACACAGATAGGTGATGGCAAGTTTCAAAGGCATCCCCCGCATGGCGGCAAGCTGCTCCTTTAATTTCTGAATCGCCCGGACGCATTTCTCATCCCCGGCTCTGCCCCTCCTGCGATACCATTCCTTCAGCCGCTCAAAATTCACCTGCTCCATCTGTGCAAGCGCATCCCGGCAAAGATATCGGACAGGCTTATTCATAATGCGCAGAAGGTTTTCCCGGCTCGTATCCCCAGATGCCAATCGCAGATATGCCATCACGTCCTTAGCGATAAAATGCTCATACGGACTTGCCGGGTGTTCCCGCATACTGTAGGGGATTCCTTCTCTGCCAAGCAGCACAGCCAGATTCTGCATATAAGCATTGGTTCTAAAAAGCACCGCGCATTGCTCATCCGGACAAGTCTTTAAAAATGCGGAAAGCTGCTCTTTCAAATAGTCCAGCTCCTGCATTCTGCTCTCAAAGATACGAATCGTGACGCTTTCCTCCCTTACGGCATCCTTGCCTGCCGCGTAACATTGTTTCACAAATCTGTCCTGATTATCCGCAATCACCTTTTGCGATGCCTTGACAATCTCATCGCTGCTGCGGTAATTGGCATTCAGGACTACCTGTACAGCCTTGAATTCCTCCGCAAACTGTCTGAGGCAGGACGGATTGGAACCGCGGAACCCATAGATTGCCTGGTCATCATCCCCCACGGCAAAGAGG
The DNA here is from genome assembly GCA_964617975.1 of uncultured Acetatifactor sp. Taxonomy (GTDB): domain Bacteria; phylum Bacillota; class Clostridia; order Lachnospirales; family Lachnospiraceae; genus Acetatifactor. Next base: position 865 of record CAZUAP010000034.1, on the reverse strand, counting down.
TTGCGATGCTCCTGTCCCAACATTTTCACCACCTCATACTGCAATGGGTTGATATCCTGAAACTCATCTATCAGGATATACCGAAACCTGCCCTGCCAATACTGCAGGCTCTCCACATCCTCCAGCAAAAGCTGCCTGCACTCATAGACCATATCATCAAAATCCAGCCCGCCCTGCTTTCTGCACCGCGCCTGATATTCCTCAAAGATGCTTTCAAAATATGTTTTCCACTCCTTAGGTACCCGCCTTAAGGTTCCCTCTCTGTCTCTGGTATTTTTAAAAAAACTGATGGCGCCCAAAAGCGTCTCAGCATCGCTCTTTAAGCTATCATAATCATAAAATTCGTCCCTCTCCATGCACTTTTGTTTCATAATCGGCACCAGAAAACTCTTTTTCTGTGAATGGGTATAAATGGTGGGAATTTCGGATGGATTCGACTTGAAATAATGGGACTGTCGCAAGATATGATAGAAAACAGAATGAAATGTTCCGAAATTAACCGGAATGCACCGGTCTGCCCGCTGCAGAAACCGCTGCTGCATGGAAAGCGCTGCATCCTTTGTAAAGGTGACCACTAAAATTTCTTCCGGGGGGATGTGCTTTTCTTTGATGAGAAATAAAATACGCCTGACAATGACGGTTGTCTTGCCGGAGCCGGGACCCGCCAGCACAAGCATGGGTCCCTCTCCGTGCATCACAGCCTGACGCTGGGATGCATTCAGTCCTGCCAGATACTCAGAATCCGGCAGACTTTGTCTCTGTTCAGCCGACTGACTGTTCAAGAAGTGCAATTCCTTTCCGAATGCGCGCCAGACTCTCCTCCTTGCCCAGCACCTCCATAATCTCTGTGGCGCCTGCGGGAGTC
>CAZUAP010000033.1:0-16810 GCA_964617975.1 uncultured Acetatifactor sp. | reverse complement strand
TATTGACAATCAGCTGCGAGGACGTTCCGGACGTCAGGGAGACCCCGGTGAATCCAAGTTCTATATTTCGCTGCAGGATGATTTGATGAGACTGTTTGGCTCAGACCGCCTGATTAATATGTTTAACGCCCTGGGTATCCCGGAGGGACAGGAGATTGAGCACAAGGCTCTGACCAGCAGTATCGAGACCGCTCAGAAAAAGATTGAGAATAACAACTTCGGCATTCGTAAAAATCTGCTTGAGTATGACCGCGTCATGAGTGAGCAGCGCGAAATTATCTATGATGAACGCCGCAGAGTGCTGAATGGCGAGAGCATGAGGGATGTCATCTACAAGATGATAACCGATATTACCGAGAACTGTGTCGACATCAGTATCAATGATGATATGGGCAAGGAGGACTGGGATTACAATGAGCTGAACAGCCTGCTGCTTCCCACGATTCCCTTGGAGCCGGTGACTGCGGAGAGAGTACAGAAGGGCAGGAAAAACAGCCTGAAACAGCAGTTGAAGGAGGAGGCCGTGAAACTCTATGAGGCGAAGGAGGCAGAATTCCCCGAGCCGGAGGCAATCAGAGAGCTGGAGCGAGTGGTACTTCTGAAAGTGATTGACCGCAAGTGGATGGATCATATTGACGATATGGAGCAGCTGCGTCAGGGAATCGGACTGCAGGCTTATGGACAGAGAGACCCGCTGGTGGAGTACAAGATGAGCGGCTACGAGATGTTTGACGAGATGACCCAGAATATCAAGGAGGAGACGGTACGCCTCCTGCTGCACATCAAGGTGGAACAGAAGGTGGAGCGCGAACAGGTAGCCAAGGTGACAGGCACCAACAAGGATGACTCGGCAGCCAAGGCACCGAAGAAACGCGAGAACGCCAAGATATATCCCAATGACCCCTGCCCTTGCGGAAGCGGCAAGAAGTATAAGCAGTGCTGCGGTCGCAGATAGCAGAAACCGGTAAGATAGCATAAGACAGCAAAAAGTAATCGAGATAACGCAATGTGAAAAGGTGGTTCCATGGTAGAATTAGACCAGATGAAGACAGAGATATTATCCTATGAGGTCCCCCTGAAGGAAGTGCGTGATTCGCTGGACTTGGAGAACAAGTCCAAGCGCATCGAGGAACTTGAGATGGAGATGGAGGCTCCCGGCTTTTGGGACGACCCGGACAAGTCCAACGCCAAGATGAAGGAACTCAAGAACATGAAGGATGTCGTGGAGCAGTGCGACAAGCTTTCCACGCAGTATGAGGACATTCTGACCCTGATTGAGATGGGATACGAGGAAAACGATGAGTCCATGGTGGCGGAGATTCGCGGTGAACTGGATGAGTTTATCGCGGAACTGGATGAGCTGCGCATCGGTACGCTCCTCTCCGAGGAATATGATAAGAACAATGCCATTTTGAAGATTAATGCCGGTGCCGGCGGAACGGAGAGCTGCGACTGGGCTGGTATGCTCTATCGTATGTACACTCGCTGGGCAGAGCGCAAGGGCTTTTCCGTGGAGGTGCTGGACTATTTGGACGGCGATGAGGCGGGGATTAAGTCAGTGACTTTTCAGGTCAACGGGCTCAATGCCTACGGATATCTGAAATCCGAGAAGGGCGTGCACCGTCTGGTGCGCATTTCTCCTTTTAACGCGCAGGGAAAGCGCCAGACCTCGTTTGTCTCGCTGGATGTCATGCCGGATATCGAGGAAGATTTGGATGTGGAGATTGATGAGAAGGATTTGCGCATCGACACGTATCGAAGCAGCGGCGCTGGTGGTCAGCATATCAATAAGACATCCTCCGCAATTCGCATCACACATATTCCGACGGGGACAGTGGTGCAGTGTCAGAATGAGCGCAGCCAGTTCCAAAATAAGGATAAGGCAATGCAGATGTTGAAGGCAAAGCTGTTTCTGTTGAAAAAGGAAGCCAATGTGGAGAAACTCTCCGATATTCGCGGTGAAGTGAAGGAGATTGGCTGGGGCAATCAAATCCGTTCTTATGTGCTGCAGCCATATAAGCTGGTAAAGGATTTGCGCACGGACGTGGAGACCGGAAACGCCGACGCAGTGCTGGACGGCGCGCTGGACCCTTTTATCAACGGTTATCTGAAGTGGATTAACACGAAAGACAATGCGAAAGCAGTGGATTAAATTTCAATTTGACGCTTATTCTCTTGCCTGCATCAGATTCAGAAAGAAGAAGGTGTAGGTGGCGTTCATGTAGGGTGTAAGCCACAGATTGCCAATACCAAAACTGAGAAGGCTGAGCAGTATCAGCGGGATGAAACTGAGCTGGATGTAAAACAGACGGCACTTATGTCCCTTCATGATACGGATGCTCAGCCTTATTAATTCTCCGGCGGTATATCCGGGAAAGTCCAAAAGCAAAAGAAACATCTGGGAAATGCCCAAATTCAGGGGCACATAAATAATAATGCAGACAATCCAGACCATTAATACAGCTAAAATATTCTCCCGGGCAGCATCATGACGGACGAGATAGGAAAAGACATTGGCAGGCAGTGAGCAAAGCTGTCCTACCAGAACGGCGGTTGCAGCCAGTTTCAGCGACTTGCCAAACTGATATTGGAATCCATAAAAAATATCGGATACCTTTGCGCGTCTTTCGCAGGCTACGTTCAGGAAAAACAGGCTTAAACCTACATTAAATACAGAGATAAAGACCGTGAGCACGACGGAAAGGATGTACTCTGCCGCATAGTACCACAACGGGTAATCATCAAGATATGCACCCTCATCAATCATAGTCTGAACCTGCTCCAACGAAAAGCCATTTACAAATACATCTCGGGCAAAGGCGAAAATGTAATAGAAAAATGACTCCAGAAAGCTTAATACAAACTGGCAGGACAGTGTGATGACACTTACCAGAAAAGCAGCGAGAATTGCCTTGCCATATTTTCCGGAGAGTGCTCCCTTTGCCCTGTCCTTCAGAACAGCACTGGATAAAAATGTATTGTCATGATATTGATTCATTATGTTCGCTCCAAATTTTTATAGTCAAATCCTGAATAAATCTTGAAAAAAATCACAAATAAATCATAAAAATCAAACGGCATAGTCAGCATTCATGCCGGCATATTTGGTGTAATCCGCAGTTTTCAAGTCCTGCTGATAGGGATTATCTTCGTTATAGTATTTAATCTGCGTGGTGGTCGTTCCGCCGCATACATAGGAACGTCCGCATTCCGGGCAGATGGCGGTCTTGATGGACACAGAAGCCTGTATAACCTTGGCGTTGTCCTGAGCAGCTTTGGAGAAAGCATTACTCACATGCTCCTGCTCATGGGCGCGCACGGCCGCCGCAGCGCTCTCCGGGGAAATATGCTGGGCGCTTTTATAAGAGACCATCTCGTTGGACCCGTCCTGATATTTGCGCCTTTTGCAGGTCTGGCATTCCTCTGTCGGGTCTTTTATACCCGGAAGTTTCTTGGAATCTTCATCAGAGAGAGAACTGCCATATCCCTTGTCATACGGGAAAGTGGAATAGTTGCTTAAAGGAGAAATAGCCATAATAACCTCCTATCATTAAAGCGGTGAAACAGTGAAAGGCAAAACATCGTCCTCGTTGCCATCATCATATTGGTCAAAGTATTGGTCGAAGTATTGGTCAAAATAATCGTCAAAATATTCGTCAAAATATCCATCAATATCTTCATCGTACTCTTCATCGTAATACTGATCGTAGGAATCTTCAAATGCTCTGCGGTAGTCGGCATCGGTCAGAACCATGTACACGACATATATGCACATTATCAGACCGAATACCATGCCTGTGCAGGACAGAATGATGCCGGTGATGCTGAATGGAGACATGGACTTGCCCATCCGTTTGGTTAAAATTGCAAACAACACACCCAGAGCGCCGAGGGGCAGCGATAACACGCCGGTGCAGCAAAGCGTAATCGATGCAATGCCGCAGACCAGTGACGCCACGGAGAAGGGATTTAATTTCTCCGGCTGCCGGGGGGTGTAGTCGTCCTGATTATAATATTGGTAATCGTTTTGGTTTGGGTTGTAATCCATTTTGTCTACCTGTCTGTAAGTTATTTGTTTCTATTAAGTACACTCTAGCACTTTTCTGCGGAATTGGCAAATATTTGTGGCGCAAATCTTGAAATAGAATGGAATTTTTAATAAAATGATAGTGCTGATGTCATGGCGAAATATGGCAGACAGGCAAAAGTGAGGAGAGTATATGGATATTTTACAGACATTACGAGACGAGCTGAAGGTGGAGAAGTGGCAGGTGGAGGCCGCAGTCAAGCTGATTGATGAGGGCAACACAATTCCCTTTATCTCCCGTTACCGTAAGGAGGTGACCGGCTCCCTGAACGATGAGCAGCTTAGAAATCTCTATGAGAGACTGGTATATCTGCGCAATCTGGAGGATAAGAAAACGCAGGTTCTCGGCAGTATTGAAGAACAGGGCTTGCTGACAGAGGAACTGAGGGAGAAGATTCTGGCGGCTGAGACCTTGGTGGTTGTGGAGGATTTGTACCGCCCCTATCGTCCCAAGAGAAAGACCCGCGCCAGCGTGGCGAGGGAGAAAGGGCTTGGAGAGCTGGCAGAATTTATTCTGGCGCAGGAGACCGACAAGCCTGCCACGACAGAGGCGGAGAAATATATATCGGAAGAAAAGGGCGTAGCCACGGTGGAGGAGGCTTTGCAGGGGGCAAAGGATATCATCGCGGAGGGCATTTCCGACGAGGCGGATTATCGTCTTTACATCAGGAACATTACTGTCGAGGAGGGAATTATCACCAGCGTTGCCAAGGATGAGAAGGCGGAGAGCGTATATGAGATGTATTACAACTTTGAGGAGCCGGTGAAGAAGATTGCCGGACACAGAGTGCTGGCATTGAACCGCGGCGAGGCGGAGAAGATATTGACCGTGAAGGTAAATGCACCGCAGGAGCGGATTATCCGTTATCTGGAGAAACAGAAAATCACGTCGGACAATCCCTACACGACGCCTCTGATACAGGAGGCGGTAGCGGACAGCTATGAGCGTTTAATAGCGCCTGCTATCGAAAGAGAAATCAGGAATGATTTGACGGAAAAGGCGGAAGACAGCGCGATTAACGTGTTTGGCAAGAACCTGGAACAGCTTTTGCTGCAGCCTCCGATTGCAGGAAAAGTTGTATTGGGATGGGATCCGGCATTCCGAACAGGATGCAAACTGGCTGTGGTGGACGCCACGGGCAAGGTGCTGGACACCAAGGTTATCTATCCTACCGCTCCCCAGAACAAGGTTGAGGAGTCCAAAGCTGAGTTGAAAAAACTCATCAAAAAATATAATGTAGATTTAATATCCGTTGGAAACGGCACTGCATCCAGAGAATCGGAGCAGGTGATTGTAGAGCTTATAAAGGAGCTGGACCGACCGGTACAGTATGTAATCGTAAATGAGGCGGGGGCGTCCGTATATTCTGCAAGTAAACTTGCAACGGAAGAATTCCCTCAGTTTGATGTAGGACAGAGGAGTGCGGCGTCCATCGCCCGCAGGCTGCAGGACCCTCTGGCGGAGCTGGTGAAAATTGACCCGAAATCCATCGGCGTGGGACAGTATCAGCATGATATGAACCAGAAGAAATTGAGTGAGGCGCTGAACGGCGTGGTGGAGGACAGCGTGAACAAGGTGGGCGTGGACTTGAACACCGCGTCCGCATCCCTTCTGGAATACGTCTCCGGCATCAACAAGACCATCGCCAAAAATATTGTGGACTACCGGGAGCAGAACGGACGGTTTACCAACAGAAAGCAGCTTTTGAAGGTGGCGAAACTGGGTCCCAAGGCTTACCAGCAGTGTGCGGGATTTATGCGCATCACCGACGGGGATAACCCGCTGGATGCCACCAGTGTGCATCCGGAGTCCTATGAGGCAACGGAAAAGCTGCTGACAAGGCTGGAGCTCACCATGGATGATGTGAAGGCTATGCAGAAAAAAGCCGCCGAGCAAAAGGGCAGAGGTGCACAGCAGGCGCAGACGTCCAAAAAGGAAAAACCCCAGAAGAAACAGATTCGTGTGCGCAATACCGGAACCGCCATGGGACAGGCATTGGCGGAGGCTTTGCAAGGTGGAAATGTTCAGATACAGGACGAGGTTGAAGATAAGCGCTCAGCCAAGGACAGCAGAGGCGCAAACGAGAACGGAGGCAGCGTATCCAGCCTTGAGAAACGTGTCAAGAACAAAAAACTTCTCGCTGAGGAGCTGGGGATTGGTGAGATTACGCTGACAGATATCCTGAAAGAGCTGGAAAAACCTGCAAGAGACCCCAGAGATGATATGCCCAGACCAATACTGCGCAGCGATGTGTTGGACATGAAGGATTTGAAACCCGGCATGATTCTGAAGGGAACGGTCCGCAATGTCATTGACTTTGGTGTGTTTGTGGACATCGGCGTCCATCAGGACGGATTGGTACACATCTCCCAGATTACAGACCGCTATATCAAGCATCCTTTGGAGGCAGTCAGCGTGGGAGATATCGTGGAAGTACAGGTGCTCACAGTGGATGTGGCAAAAAAGCGAATCGGACTGACGATGAAAATTGGGCAAAATCCCGAAAAAGCATCGCAAAAATGATGACTCGCAATTTTGGACTTGCATACAGAACGGACATGAGTTATAATCACCAAGTATAGAAAATTCTTCGGGGTTGGGTGCAATTCCCTACTGGCGGTAAAGTCCGCGACCCGTGGGAGACGGCTGCGTCTGTCACGGCTGACTCGGTGAAAGTCCGGGACCAACAGTAAAGTCTGGATGAAAGAAGAATATCAGGCGTTATTTAATGCGACGGCTGTGACCTTTTGATACCCCGAATCCTAGGATTCGGGGTTTTTTTAGAAGAATTTTCCTACGAGATTTCTGTAATAAAAATTTTTCAAATTTCTACAATCAGAAAATGCAGGCGCGGACGGAAATCATTCAGCCGCTGCGCCGGAAACGGAGGAAAAAAGAATGGAATCAAATATTTGGGTGAACTTGAAATTACAAATGGAAAAGTTGGCAGAGACTGCCGCATCGCATGTGGGAACCGTGCTGGGGTTTGTGGCGGTGATTGTGGCTTTGTTTGCGGCGGCGGTGATTCTGGAGAAGGCCGCGCAGAAAAAGAGCGGAGTGCAGGAGAAAATTTTTACCACACGGAAGATGGCGATGATTGGAATGTTTTCTGCTATTGCCATGATTATACATCTGTTTGACTTTCCGCTGCCCTTTGCGCCGGAATTCTATAAGCTGGATTTCAGTGAGCTGCCTATTCTGATAGGAACCTTTGCCTTTGGACCTGTGGCGGGCGTCACGATGGAGCTGATTAAGGTCTTGCTGAAACTGATGATTAAGGGAACTTCCACGGCTTTTGTGGGTGACCTTGCCAATTTTGCGGTGGGATGTAGTTTCGTCCTTCCTGCATCTGCTGTATATGCCTTCCGCAAGAACAAAAAGACTGCCATTTTGGCGTGCATTGTGGGCACGCTGGTGATGACTGTGTTCGGTACGGCATTCAATGCAGTTTACCTGCTGCCTGCATTTTCCAAGCTGTATGGGATGCCTCTGGATACCATTCTGGAGATGGGCGCCGCTGTCAATCCCATGGTGAGGGAGGGCAATATTATCAGCTTCGTGGCTGCCTGCGTGGCACCCTTGAATCTGATTAAGGGCGTCAGTGTGTCTGTGGTAACCTTGCTGATTTATAAGCCCTTGAGCCCCATCATCAAGACGGGACACAGGGGTTAAATGCAGATATAGCCCGGGTCTGCTGCCGAAAAATCACAGACTGGAAACCATACACAGCGATTTTGGACAGTCACCGTTGCACGAACAAATTATATATGGTAAAATGGTGTTGATATATGTTCAATAAAGTTGTGGGAGGTTGACTTTATGGCAAAACATAACGTTGAAAAATTACGTCGGCAGCATTATAAGGCAGTTCTTTATCTGGTGCTTGTGGTAATTGTTGCGGTAGTACTAGAACTCCTCATACTTGCTTCTTTTAATAGAAAGAACTTAAACAAGACGTCCTTGGTATTGTTGAGTCAGGTTGTGAGCATAATTGAGAAAAATGAGCAGAGCGAGAGTGAGCTTGTTGAGACGTTAAAGGAAGATTATATCATTCGTGCCGAGATGGTTTCCTATATTTTGGATTCCAAGCCGGAGGCGGTGCAGGATGTCTCGGAATTACAAAAGATTGCTGGGATGATGCGGATTGATGAAATCCATATTTTTGATAAGACCGGAAAAATATATGCAGGTTCTGAACCGAAGTATTACGGTTACAGTTTCGATTCCGGGGAGCAAATGGCATATTTTAAACCGATGCTGCAGGATAGGTTCCTGTCGATGTGCCAGGATGTCACCCCGAACACAGCGGAAGGCAAAAGCATGATGTATGCCATCACCTGGAATGAGTCGGGGGATAAAATGATTCAGGTGGGAATCGAACCGGTGCGCCTTCTGGAGGAGCTCCACAGAAATGAGATACCTGAGGTGATGGCAAATATGCCCGCCTATGAGGGGGTCGATATTCTGGTGGCCGATGCGGAGACAGGGGAAATCTGCGGTGCAACAGATGCCGACCTGCTTGACAAGACGCTGGAGGAAACAGGCATTACCGTAAAGGATGCAGAGCCGGGTACGGCGGTAAGCGATGTCGTGTATATTGATGGGTACAAAAATTATTGCAATTATCAGAGGACGGGTGACTACATAGTTGCCACCGCGTGTTCTGTAAATACCAGCATTAAGAATTTTGTCGTTGCCATAGTGCTGGAACTTGTGTATTTGCTGCTGGCAGGGATGGTGATTCTCTATATGTTTCAGCGGGTACTGAAAGCCAATGAGGAAAAGGATGCCCAGATGGCACTGCTGGTGTCCTTGTCGGATATTTATAACAGTATGCACCTGATAGACCTGAAAAGCAATACAATGCGGGAGTATCACGCCCGAAACGAGGTCAGTGAGGTTGTAAACAGTGTTTATGGCGCGGATGTGACGATGAGACAGCTCATGCTTATGACCACGGAGGAGAATTATTGCGGAGCCGCACTGGCGTTTTCGGAAGTCCGCACCATGGCGGACAGAATGCAGAATAAAAAGATGCTTTCCGAGGAGTTTGTGAGCAAGGCAATCGGCTGGTACAGAGCGTCTATCATCACGATTGAGGCGGACGAGACAGGTCGTCCTACCAAGGTGCTCTATGTGACGCAGGATATCGACCAGCAGAAAAAGAAAGAGGAAGCGCTGGTGCTCAAATCCCATATTGACGAATTGACCGGATTGTACAACAGACGGGCTTATGAGGACAATATCGCTGAAACGAACGATGTCGCCACAAGGAAAAACTTTGTATTTGTCTCAATAGATGTAAATGGTTTGAAGAAGGTAAATGATACCATGGGGCATGTTGCGGGCGATGAGCTTTTGGTGGGCGCAGCCGCCTGCATGAAACAATGCTTTTGGCCATACGGGAGAGTCTATCGGGTGGGCGGTGACGAATTTGCGGCGATGATATATGCCAATGAGACGCAGCTTAAAAGTATCAAAGCGGACTTTGAAAATACTGTTGCTAAATGGTCCGGAAATCTTGTGAAGCAGCTTTCGGTATCTTGTGGGTACGTGACCAGGAAGGAAGTGGATACTGATTCCATACATGAGATAGCAAATATTGCTGACAAGAGAATGTATGAGGCGAAGTCGGCGTTCTACGCGAGAAATTCCCGCTGAGAAAGGCTGATGAAAGGCATTCTTTTTTGCTTGCTTTTTCCAATAGGAAACCATATAATAGAAGAAATAAGGCACCTACAAGGGAATGGGTTGTAGGTGCTTTTTCAAGGTGGAGGGTTTATGGTGGAACTGGATGTGAAGATAGAGGCGAGTGACCTCTATGATTATATGCTGATGCATTCCTATCACAGTGCTGCGGGACTTTTGGGGAGCGGCATAGGTGCGGTGGTGGTTCTTGCCGGACTGATGAGGGGAGAGGTTATTTTCGTGGTGGCTGGGCTTGTGCTGTTATTGTATCTTCCCTGGACGCTGTATTTAAAGAGCAAACAGCAGGCTCTCGGCACCCCGGCGTTTCAGGAACCGCTTCATTACGTGCTGGACGAGCAGGGTATCACAGTGTCCCAGAATGGGGAGGAACAGCATCAGAACTGGGAGGACATGGTAAAGGCTGTCTCCACCGGGCACAGCATCATCGTTTATACCAGCCGGGTCAACGCGACCATCTTTCCAAACAGGGAGACCAAAGATAAGAGGATGGATGTCATCCGGATGATTTCCACCCATATGCCGCCGAAAAAGGTGCGCATTCGCAGTTAGCAGATGGGAAAAAAGATAAACAATGCTGCGGGAAATGCCGAAAATATAAAAGACAAGGTTACGGAGACAGCGATGGCTGAGACAACAATTATTGAGACGAACAGCGCTCAGGAGACCTTTTCGCTGGGAGAACGCATAGGACGCGAAGCCAGCTCGGGTCAGGTATATACATTGATTGGCGATTTGGGCGTGGGCAAGACGGTGCTCACCCAGGGTGTGGCTGCGGGACTGGGCATCACAGGACCGGTGAGCAGCCCTACATTTACGATTGTTCAGATTTATGAGGAGGGGAGAATGCCCTTTTACCATTTCGATGTCTACCGCATCGCAGATGTGGAGGAGATGGAGGAGATTGGCTACGAGGATTGCTTTTACGGTCAGGGACTGTGCCTGATTGAGTGGGCAAATCTAGTCAGGGAGATTCTGCCGGAGCACTACACGGAGATTACTATAGAAAAAGACCTGCAAAAAGGCTTTGACTATCGGAGAATCACGCTGGAGGAGCATTAAACGATATAAAAACTCACTTTGAAAGGCATGGTTGTTACATGAAAATTCTAGGTTTGGACAGTTCCGGTCTGGTGGCGGGTGCTGCTGTGGTGGAGGATGATGTCCTTCTTGCGGAATACAATGTCAATTACAAAAAAACACATTCCCAGACCCTGCTTCCCATGCTGGATGAAATCAGAAATATGTTGGAGCTGGATTTGCACAGTCTGGACGCCATTGCCATCGCATCCGGCCCGGGTTCCTTCACCGGACTGCGCATCGGCTCGGCGACTGCGAAAGGGCTGGGGCTTGCACTGGACATCCCGCTGGTGGAGGTGCCCACGCTGGAAGGACTTGCCTTTAATCTCTGGGGAGTGAGCAGCATGGTCTGCCCGTTGATAGACGCCCGGCGCAATCAGGTATACACGGGGGTCTACGAGTTTGCAAAGCAGAATGACGGGGGTTTGGATTCTGCCGGGTTTCACAGTTTCAGCCTTGAAACTAATATGCCGCAGGCGGCGATGGATATTTCTGATTTGACAGATGAGATAAACCGGCTTGGAGAATTACAGCCGGGGAGAGAGGTCGTTTTTCTGGGAGATGGCATCCCGGTCTACAGACAAAAATTGATAGAAGATATAAAGATTCCGTTTTCTTTTGCACCCGCAGGCAGCAACAGACAGCGCGCCTCCAGTATAGCTGCGCTTGGAGCGGTTTATTACCGGCTGGGCAGGACGGTATCGGCCGCGGAGCATCAGCCGGAATATCTGCGGCAAAGTCAGGCGGAGCGGGAGCTTGCGGCGAAGGAGAATGGATGAATATTTTGATTCGACCCATGTGCGGTGCGGATGTACCGCGGCTTGCACAAATCGAGAGAGAGATTTTCAGTCTCCCGTGGTCTGAAAAAGCCTTTGAGGAACTTCTCAGCCATCCGTACTGCCTGTATCTGGTGGCAGAGGCGGACGGTGAGGTGGCAGGCTGCGCCGGAATGACCATGTTGGGCGATGAGGGCGATATTGATAAGGTGATGGTGCAGAAGGAATTTAGGAAACGTGGAATTGCGCTGGAAATGCTCCAAAAACTTTTGGCGGAGGGGCAGGAGCGCGGAATCACCGCGTTTACTCTGGAAGTACGCGCCGGCAATGCGCCAGCCATTGCTCTTTATGAAAAAACAGGCTTTTTATCTGAAGGAATACGTCCCAGGTTTTATGCGCAACCCACGGAGGACGCTGTAATTATGTGGCGGCGCCAATAATTACCACATCCCGCAGCAGGCATCCTATAGTATACTCAAGGGGTTGATACAACGGATTGCGGGAGGAGAAAGATGCGTAAATACGGAAAAGTAATTTGCAATCAATGCAAAAAAGAATTAAAATCAGATGGGAAATATTTGAAAGAGGGGTGTTTTTCAGTGGACTATACTTTCGGATATTTCAGCCGTAAGGACGGCACCAGACACAGGTTTGATTTGTGTGAAGACTGTTACGATGCGATGACAGAACGGTTTGAAATTCCTGTGGAGGAGGATGAGGAGACAGAATTATGTTAGATGTTTGTTTGCTGGGTACAGGGGGCATGATGCCATTGCCATACAGATGGCTCACCTCCCTGATGATGCGCTATAATGGAAAAAGCATTTTGATTGACTGCGGGGAGGGAACTCAGATTGCCCTGCGGGAAAAGGGCTGGAGCCCGAATCCAATCGACATCATCTGCTTTACCCATTATCACGCGGACCACATCAGCGGTCTGCCCGGTATGCTCCTCACCATGGGAAACGCAGAGCGCACACAGCCGCTTTTGCTCATCGGACCGAAGGGCTTAAACAGAGTGGTCAGTGCTCTCAGGGTGATTGCTCCCGAGCTGCCCTTTGAGATAGAGTGCATTGAAATTACTGAGAGTGAACAGACATTTTCTTTTGAAGGATTTCGGATTGAGGCTTTCAAGGTGAATCATAATGTGTTATGCTATGGCTATAGCCTGAGCATTGACCGCGCCGGCAGATTTGACAGGGAGCGGGCGGAGACGCTGCAGATTCCCATGAAATTCTGGAGCCGTTTGCAAAAGGGTGAAACATTGGAGGAGGGGGACCGGGTTTTTACACCCGAGATGGTGCTTGGCGGGAGCCGGAAGGGTTTGAAGGTGACCTATTGTACGGATACCCGTCCCACAGAGAGCATCCTGTCCCACGCAAAAGGAGCAGACCTTCTTATATTAGAAGGAATGTATGGGGAGCCTGACAAGCTGGCGAAGGCCAGGGAGCACAGGCATATGACAATGTATGAGGCAGCAAAAATTGCCAGAGATGCCCGAGTACCAGAGCTCTGGCTGACACATTACAGTCCGTCCCTCACGCGCCCGGAAGAATTTCTGGACGATGTGCGGACGATATTTCCAAACACCATTGCCGCCAGGGATGGCAGGACAGTGGAGTTGAATTTCGAGGAAGATTAGGATGAAAAAGGCGACAACACGTACGACGATTATCATCGTACTTTTGGTGGTAACAGTGGTTGGGTATTATGCCTATCTCTCAAACAGGAACAAGAGCACTCAGGAGGATGTGTCCCTGACGGTGGTGCAGTCTACCCTGAGCCGGGATTTGAGCAATGATTATCCGCCGACACCAAAGGAAGTGGTAAAATATTATAATGAGATTCTGCGGTGTCTCTATAATGAGGAGACCACTGACGAAGAACTTGAGGATTTGGGTATGAAAGCAAGGGAGCTCTATGACGCCGACCTTTTGGCGAACAATGAGCTGGAAAGCTATCTGGTCAATCTGAAGGCAGATGTAAAAAGCAGCAAGGACAGCGGCAGGCGTATTACCACCTTCAATCTGGCGTCAAGCACCAATGTGGTGATTTTTGAGAAGAATGGCTATACTTTTGCGAAGATTATGTGCGGATATACTGTCCTGCAGGATGGGCAGAACAGAACCACCAATCAGATGTATCTGCTGCGCAAGGATGAAAATAAGCAATGGAAGATTTATGGCTGGGAAGACGCGGAAAAGCTGAATACGCAGGACGAGTAGGAAGACAAGATGGAACCGGAAATAAACTTAGAGACTTCAAAGGCTGATGCGGTAAAGCAAGCGGCAGATGTATATATATTGGCAATCGAGAGCTCCTGTGATGAGACGGCAGCATCGGTGGTCAAAAATGGCAGGGAGGTATTATCCAATGTGATATCCTCCCAAATTGCGTTGCATACGCTATATGGCGGAGTGGTGCCGGAGATTGCATCCCGCAAACACATTGAAAAGATAAATCAGGTTATCGAGGAGGCGCTGTCCGAGGCGAAGGTTACGCTGCAGGACATCACGGCGATTGCGGTTACCTATGGACCCGGGCTGGTGGGTGCCCTGCTGGTGGGAGTGTCGGCTGCAAAGGCAATCAGCTTTGCCACGGGACTGCCGTTAGTCGGAGTGCATCATATCAGCGGACATATCAGCGCCAATTATATAGAATACAAGGAGCTGGAGCCGCCTTTTGCCTGTCTGGTGGCATCCGGCGGACATTCTCACCTTGTGGTGGTGAAAGATTACGGAGAGTATGAGATTATAGGGCGTACCAGAGACGATGCGGCGGGGGAGGCTTTTGACAAGGTGGCGCGCGCCATCGGTCTGGGCTATCCCGGAGGGCCTAAGATAGACAAGCTGGCGAAAGAGGGGAATCCGGACGCCATTTCATTTCCGAGGGCAAAAGTCGCGGAAAATGAATATGATTTCAGTTTCAGCGGCTTGAAAAGCGCTGTGCTCAATTATTTGAACAGTTGTCAGATGAAAGGGGAGCCTGTGTGTCAGGCGGATGTGGCGGCTTCCTTTCAAAAGGCGGTGATTGACGTGCTGGTGGAGCATTCGCTCCATGCGGTAAAGCAGTTCGGCTACAGCCGTTTTGCCATTGCCGGAGGTGTGGCTTCCAATTCCTCTCTGCGGGCGGCTTTTGAACGTGAGTGTGCAAAGCGAGGCGTGGATTTTTACCATCCCAGCCCGATTCTGTGCACGGATAATGCAGCGATGATTGGAGCTGCGGGGTATTATGAGTATATCAAGGGGGTGCGACACGGCTATGATTTAAATGCCGTGCCGAATTTGCAACTATGAAAAACGGGAAACGATGTACTGCGATTATACTTTCTGCAGGCAGTGGGAGCCGCATGAACAGTGATGTGGCAAAACAATATATGATTCTGGCGGGCAAGCCGGTCATCTGGTACGCGCTGAATGCAGTGGAGCATTCGGAGATAATTGACGACTGCATTCTGGTTACAGGCAGCGGAGACATTGTATATGTCCGGGACGAAATTGTGCGTAAATATGGTTTTTCCAAGGTGGATACAATTACTGCCGGCGGGGCGGAGCGCTATTTGTCTGTGATGAATGCCCTGCGGGTGATAGAGGATGGCGACATGAAGGTTCCCAACCGGGACGGCTATGTGTTCGTACATGACGGTGCGAGGCCCTTTTTGACAGAGGAAATCCTGCAAAGACTGGGCGATGCAGTGGAGGCATATCATGCCTGCGTGGCTGCCGTACCATCCAAGGATACGGTGAAGATTGCGGATGCGGCGGGATTTGCCGTACATACTCCGGACAGAAAAACTGTCTGGAATGTGCAGACGCCGCAGGTCTTTGACACACAGCTGCTGTTGGAGGCATACAGACGCCTGGACAGTCGGCTGGACAAAATGCAGGAACAGGGAATCACCGTGACGGACGATGCGGGGGTTGTGGAACTTTTCACGGACTGCAGAGTCAAATTGACGGAGTGCGGTTACCAAAATATTAAAATCACAACACCGGAGGATATGCTGGTGGTGGAGGCGTATCTGACGGAGTCTAAGAGTAGACAATAAAGCACAAAGTTTATTGTACATATCAAACAAAAATTCAGTTCAAAAATGCACAAAGAAAAAAGCGATTTGTGGTCAGAATGACGAAGAATTGGAAAAATCAGGACAATTTATTCCAGATTGGTGCTATAAAACGAGGTTTTTTGATAATTTTGCCCTAAAAAAAGTGGTTTTACCAAATTTGTTACTTGCAATTTGCACGGAACAATGGTAGAGTATATGTAACCGGGTAGTGCCCGGAAACTATCATTCTATTTATTTAGGGAGGAAAGAAATGAAGAAGAAAGTTTTATCTGTACTTCTTGCAGCTGCCATGGTAGTTTCTCTCGCAGCTTGCGGCGATACACAGACCGCAACCGAGAGCAGCGCATCTGGCACTGACGCTTCTGCATCGTCCGAGACAGAGGCAGAACCTTACAACCTCACAGAGATCAACTGTGTTGTTAACGGAACCTTAACTGCTACGGCAGATAACGGTCAGGACGCATTCGTTGAGCAGTGGGAGGCAGCAGTAAGTGAGAAAATCGGACATGACATCAAACTCAACATTACCCAGCTGGATCACTCCGGTTATGCTGACGCTGTAGGCCGTATGCTTGCCGGCGGAGATTATCCTGATGTAATGATTATGAGTGCTGATATGTTCAAGCAGTATGCATCCACCGGTGACCTTTGGGATATGACCGAGGCATATGAGAATGCTGAGTTCCAGAACAGACTGAATCTTCCTGCAATCAATGAGAGCCTGAAGGATTCTCAGGGACGTCTGTATGGTTTCGCTCCTGCTTATGGTAATGGTTGCGTTACCTATATTAAGCAGTCTTGGCTTGACAATGTAGGCGTTAGCATCGATGATGTAAAGACCTTCGAGGATTATTACAACCTGCTCCTGAAATTCCACAACGAGGATCCCGATGGAGATGGTGTAGATGGTAACACCTATGGCGTTATCGCAGCTGGTTACATCGGCGACGAGGCACCTTGGGTTAACTATCTGCCTGAGTTCTGGCAGGATGCTTATCCTACAATCGTTCAGGGCGATGATGGCGTTTGGTATGATCACTTTCCCCTTTCACTCTGTTAAGGGCTTGTTCGGGTGTGAGTGTCGTTGCTAA
>CAZUAP010000032.1:0-16984 GCA_964617975.1 uncultured Acetatifactor sp. | reverse complement strand
GAAACTTAGTTTTCATTGCGGAGATAGAGTCCAGTGTAGCCAACTATGCGCAAAACCATAGTTTAACGAATAGTTGACGCAACTCACAAGAACTTACATTAGATATTCAATAATTGAGATATATTGGAGAAAATTTGGCGCATTTGAATTTACAGCTTAATTTACAGCTCATCTGAATCCAGCATCACTGTAAATGGTCCGTCATTCAGCAATCGAACCTTCATATCTGCGCCAAATTTACCTGTCTCAACAACAGGAATTTCCTGACGGCAGGATTTAATAATATATTCATAGAGCTCGTTTGCCATATCCGGAGCTCCGGTGCGGATAAAGGAGGGACGGTTACCTTTTTTACAGTCTGCGTACAAGGTAAATTGCGAAACCAACAAAAGACTCCCTGAAACGCTCTTTAAATCCAGATTGGTCTTGCCGTTTTCATCCTCAAAGATTCTGAGTCCCAAAAGTTTTTTGACCATTTTATCTGCAATTTCCCGGTTATCTGTCTGATTTACCCCAATCAAAACCAGAAAACCTTTTTCAATCTGTCCGATGGTATGATTGTCCACGGAGACGGATGCCTCTGTCACACGCTGTATTAGAAATCTCATATTCTACTCCCCTTTTGAATTGTTAATTTATTGCCAATCATTTACTGAACATCTCTTTGCACATAAACATATATTACCCGATAAATTTTAACGGATAAAATGTGTGGGTGTCCACGTTTCTTTTTCAGGGAGTCCATATTGCTCTTTCCCAAGTGCGATGCTTTTCATCAAAAAGGACATATTTCTCGCCAATACCCGCATGGTCTGCAGTCCTTCCTCGTCCATCGCCGCCTGACCCTGTTCTCTCCCATGAATGCTGTTCCAGTACTGACTGGATGCAATGGGCATATTAGCAATGGTAAAATACTTGTTCAATTCATCGAAAGTTGCAGAACATCCGCCTCGCCTTGCGCATACAACACTTGCCCCCACCTTCATGGTCTTGTCAAAATGCGTGCTGTAAAAAAGTCTGTCAAGACAGGCAATCAGAGTTGCATTTGCCGAGGCATAATACACCGGGCTTGCCACCACAAGGCCATCTGCCTCCTCAAATTTGGATGCCAGTTCATTCACCGCATCGTCAAAGACGCATTTTCCCTGCTTAGCACAGGTGCCGCAGGCGATACAGCCTCGAATATCCTGATTTCCAACCTGCACCGTCTCAACCGTTACATCATTCTCGGCAAAGACCTTTTCCAGCTCTTTCACAGCAATGGTTGTATTGCCGTTTAATCTGGGACTTCCGTTGATAATTAAAACCTTTAAATTTGTACTCATCACAATCCTCTTTTCTGAACCTTTAAAATATCGAAACCAAAACTAATGCCATTTATTTATCCCTGCACACAGCCAAGTATATACTTGGTGACATTGCTGGCATTTACGATTCCGACCAATTTACCTTCCTTCATAACTGGAACTTTCTTGAGATGCTCCGCAGACAGCACAGAACATATCTTTGTCATATCTGCATTATAATCAACAGTCACTACCTGTTTCTTTGCGATTCCTGTCACCGGCATATTCATCAACGCAGAAACATTCTTATTAAAGGTTTCCTGCGTATTATCAGAGTAGACAAACAGCGACTGCTCTGACGATAGCCATCTCAAAATATCTCCGTCGGAAATGAATCCCACCATATCACCCTTCACATTCAATATGGGAGCACCGCTGATTTTCTTCTCGATAAGATACGCAAGTGCCTCTTTGATTGTGGCATTGCTGTCTATGGTGTAAACCTCTTTCTTCATAATCAGTGACAGCGGTGTCATTTCACTTGTCTCGCAGTCTTTGTATAGGATGCTGTCTCTTGCTTTCCCAAAATATTTTGTGATAACCTTAAGTTCAAAGCCCACCAATACCGCAGCGATTACGGTGCCTATACCCACGCTGCCAAGTGAATGCAGCACAGCCAGACAGGTAACCAATGAAATCACAACCATGGATATATCAAAAATCAGCTTGACCGTAGAAAATTTAATTTTGCTAACCTGCGAAACAGCAAGCATCATCCCCTCTCCGGCGAGAGGAATATAATCTGCCGGAACATATAAGAAAATCCCGAAAGCAATAAGAACTGTACTGAACAACATCATAATCAGCCTGACAGCCATGTTTTCCGGTGTCGGAAAAAACGTCATAAGCGAGTTGCAAAATGTAGTAAACATACCAAACAAAATTCCTGCCGGAACCTGAAGAAGATTTTTAATTTTAAATGCTTTTCTCAAAAGCAAAATCTGAGCAATCACGAGAATTACGTGAAATATGACAGTTGCAATTCCCATTTCAATGCCAATCACACATGTAATCGTATATGGAATGGAACTGACTGGGGATACGCCCAAACCTGATTTGACAGAAATGGCGATACCCATAGTCATTAACAAAAAACCAAACACATAAAAAATAGTTCTGATAACATAATTTCCTTGAGCTTTCATTGATACAATTTCTCCTGTCTATAAGTCACAATGCGTACATACATATACTTTTAAAAGCCCTTCGGGCAGAAACGCATTATTTTGTTTTATCCCCTGATGCCTTTTCACTGTTCTGCTCTCTCTTCGTTTTCTTTTCCGCAGCCTTTTGTCTGTACTCCGGCACATACTCATGGAATCCCTCATCATCCACAAAGCCCACATCCAGATACTCCGCAGTATCGCTGGGCATACCTTTTTTGACCAGAGTCATATTGATTATCGACTTGAAGGCTGCATAAATCACTGCAAATAAAGGCACACCGATAATCATGCCCAAGACGCCAAACAAGCCTCCAAAGAATGTGATTGCAAAAATTACCCAGAACCCCGTTAAGCCTGTGGAATTTCCCAGTATCTTAGGCCCGATAATATTGCCGTCAATCTGCTGCAAAATCAAAATAAATATAACAAAGTAGACACTGCTGAGCGGATGGGTCGGATCTACCAAAAAAATAAGAATGGTAGTCGGTATTGCTCCCATGTATGGTCCAAAAAATGGAATGACATTCGTGATTCCTATGATTACGCTGACCAAAGCTGCATATGGCGTATTCATCAGCGTTGTTCCAATAAAACAAAGCAGTCCGATGATGATGGAATCCAGAACCTTTCCGCTGATAAATCCAATAAACGTCTTGTGGGTAAAACGGAAATTCCGGATAACCATATTTGCCGCATCCTTGTCAAAAATGGCATAGGCTACCTTTTTCGCCTGCCCTGCGAATTTTTCCTTGCTTGCAAGCAGATAAATGGAAATAACAAAACCGATAATACCGTTCCACAATACGCTGATTAAACTGAGGATGCTCAATGAGATTGTGCGAAGTATCTCACTGGACGCAGATAAAACAGTATTGTTCAGCCAAGTCTCCAGCTCCACAGAATATTTGTTGACCAGCTTTACCACGGAATTGCGCACATCCGGATTGTTATCCAAAAGACGGTTGATAATCTGGGTCACGTTCGCCACATAGGTATCAAAATTGGAAACCAGATTTGCAATACTGGGCACGATCTGGGACACAAACATTGAGATTAAAGCATACAGCAAAACAAAGAACAACAGGGCTGTTATAATAATGCTGATACCGCGTGCAAAAGAATTACGTTTATTGCGGTTTTTTATTGGCATCTTGTCCAAGATTGGTCTTACCACTCTATACTCTATCGTATTTAATATCGGCGTGAGCAGATAAGCTATCACAAGGCCAACCACCACCGGCATCAAAATATTCATAATTCTTGCGATTCCAATCTTAATGTTGGAACCGTGAAACATCAGATAATAAAAACAAATACTTGCAGCCACCACGCAAAATGCAGTAAGCCCCCATCGAAAATATTTATTATTTGGCTTAAATTTCATGTGATAATTTCCTTCCAATCATCGTTTTTGCTATATATTATCATACAACGATTCCACTGATACCACAAGTCTTGCTTAAAAAAAGTTGCTTTAAAAACCTACTCTTTTCAGTTGTGCAAACCCTGAAATTGAAGTAGAATTAAGGTGTAATTCAAAAATCAGATGTCAGCTATAAAAACTGAGGTAACACCAAATCACAAACAAGAAAGGCCGGTAAGAATCCTTTGGCAGTTTTAAATAAAGATAATTATCACGATGAACAAAATAAAAATAATATTCTAAAAATGAGGGAGGTTTTGAACACACTTCCCGGTTTCTGCAAGACATTTTTCCGCGGCATAGAAGAATATACGTCCACCCGCACCAGGCTTGCCTACGCCTATGATATTCGACTCTTTTTTGAGTTCCTTCATGAGAGAAATCCTGTGTGTGCCAAAATGGAAATTGAACAGTACCCTCTTTCTCTGTTAAATGATATTTCCAGGCTGGATATCGAAGAATATCTGGAATATTTGACGCTTTACGAGAAAGACGGACGCGAAATTACCAACGATGAACGGGGCAAAGCCAGAAAACTTGCCTCCCTGAGGAGTTTCTATAATTATTTTTATCAAAATGAAATGATTGAGAACAATGCGGCTGCTCTCGTTCCGCTGCCCAAACGCCCCGAGAAAGAAATCATTCGTCTGGAGCCCAACGAAGTTGCAATACTCCTTGATCAGGTGGAAAACGGCACCAAACTGACCAAAAAGGAACTGGAGTATCATCAAAAGACCAAAGTGCGGGATGTGGCACTGCTGACACTGCTTTTGGGCACCGGCATCCGCGTATCGGAATGTGTGGGACTGGATATCAATGACGTAAATTTTGACGAGGGCGGAATCAAAATACGTCGAAAGGGTGGCTATGAGACTGTCATTTACTTTGGCGAGGAAGTCGAAACAGCGCTGTTAGATTATCTGGAAGAACGGGAACGCATCATCCCGGCGGAGGGGCATGAAAATGCACTTTTTCTCTCACTGCAGAACCGAAGAATGGCTGTGCGTTCTGTAGAAAATCTAGTCAAAAAATATGCATCCAGAGTAACCACATTGAAAAAGATTACTCCCCATAAGCTTAGAAGCACCTATGGTACTACCTTGTACAAAGAGACAGGCGACATCTATCTCGTAGCCGATGTACTGGGGCACAAGGATGTCAATACCACTCGAAAGCATTACGCAGCCATGGAGCAGGAACGACGCCGAAGGGCTGCCAATGCCGTACAGCTGCGTGAAAATCATAAAGAGCAATAACCCAAAAGAGCAATCATCAGACCATCCGTGTTACCTTACAAATTCAGATGAATAATAAGGCACAATCAGGCGTTGTCCAGCACGTATCTCCGCTGCTTCCTCCAGATTATTGATACTGCAAACTTCACTTATATAAGCCTCTTTATCCTTATATTTGTTGTAATCAATATATTCGTCAGCAATGTTCCAGAGTGTATCACCGGATTTCACGGTAATTCCGGTGTAATATTTCAGGTTTATTTCTTCCGCACCGGTGTTGGCACTGGTTTTTAATGAATGATAAGAGACAACACAAACTGCAACCAGGCACACTGCCATTAATAAAGATACCAGTCTCCTTCTCTGCTCCTGCTGTCTGCGCTTTTTTCTCTTATATGCTCTCAATTCCCGGTCAGTCATCTCGTAAATTCTTTTCTGTTCCTTCATATTCATAACACACTCTCCATTTCTCTTGCGCTCATTTACTAATCCAGAATGTCCGTTCGTGAACATTCGTTCTGATTGCATTATATCGAACATATTTTCTCTTGTCAAGCAAAAATCGAACATATTTTTGGAATATATGTTTGCCTTTTGTTAAAATCTATGATATAATTAGCGTAAAATAAAAATATGTTAAAATAAGCCCAAGAGATAATTATGTTCTTACTATGATGATGGAGGTAACTATATGAGTTTTGGCAAGATTACACCCAAGCAGCAGGAAATTCTGGATTATATTAAAGATGAGATTTTAAAAAAGGGCTATCCGCCCACGGTACGTGAAATCTGCGAGACAGTCAACCTGAAATCCACTTCTTCCGTTCACTCACATCTGGAGACGCTGGAGAAGAACGGCTATATCCGCCGCGACCCCACCAAGCCCCGCGCCATCGAAATCTGCGATGACAGTTTTCAGATGGTGCGCACAGAGATGGCGAGCATCCCTGTCGTCGGCAATGTTGCTGCCGGACAGCCTATTTTTGCTGAGGAGAATATTCAGGAATACTTCCCCGTCCCCGCAGACGTGATTCCCAAGGGCGACTCCTTTATCTTAAACGTGCGCGGCGAATCCATGGTCAATGCCGGTATCTTCAGCGGAGACCGCATTTTTGTTCATGTCTGTGACACAGCATCCAATGGTTCTATCGTAGTTGCGCTGATTGACGACTCCGCCACCGTGAAAACCTTTTATCGTGAGAACGGTCACGTGCGTCTCCAACCGGAAAATGACACCATGGATCCCATCATCGTTGATGACTGCCAAATCCTCGGAACCGTATATGGCGTGCTGCGATTCTTCAAGTAATAATAATGTATTTATGGTATTGCTGCATATGTAAAGAGGACATCCTGCGAATTTCTCTACAGAATGTCCTCCCCAAATGGCATTTTCTATTTTTTTATCTCAACAGTTCAAACAAATCCGCACCCTGATCCATATATTTCAGATAGATATCCTCATAGGAATCCAGCATATAGTGATTGGAATAGGTAAAGACATCCTGTTTCAAATAAAAAATAACCTTGTTTATAAAACTTTCCGGATTTTTTAATTCCTCCTCTGACACAAAGAACGGCCCCAGCTTTTTGTTTTCCGGAATCCGCGCAAGCTCCGGACGGTCCTTGGCTATAATCTCCGCGTTCAGCATATCCACAATATAATTTACCAGTCTGGCAAAGGTGGGCCAATTTCTCTTAAGGAGTCCCGCCTGCTCCAGTTTTCTCACATAGCTCTCCGCCGGCGTGCCGGAAAACAGGCTTGTCAAAGGCTGCCTTCCTGCGAAGGTATCATACTCTCGTGTCCATTTCTCCGGCATATTGTCGAAATCAATTTTGACATACTCCAGCCGGAAACGGCGTTTGAATGCATTGTCCAGCACAAATATGTTTTCGTCTGCGGTATTCATGGTAGCCAGTATATTGAAATTTGCCGGCAGCCATATTTTGGCATCTCCAAACAGTTTCTTCAATCCGGGGTCCTTGGAAAAATATGCCGATACATCAACATTTTGAACTGGATACGCAGATTTTCCATTTTCCTGTCGGTCCAAAAGCTGGAATAAATCGCCAAAAATTGCCGGCGCATTTCCACGGTTGATTTCCTCGATGACCAGATAATATTTTTCCGAAGGATTTGCAAAGGCATCCTTCAACAGTGCCGTAAACGGGCCCGCTGAATATATATAATCCAACGGTCTGTCCAGTGACATCAAAGGCTTAATGGAACCCACAAAATCCTCATATTTATAAGTCGGATGAAAAATTAAACGCTTGCAATGTGCGTCACGCTTATGCTTATCGGGGTACTCAGCCTCAAGAATACGGCTCACCTTATATGATTTTCCGGTGCCGGGAGCCCCGTAATAGATACATTGCACGGGGGTCATGGGGACTTCCTCGTAATTGAAATCTTTTCCCCTGTCCTCACTGTAGGCGGAGGTGGAAGTCGAAGTATGTTTGAGATAAAAAGGCGCGGACAACTCAGGACTCTTACTCAAATCCCCCCGGGTGAGAAAGGTTTGATAAATTCTCAAGGCGACCCCAAAGGTTCCGTTGCCGTTTTCTCGGTTTATCTGCTCGTAATCGGATGCCGCCAGAATCTTTTCGTATACAGGCGCAAATGCAGCATCATCGCAGATGGAAAACAAATTGCCCGCCACAGGTGGTACCATCTTGTGACAGGCTGTTCTCAAGGCATAGCAATACGCAATGATAGCATTGTCGGTATATATACGTATGCCGCTTTCATTAAATTGATTCCGCATCCATTCCCTGAAAAGTCTCTCCTGCTCAGAAGGTGTGTTTTTCATGGTTTGCTCCTTATTTATAAACGCACTTTATTTAAATCGTACTTTCATATAAGCAATAATTTCTTCTACACAACGTTCAAATCCAAGTTTGGAACTGTCCAGACACAAATCATAATTTCTTGCATCCGTCCATTCCCTTCCGGTATGGTACTTATAATAATCCGCGCGATGCTTATCCGTCTTTGCAATCAGCCGCTCCAGCTCCCGCTCACTCAGGCTGTGCTTTGCCGCCGCCTGTTTCATGCAGAATTCATGGGGTGCATGGACAAATACGCTGAGCACGTTGTCGAAATCCTTCAGCACATAATCCGCGCATCTTCCCATAATCACACAG
The DNA here is from genome assembly GCA_964617975.1 of uncultured Acetatifactor sp. Classification (GTDB taxonomy): domain Bacteria; phylum Bacillota; class Clostridia; order Lachnospirales; family Lachnospiraceae; genus Acetatifactor. The sequence continues at coordinate 8,667 of CAZUAP010000032.1, read as the reverse complement.
GATTCCTCCTCGGCGAGTTTCCGAATAATTTTTGCCTGATAATTAAAAAGGTTATCCGTGGATGTGAAATCATCGCTCTCCGGGGGAATCAGCTCTCCTCCATAGACATTCTTTGCAATGCGGAACAGACTGGTATTCTTTACTTTTTCATCCACATTGGCAAACAACGCCTCATTGATTCCGCTCTCATCGCTGGCAAGTTTCATGAGCTCTCTGTCATAATAATGAAAATTCAGCTCCTTCGCCAACATTTCACCCACGGTTCTGCCACCGCTGCCATACTGTCTTGCAATTGTGATTACTGTGTTTTTTTGCATAAACTGCCTCCTGCCAATGGCCTTTTAAGACTACTCGCCCAAATATGCCTTCTTGATGGAATCATCCTGAAGCAAATCCTCTGCCTTGCCTTCCAATACAATTTTACCGGTTTCCAGTACATATGCACGGTCCGCGATGGAAAGCGCCTTCTTAGCGTTCTGCTCCACCAAAAGTACAGTGGTGCCGCTCTTGCTGACTTCCTGTATAATATCAAATATTTCGTTTACAAAAATGGGAGAAAGTCCCATGGACGGCTCATCCATCAAAATAATCTTCGGTCGGCTCATAAGCGCTCTGCCCATTGCAAGCATCTGCTGTTCGCCGCCGCTCAGGGTACCTGCCAACTGATTCTGATGCTCCTCCAGACGGGGAAAACGCTCAAACACATTCTGAAGTGTCTGTTGAATCTCCTCCTTGTCCTTTCGGGTATATGCTCCCATCTTCAGATTCTGCAGCACTGTGAGCTGGGCAAACACACGTCTTCCCTCCGGCACATGAGCCATTCCCATGGATACAATCTTGTGTCCCGGAATTTTCGTAATATCCTGTCCCTCAAATAAAACGCTTCCGTTCTTTGGCGTCAAAAGCCCCGAAACAGTATGCAGAATTGTGGTTTTACCCGCACCGTTGGCACCAATCAGTGCAACGACCTCACCCTCATCCACATGAAAGGATACTCCCTTGATGGCCTGAATCATACCATAATATACTTGAATGTCCTTTACCTCTAACATCATAATATACATTAACCTCCGAGATTGATGTAAATTCTCTTATTCGCCCAGATAGGCTTTGATTACCTCAGGATTGTTCAATACATCCGCTGTCTTGCCCTGACAGAGCACACTTCCGAAGTTCAGCACGGTAAGCTCTTCGCAAATACCGCTCACCAGTCTCATATCGTGCTCAATCAAAAGAATTGTCATGTCAAAATGCTCCCGCACAAAATGAATGGTATCCATCAGTTCCTGAGTCTCATTGGGGTTCATGCCCGCGGCAGGCTCGTCCAGAAGCAACAGCTTCGGTTTCGTGGCAAGCGCTCTGGCAATCTCCAGCTTACGCTGTTTACCATAAGGAAGATTCGCTGCGAGGGTATCCGCCTCTCCGTCCAGCCCAAATACCTTCAAAAGCTCCAGCGCCTCCTCATTCATCTGCTTTTCCACCCTGTAATATTTGGGCAGCCGCAGAATGCCGGTAAGCGTTCCGTAATGATTATGATTGTGCAGCCCGACCTTGACATTATCCAGAACCGAAAGCTCTTTAAAAAGGCGGATGTTCTGGAAAGTTCTCGCGATTCCGGCACGGCTGATATCAATCGTCTTTTTGCCAGTAATATTGACCCCATCCAGAGTAATGATACCCTCACTGGGTTTGTAAACCCCTGTGAGCAGATTAAAAACCGTAGTCTTGCCCGCACCATTCGGACCAATCAGACCGTACAGACAGCCCTTCTCGATTGTGACATTAAAATTATCCACCGCACGGAGACCTCCGAAGGAGATGCCTAAGTTCTTTACTTCCAACATTGCCATCTTATTCAGCCTCCTTTGCAGTTGATTTCCTGACAAATTTTGACTTTAGTGTCGCTGCTGCTCTCTTTCGCCATTCAATACATGCGGGCGCCCAGTTAAAGAGCATCATGACAATCAGGATAATCGCATAAATCAGCATACGATAATCGCTGACCACGCCGCGCAAGAGCTCCGGCAGCAAGGTAAGTATAACGGCAGCAATCACGGAACCACGGATATTACCCATTCCTCCGAGCACCACAAACACAAGAATCGTGATGGACATATTGTATCCGAAGTTCTTGGGCAATGCCGTCAATGTGGACAGATTGTGCGCATAGAGGACACCCGCCACACCCGCAAGAGCTGCGGAAATGCTGAATGCCATCAGCTTGTATTTGGTCACGGGGATGCCGACAGACTCCGCCGCAATCGTATTATCGCGGATGGACATGATGGCGCGTCCGTCCCTGGAATGAATCAGATTCAAAACAATCAACAGCGTAATCAAAAGAAGCACAATACCGATGGTGAAATTGGAATCATTTGGCGTACCTGTAATTCCCATTGCACCATTGATAATGATTTTGTCGGAATCTTCCATATTCAAAGCAAGAGAGCTTTTCAGCGAGAAATGCAAACCATTTTCATCAACGCCAAGATAAAGAATATTGATTAGGTTTTTGATAATCTCACCAAAAGCCAGCGTGACGATCGCAAGATAATCTCCCTTCAATCTGAGCACCGGAATACCTATCAGCAATCCGAAAATCCCGGCAACCAGAGCGCCAATCAGAATCGCAAGGAAAAAGCGCAACCCGGACGGCATATCCGGAACAAACATCTTCATGCACTTGGAAAAAAATGCACTGGAAAATGCGCCAACACACATAAATCCCGCATGACCAAGACTCAGCTCACCCAGAATACCCACCGTGAGATTCAGGGAAACAGCCAGAATCGCATATACACACAACGGCACCAGCAAGCCCTTGATAAGGCTGCTGATATTTCCTGTGCCAATCAGAATCTGCACAATAATATATGCCAAAACCACAAGCCCAAAGGTAATCATATTGCTGTGAAATGTTTTTTTCGACAATCTTGTTTTCATAGGTTACTCTTTCCTCCTGCCAATCTATCAGACCTTCTCCTGAATATTCTTACCCAGCAGTCCGGTGGGTTTCACCAGAAGCACCACAATCAGAACTCCAAACACAATCGCATCTGCCATCTGGGAAGATATATATGCCTGGCTGAAAATCTGTATAATTCCAAGCAGAATCCCACCGATAAAAGCTCCCGGAATGGAACCGATACCGCCGAACACTGCCGCCACAAACGCTTTAATACCGGGCATGGAACCCGTATAAGGTGTCAGCGAAGGATAAGCGGAACACAAAAGCACACCTGCGATTGCCGCCAGTGCCGAACCGATGGCGAAGGTCAGGGAGATTGTTCCGTTTACATTGATACCCATAAGCTGTGCCGCACCCTTGTCCTCGGAGACAGCCAGCATAGCCTGTCCCATTTTGGTTTTGTTGATAAAAAGCATCAGCATCAGCATAATCAAAACGCACGACACAATTGTCACAATGGTCACGCCGCTGATTACAACCTGTCCGTCAAAAAGTTTGATGGAATCCATATTCACCACAGAGGTAAAGGACTTTGCATTTGCACCGAAGATAAGCAACGCAAGATTTTGCAGCAGATAGCTCACACCGATGGCGGTAATCAGCACTGCCAGCGGGGAAGATGCCTTTCTGAGCGGTTTATATGCAACCTTCTCTATGACAATACCCAGCACAGTGCAGACAATCACCGAGACCAGCACTCCGACAATCGGAGACATTCCCATAGTGCTGCAGATGGTGTAACAGGTGAAACCGCCCACCATAATAACGTCTCCATGCGCAAAGTTAAGCATCTTCGCAATACCGTACACCATGGTATATCCCAACGCAATCAAAGCATATACACTTCCAAGGCTGATACCGTTTATCAAATATGTTATGAAACTCATATGAACCTCCATCTCTCTAAAATACGCTCTTTTCAGTATACCAGAAGTATCTCATTCCCGCAAGTAAATTGCTTTAAAAACAGGGGTTTTCTAAACATGAATCTCCTGCACTTAAAGCAATTTATCTGCTTAAAAAGTGAGGGCTGCCCTATGCACAGGCAACCCTCTTTGGTTGGTCTCTTGTTTAGAATCCGTATTACATAGCGGTATATGCGCCATCCTTGATTTCTACAGCTTTGGGAGCCTTGTTGACCTCACCATTTTCATCCCATGTCATACCTTCGCCGGTCACACCGTCAACGGTAATCTGGGTCATAGCAGCCTTCAGTGCATCACCAATCTCAGATACGCTCATATCAGGAGTTACACCGCTCTGCTCGATTGCTGCCTTAAGGATATATACTGCATCATAGCCGTCAGCTGCAAACTGAGTCGGAGTCTCACCATAAGCTGCCTCATATGCAGCGGTGAAGTTCTGGCTCGCCTCATCCTTTGAATCAGCAGCGAAAGGAGTCAAAAGCATTACGCCCTCAGCAAGAGAGGTATCGAAGTTCTCAACGCCAAGGATACCGTCCATACCATCTCCTGAAAACCACTTAGGAGCATAACCCATGCTGTTTGCCTGAGTCAGAATCAAAGCAGATTCCTGATAGTAGATGGGAAGGAACACCAACTCTGCACCTGCATCTTTAGCCTTCTGAAGCTGTACGGAGAAATCCGTCTTGTTGTCAGCAGTAAATGCCTCTGCAGAAACAATCTCAAAGCTCTGGCTCTCAGCACCCTTTACAAAGCTCTCATAAATTCCTGAAGAATAAGTATCGGAGCTGTCATAGATAACAGCAACCTTCTCTGCAAGACCGTTCTCGCCGATATACTGTGCGGATGCAGCACCCTGGTTAGGGTCAGAGAAACACACTCTGAAACCGTTGTCATACTGAGTACATTTTACAGCGGAACCGGAGGGAGTCAACATCAGCATATTGTCCTCATGGGTCTTCTCGCTGACTGCAATACAGGGAGTGGAGGTTACGGTGCCGATAAGCATCTGTGCGCCCCAGTCCTTTATCGTATTGTAAGCATTGACAGACTTCTCTGCATCATGCTCATCATCCTGGAAGTTTACCTCGAGCTGATAACCGTTTACACCGCCTGCAGCGTTGATTTCGTTTACAGCCATTTCAACAGCATTCTTTACATTGATACCATAGATTGCAGCGCCGCCGGTGATAGGTCCGATACCGCCGATCTTAAATACGCCGCCCTCAGCGCCACTGTTGTCTACAGTTTCGCTGCTCTCAACTGCACTGCTGGTCTCCTCTGCTGCACTGCTGCTTTCTACAGCAGCATCGCTGGAGCCGCAGCCTGCCATAGCCAGAACCATTGCAGAAGCTACAGCAACACTTACGAACTTGTTGAACTTTTTCATAATTTTTCCTCCTTCTACCTATGCCGATGTACTTCATCAGCACACAATAATCGTATACATTGCATATATGTATACAAGTATTCTAACAAAATATACTCTAATATATATGCTTTGTCAATCGTTTCTTATAAAAAAACATTGAAAAACTCCAAAAAATGTGTATATTTCTGGTGTTTCACGGGAAATATAGGAATGTGTGATAACGAAAAGACGCATACAATATGCAGAAATGAGAGGAAATAATTATGGGAAATAAATATCTTGACGGCACTGCACTCACCATTGCAATTATCGGTGCTATCAACTGGGGACTGATTGGACTTTTCCGATTTGACCTGGTTGCATTTATCTTCGGAGATATGTCCTGGCTGTCCCGCATCATCTATACCCTTGTGGGAATCTGCGGACTGTATCTGCTGACCTTCTATATGAGATTGTCAGACAGCTCCCAGGCGCAATAGCCTCCATTAATAATTGCGGAACTGTTATTCATAACTTTCGCAGCTGTGCAGTTTGTATATATCCAACACAGGCTCGCTTTCGCCATGTTTTTTTTGCAGCCTGTTTATGGATATATACGAAACTGCGCAAAAGCTATGTTGTTGAAATGATTTTCTCAATTATCTTATAACGTGTCCATCGGCACTTCTCTGCCGTCTCTCCAAAGCCTCTCCAAATCATAGAGCAGGCGGTTCTCTTTGTCAAAAATATGAACAATCACATCACCGAAATCCATGAGTATCCAGTTGGCCGTGTCATACCCTTCAATCTGTTTCACAGGGAAACCGGCACGTCCCAGCTTTTCCTCCACATTGTCACAGAGTGCCTGAATCTGGCTGCGGTTATTACCTCCGGCAATCAGAAACACATCAGCCACAACCGACACCTCACTGATATCAATGGCTTTGATGTCCTCAGCCTTTTTGTCCTGCATTGCCTCGACGGCAAGTTTTGTCATCTCCAAAGTCTTACTATCCATCCTCTGTTTCCTTTCCTTCATATTTCACAGTTATTCGCATGTCTGTGCATTGCGGTAATAATCATAGGTCTTTCGAGTCATGGGATCAATATCCCCTCCCTCGCTCTCCAAATACTCCAGCGTGTCTCCGAGAATATGAATCATTGCAGCGTCTAAATCTTCAAAAGCAAGATGCCTGATTGCGTCCAAGTTGGAAGCCTTATGCCTGCCCGGTTCAATGTAATCTGCCACAAAGATGATTTTCTCCAGCACACTCATGCCCGGTCTTCCTGTGGTATGATTCAATATAGCGTAAATTACATCGGGATCATCCACCCCATACTCATCCATCGCCAGAAAGCTTCCAACTTTCGCGTGCAGCAGTGCCGGATTTCTACGCTCCGTCTCATTGATGCTGATATTGTGTTTTTCACACAGAGACAATCTCTTTTCATCGGAAAGGCATTTCGCGCAATCATGCAAAAGCCCTGCCAGCTGTGCATTCTTGATAGACGCATCGTAACGCATAGCCAAAGCTGCTGCAGTATATTCCACTCCCAGTGTATGCTCATACCTTCTTGCATCCAGAGCTCTTTCCATGGCTTTTCTGATTTTTCGCAGTTCTATCGTCTTCATTCCCCGTAAAACCCTCTTTCCTCAATGTAGGATGCCACTCGTTCCGGCACAATGTAACGAATACTTTTGTTCCGACGCACACGCTCTCGAATCTCCGTCGATGAAATTTCAACATTGCGAAATTTCAAGAGTGTTATATCGGCGCCATAGGATTTCTGAAGTTCTGCTATTTTCGCCTGCATTTCAGGGATTAGCACATTTCCCCGCACCGCAGCGGCAATCTTGCAAGCCGCAAAAATCCGTCCGGGCTCTTTCCAGTTCTCGATTGTATACAGACAGTCCGCACCAAAGATAAAGAAGAAATCGTTCTCAGGGTATTGTTTTTTGAGTTCCTCCAACGTCTCATAGCTGTAAGTATACCCCTCTCGCCTGACTTCTATGTCCATACAGCGAAATTCCGGAATATTCTGCACAGCCATCTGCGTCATCATGAGGCGTTCCTCCGGAGATGGCATACTCTGTCGTGATGCGTCCTGCCGCTCTTTCATGTAGGAGCAGCCCGTGGGGATAAACCAGACTTCCTCCAGCTGAAGTTCCTCTCTGGCACATTCCGCCAGCATCAGATGTCCCAGATGAATGGGATTAAACGTCCCACCCATGATACCGATTCTGCTCATATTTCCTCCCTGCTATGAGTTGTCCGACTTAACTTTCATTTATCTGGGAAGAACAATCTTAGGCTTGTCCTTGTCCGGCTTATAAAGCACAATTTTACGTCCAATTACCTGCACCACCTGAGAATGTGTGCGCTCCGCCACAGCCTCCGCTATAGCTTTGGGGTCGTCCAGACAATTTTTCAAAACCGCTACCTTAATCAATTCATTATTGTTAAAGCATTCTCCCACAGCCTCCGTAAGCTCCGGTGTCAGACTGGATTTTCCAATCTGAAAGACCGGATCAAGATTGCTGGCGAGACTTTTTAAATATGCTCTCTGCTTACTTGTCATTGAATAACCATACCTTTCCAGAATTATTCACTCTATTTCACTCTATTCCAATCTATTTGTAATAGTCGAAAGATAAGCCATACATACGTACGGTATCCCCCTCCGCAATGCCAAGATTCTCAAGCTCTTCCAAAATGCCGTTCTCCTTCAGGAAATTCTGGAAGAACGTAAATCCCTTCTCACTCTCCAGATTGGTATATCCCAGCATTTTTTCGATTCGGGGTCCTTCAACTACATACTCATCTGTTTCTTCATCATAAAAGACAGAATACGGCTCATTGGAATATCCGCTCTTAAGCTCAGGGAAATATTCCTGTTCAAAGACCGTAGGTTCCTCGCCGATGTCCTGTAACATTTCATTTACTTTATACAAAAGGGGCTTAACTCCCTCACCGCTCACCGCTGAAATCGGGAATACTTCGATTCCCTTAGGTTCAAACTCCGCCTTAATCAAGGCAATCGGGTCATTCTCCGCTCCCTGATAGATTGCATCAATCTTGTTTGCGGCAATCACCTGAGGTCTTCCGGCTATCTCCGGATTATATGCCTCCAGCTCTTTATTGATGGCATAAATATCCGCTATGGGGTCTCTGCCTTCCGTTCCAGCCGCATCCACAATGTGGATAATCACCTTCGTCCGTTCAATATGGCGCAGGAACTCATGTCCAAGTCCCACTCCCTCCGAGGCACCCTCAATCAGTCCCGGTATGTCGGCAATGACAAAGCCGCCCGTTCCCTCCAAATCCACAACCCCGAGATTCGGATTCAATGTGGTGAAATGATAATTGGCAATCTTGGGTTTCGCATTGGTCACCCTGGACAGGAAAGTAGATTTTCCTACATTC
>CAZUAP010000031.1:0-17093 GCA_964617975.1 uncultured Acetatifactor sp. | reverse complement strand
TGGACGGCATCCATATCTACTCTATGAACAAACCAAAAACCACTGCAGAGATTGTCGAGGCAATCCGCTAAACCAAAACAGACAGGGCGCACCCCCGCTATAGCAACCAGCCAAGGGGGTGCGCCCATAAATAATCATTCCAAACCACTTTTATTTCTGCCACATATCCTCATCGGAAATCTCAAGCTTTTTGTCTCTGAGCATCAACTCCTTCACAGCCTGCGCTGCACTCTTATCCTCAAAAAGCACCTGATTGACCTGCTCAATAATGGGAAGCTGTACATTATATTTCTGTGCCAGTGCCATGGCAGCTTTCGCGGAATACACCCCTTCCACTACCATCTGCACCTCATCCATAGCCTCCTTCATAGTCTTGCCCTGACCAATGAGGATTCCTGCGCGCCTGTTTCTGGAGTGCATGGAGGCACAGGTCACAATCAAGTCGCCGATACCCGTAAGACCGCAGAAAGTCTCAAACTTTCCACCCATCACAGTGCCCAGACGGGCAATCTCCGTGATGCCTCTGGTGATAAGTGCCGCTTTCGTATTGTCCCCATAGCCGAGACCATCGGCGATACCGGCAGCCAATGCCACCACATTTTTCAGTGCGCCACCCAACTCAATGCCTAAGATATCCGGGCTGATATAAACGCGGAACACTTCGCTCATAAAGAGATTCTGAATATATTCCGCAGTCGCCTTGCTCTTGGCACCTACCACCACAGAAGTGGGCATTCCCCTGCTTACCTCCTCCGCATGGGAAGGGCCGGACAAAACCGCCACATCCGCCTGAGGAATCTCCTGCTCTATGATTTCAGAAAGTGTCATCAAGGTGTGCTCCTCAATGCCCTTTGCCACATTGACTATCTTCTGTCCCGGCTCCACCAGACTGCCAAGACGCGCTGCCGTAGACCTGGTGTAAGAGCTCGCCACAGCCATCACCAGCAAATCCTTCCCCTTGACCGCTTTCTCATCATCTGCGGTAAAAATCATGTCATCCGGAAGGATTACGCCGGGCAGCATCTTATGCTCATGCCGGCTCTTAAGCATCTCTATCTCCGACTCCAGCGCAGACCAAACCGTCACCTCATGTCCGTTTTTATGTAACAGCACAGAAAGGGCGATACCCCAGCTGCCTCCACCCAAAATACTTACTTTTGCCATAGCTCCTCTTTTCCGCGGACGCTCACCCATACTTCTTCGGACGGCTCCACTGTCTCATTTTTACTATCTCATTTTTACTGTCTCATTTTTACTATTCTTTGTGCTCCACATCCAGCTTGTTCTTCTTGGTCAGATAGGTTTTTCTCTCCTCCCCGTGAATCAGGCGTTTGATATTCTCCCTGTGTTTCCAGAATGCCATCGCAGCCAGCAGCACAGAAATCACATACATCTCATTCAATGTCGCCTGCGTTGCTCCCGCAAAGACTCCCATCTGCCCACAGATAACCATCTCCACCACAAAGCACACGTATACAAGCAGAGAGCCAAGGGACACATAATGTGTGATAAAGAAGATTCCGAAGAAAACAATCACACCCATGGGGATAAAATAAGGATGCAGGGACAGAATCAATCCAGCCGTGGCTGCAATTCCCTTCCCCCCTTTAAATCCCATATAGAAAGGAAAATTATGTCCCAGAATCGCTCCTGCAGCCGCATAAATGCAAAGCAGGTAAATAGTATCCGGATGGCTGTTGCCAAAGAGCAGCCTCGTCACACACACCGCCAGAATACATTTCGCACAGTCCCCCAGCAGGACGATGGCGCCTGCCTTTTTGCCGAGGACGCGCAGAGCGTTGGTGGTTCCGGAATTGCCGCTGCCGTGTTCACGAATGTCAATACCATGTGCCTTTCCATAAAAATAGGCTGTCTGAAATAATCCAAACACATAACCTATGACCAAACAGATAATTCGTTCCATATCGCTGCCTTTCTATTTACCGTTTATTTTATTCTTCTCACTCTTTTTCATTGCGCTCTCTGATGATAAATTTCAAAGGCGTCCCTTGGAATCCAAAGGTATCCCGAATCTGATTCTCGATATATCTGGTATATGAGAAGTGCATCAGCTCCTTGTCATTCACAAAAATCACAAAGGTGGGGGGCTTGACCGCAACCTGTGTGATGTAATACAGTCGCAGTCTTTTGCCCTTGTCCGAGGGCGGCTGCTGCATAGCCACTGCCTCCGCCATAATCTCATTCAGCACACCGGTAGCCACACGCATGGCGTGATTTTCACTGACCATGTCAATGGTCTCAAAGAGTTTCGGCAGACGCTGACCCGTCTTTGCCGACACAAACAAAATCTCCGCATAAGGCATATAGGACAAAGTGTTTCTCACCTTCTCCGTGAAACGATAGATGGTCTTGTCATCCTTCTCCAGAGCGTCCCATTTGTTCACGGCGATAATCACCGCCTTACCTCTGTCGTGGGCGATGCCCGCAATCTTGGCATCCTGCTCCGTGACGCCCTCCACGGCATCAATCACCAGCACTACAATCTCAGCACGCTCCACGGCACTGACTGTGCGGATAATCATGTAGCGCTCCAAGTCTTCCTTTATCTTATTCTTGCGGCGAAGTCCAGCAGTATCGATAAACACGTACTCCTTGCCGTTATATACAATCTCCGTGTCCACCGCATCTCTGGTCGTCCCGGCGATGTCCGACACAATCAGCCTGTCCTCGCCCAGGAGTTTGTTAATCAGAGAGGATTTGCCCACATTGGGCTTACCAACGATTGCCACGCGGGGACGGTCATCCTCATCATCCCCGGCTGCATCCTCATCAAAATAGGACACGACCTCCTCCAGCATATCTCCCAGACCCATGCGGTTTGCCGCAGAAATAGGATGTGGTTCTCCGATGCCCAGATTGTAAAACTCATAGACATCCGCCATATACTTGTCGAAACTGTCCACCTTGTTCACCACCAGCACCACCGGTTTGTGGGAACGTCTGAGCATATCCGCCACCTTGGAATCTGCGTCCACAAGCCCCTGCTTTACATCCACCAGAAAGATGATGACATCCGCCGTCTCCATGGCAATCTCAGCCTGCATCCGCATCTGAGACAAAATCACATCCTTGGAATCCGGCTCGATACCGCCGGTATCAATCAGGGTAAAATTCTTGTCCAACCAGCTCACATCCGCATAAATCCGGTCTCTGGTAATCCCCGGGGTATCCTTTACAATCGATATATTTTCCCCTGCCAGCGCATTGAACAATGTGGATTTCCCCACGTTGGGACGTCCCACCACCGCAACAATGGGCTTGGTCTTTCTATTTGCCATTCTAAATCTCCTATTCTATCTACAACTTCTACGTTTCTGCATCCTAACGCGCATCAAAAATTTCATCTGCAAAATCATATCCACTTGATTTTACAATATAAATCGGTACTTGTAAAGTTTCTTCCAAATCTGCTACCGTCAAATCATCCAAGAATACGCTCTCACCGCTGCGAAGCACATTCTGGGGCAGCAAAAGTCTCTCCCCCAGCTCCCTGCCTTTCAGCTGGTCCCTGATATCCTGTCCGGTGAGCAGTCCCGAAACCGTGATATTTTCTCCAAAGAAGTCATTTCGGATGGCATAAAGCCGTATGTCAAACTCAGGATAACAGTCCATCACTTTCTGACACATTTGTCGTATATATGGATATGCCAGTTTCCCCGTGGCAATGGAGAGAACAATCTTTTCCCGTCCGGCGTTCTCATGTGTCCTTTTGCCTTCCTCCATCTGCTTTCTCTGCTCCATCGCATCCTCAAATTCCTCCAGCAAAAGTCTCAGCATCCCAACGCCGTTTTCCAACTGCAGATACCCGTCATACCGCTCCGCCTCGGGCAGCTCCTCCCCCGCCAGAATATACCACTCGTCGCTGGCATGGATAAAATGTATCCCATGCTTTTCATAGCATTCCTTCTGATAGCGATGAATGATGTCCAGAACTGCTTTGGCATCTTCCGGTGCAAAAGGCTCCAGCGGATAGAGTCCCTCCCGAAATTTGGAGAGCCCCACCGGCACCACGGAGACACTCTCCAGATTGGGAATATATTTCATCATCTCCCGGATGCTGAATTCCAACTCCTCCCCGTCATTTACGCCCTTACACAACACAATCTGACCATTCATCCGGATGTCCGCCTCATTCAGGATATCCACCTTTTTCAATGCCTCCCCCGCGAAACGGTTGTTGAGCATCTTACATCGCAGCTCAGGATTCATGGTCTGAAAGGAAATGTTAATCGGCGACAGACGGTACCTGCATATCCTATCGATATCGTGCTCTGACATATTGGTCAAGGTCACATAATTCCCCTGAAGGAAGGAAAGTCTGGAATCGTCATCCTTGAAATACAGGGTGTCTCGCATTCCCTGTGGCATCTGGTCGATAAAGCAAAAGATACATTTGTTGCAGCAATGGCGATACTCGTCCATCAGGCCATTCTCAAATTCAATCCCCAGATCCTCATCCGGGTCTTTGTCAATCTCCAAAAGCCACTGTTCCCCATCCGGTTTCTCCACCAGAACCTCAATATAATCGTCCTGAATCAAAAACTGGTAGTCAAAAATATCCTCAATCTCTGTATTGTCAATGGCAAGGATTTTGTCTCCTGCCTCTATCTCAAGTTCCTGGGCAATGCTGCCTTCCTTTATGGATTTTACTACGTGCTGCTTGTTCATTTTAAACCTCATTTCTTGTATACTCGCAATCCACTATTAGACTCGCAATCCCGCGCCTTCAGCGCTCTTTTGCCTGCTTCGCAGGCGGATTGCTCGTTGATGGTGCAGGAAAACCAAATGTCTGCTTCGCAGACGCTTGGTTTTCTCTTGCACCATTACATCATACAAGAATTTTCTTGACGTGTCACTACCAGAATGATATAAATGTAATGATTGAGAAAATTAACGTTACAAATTCGTACTGGAGGAAAAACATGCCTAATCTACGTGAACTCGAAAATGCTATGCCTGTAGCCCCCCTCAAGATTGTAGCGCTGCCCTCTGCCGAAAGGATGGGCCGCAGAATCAATAACTATATGGTCAATTTTCGCAGGGACATCCCCAATGACAAAGTGAAACGTGACCCCGCTTTCCACGGTTATATTGAAGACAATTACCTTGTGAATCTCAACATTCCCCGCTTTGGAAGCGGTGAAGCGAAGGCGGAATTCGGCGAAACTATCCGCGGCAAGGATTTGTTTCTGCTGGTGGATGTGTGCAACCACAGCATTACCTATCAATTAAACGGTTATACCAACCATATGTCTCCGGATGACCATTATCAGGATTTGAAACGTGCAATCGCCGCCTGTACCGGTAAGGCGCACCGCATCAATGTGATTATGCCTTTCCTGTATGAGGGCAGACAACACAAGAGAAGCGGTCGCGAATCCTTAGATTGCGCTTATGCACTCAAGGAGCTTCGGGATATGGGCGTAAGCAATTTTATCACTTTTGACGCACATGACCCCCGGGTTGCCAACTCCACTCCTCTGAACGGATTCGATAACTTCACTCCGCCCTATCAGTTCATCAAAGCACTTTTGAATTCAGAGGATGATTTGCTGATTGACAAGGATCATCTTTTGGTAATCAGCCCTGACGAGGGCGCACTGGACCGCGCAATTTATTTTGCAACCGTCCTTGGTGTGGACACGGGTATGTTTTATAAGCGCCGCGACTATTCCACCATCGTAAACGGCAAGAATCCTATCGTTGCCCATGAATTTCTGGGGGATAACATCGATGGCAAGGACATTATCATCATCGATGACATGATATCTTCCGGCGGAAGTATGCTCGACACTGCAAGACAGTTGAAAAAGATGAATGCCCGCCGCGTATTTATCTGCTGCACTTTCGGTCTGTTCACCGATGGACTTAAGGCTTTTGATGCGGCATATGAGCATGGAGACTTCGATAAGGTCGTGACTACTGACTTGACCTATCTGCCCCCTGAATTGTATTCAAGACCTTATTTCATCGAGGCAGATATGAGCAAATTTATCGCCTCCACCATCGATTTCATGAACCACGATGTGTCCATGTCCAATGTGCTTGCCACCACAGAGAAGATGCAAGGCATTCTCGATGCATACAACAGCCGCAAAAATGTGGAGATGGACTTTATCTGAAAACAGCATTTGTAAATACATAAATCCAAACGCAAATTGTGCAGGGTCAAAACCCTGCACAATTTTTATTTCATATCCGTTTCTGTCATATCAAGTTCTTCAACGCTCTTCTCGACATACTCCGGGAACCGGAGCACCGCCTTGAACAAATCGCCGTCCAGCCGGATATCAAACTCTCCGTGCTGTGCCTGAACCAGATTCTTGGTAATATATAGTCCCAGTCCGCTGCCCTCCGTGGTTCGGGAATCATCCCCCCGGATAAAACGCTCTGTCAAATCCGCTGCTTTAATATTCATCTGTCTCTCCGAGATATTCTTGAGAGATACTTCCACAATATTGCCGCTCTCATGTTTCTCCACTGTCAGGTCAATATAGACTCTGGTATTCTCCAAAGTATATTTATAGATATTATTAAAAAGATTCTCCATGACACGCCACATTCTACGGCTGTCCGCATAGATATATGCCGGTGTATTCCCGCCGTCCAGAAAAATCTGCAGTCCTCTGGTCTCCAGTCTCTCCGAAAGCTCTCCCACCACCTGATTCAGCAGTTCTGCAAGATTCAGTCTCTCCATGTTAAATTCAACATTGCCCGATGAAAGCTTGGACGCCTCCACCAAGTCATCCGTCAGCTGTTTCAGCCGCTGGGACTTGCTGTCCAACACATCAATATAACTTTTGGCAGGCTCGTCTTTAATATCCAGACGTTTCAATAAATCCACATAGCTGATGATTGATGTGAGGGGCGTCTTAATATCATGGGAGACATTGGTAATCAAATCCGTTTTCATCTGCTCATCTTTCATGCTGGTTCGCACTGCCTTGCTGATGCCTTCGCCTATGTTGTTCACCGCATCTGCAATTTCACGGTTTTTGCCGTGCACCGTCTCCACATCCAGCTTGAACTCTACGTCTCCGTCCCGGATGCGCGTAATGGCATCCACAATATCCAACCACTCGCCATTGTGCCGGAATATCAGCACACCCACCAGACCATCAAAAGCAATCAAAACGATGCCGAGCAGAATGGTCCATAATCCGTGTTCCCACAGTCTCATACAACCCCAGAAACCAAACAAATTGACCAAAAGGAAAATGTTGTATGGAATCAAGGTACTCACCGCAGAATTGTGATGTGTCAGTACAAACCGTACCGCTTTTTTCAAAAAATTCAATATCCAATGTATCAGGCTGTCCGTCCAGAGTGTCCCCGCCTTCAATCTCCGCATAAAGCTATACCATAGAATGCAAAGTGAAAGGCTTAGCGCTGCCCCATACACTGCAAAATACCCATACTCGTACACCTGAGCCCCTGTCACGCCCATACTGTTCAATACATGGTTCTCATACACAGTGTCAGCCACCGCAAGCAGATAGCGATATCCGTACTGAGCTGCAAACACCCCCAGCACCCAGATACCCACGAACAGTTCTGTCCAGATATGGTCAAATCCATTGACGTAGTGGATGAGGTTGTCTTGTTCATCATAGGCATTCCCTGCCGTGACAGTCAGATACCCCGCAATAATAATCCAAAGAGCTAAGAAAAATCCTATAGTAATCAAAATTCCCGTAATATTCGGCACAATATTTTCAAACAAAATATGCGCACTGTAAAAAGCATCCCCCGGCTCAGGATAGGAGGTATCCACTCCAATCCAGATATGAGTAGACTCCGGATAGGCATAATCAAATTCATTCAGATAATTGTGAATATCCGTCTCCGTCAGGCTGGTGTTGCCCATAAATTCCAAACTGTCCGGGTAGTATATAAAATAGCGTCGGTACTCCGAAAAGTAATCCGTTATATCAGAATCCTGAAGTTCTGCCATCTCCTCCTGATTCGTGTAGGTTCTCATGACACCGTCCTCCGTCACCACACGAACCACATACTTCAAATTGCTGTTGGACTGGTAGAGATTGTTACAGTTCTGATACATAACATAGCTTGAGGACAAGCCGGTGATGGCGTCCACAATATTGCTCTGCAGCTGCATATATTCCACCCAGTTGCCTGCATATGCAGTGATGCGTTTCTCCTTATCAGCCGTCTCATACCGGCCGTTCAACATGGGAAAATAAACCGTCACACTCCCGTCATCTTCTCTGGAGACATCCACAATATCCCCGGGAATTTCGCCCAAAATATAAGAGAACGCCATGTCCTCAAGCTGGTTTCTGGTATACAGACTCATCACCGTGGACACAGCCTCCAGCTCCTCTTTGGTTCTGACGTTTTCCTTCTCCGTCCCCTCACTGTTCCCATTGCCGGAACCCTGACTGTAATATCTCTTTATTTCCGGAACGCAAGATTCATCATAGAAACCTATGAAATTCAACTCACCGTCTGCATCCAACGCAAAATTATAGGGGGAAACCGCCGTGCCGAAATAATTGACAAAATCGGACATACTCATGGCACGGTTGGTATACTCAATTCCATATTTGCCCCATTTTATCATATCCTCCAGCTCATATACCACAGTGACAGGGCAGTTGAGCCCGGTACCCTTCCGGCAGGCGTACTCCGTCACATCAATCAGCTTGGAGGAATCAAATTCTCCGTCAGTCTCCATCTGTCCCTTGATTACCACCAGACGTGTGATATCCGCAACCGCCTGCTGAAAAATATCACGGAACAAATCACTGTCCTCAAATTCCGGCTCCGTATCCAACGGTGCCAGCGCATATGTCTTGGGACCGTCCATCGTCTGAACCGTCAGATAGGAATTAAAAAGGATTGCCGCCAGCGCCACCATGATTCCCATGGCAAGCAAATGCTGCAGCAGCCCCAAAACGAGCCTTCTCAAGGTATGTTTTCTCATAGAGGCATACTCCTATTGCTTGTCTATTTTATAACCCACTCCCCATACGACCTTCAGGTATCTGGGCTCCTTGGGGTTAATCTCAATCTTTTCACGGATGTGGCGGATATGCACAGCCACCGTATTGTCCGCGCCGATGGCATCCTCATTCCAGATGCGCTCATAAATCTGGTCAATCGAAAATACCTTGCCTTGATTTTTCATCAACAGCAGCAATATATTGTATTCGATAGGCGTCATTTTCACCAGCTCATCATCCACAAAAACCTGCTTATTCTCATCGTTGACCACCAGCCCGCCGACCTGATAAATCGCTTTTCCGCCGCCGTCCAGGCTGCCCAGAGAAGTGTATCTGCGCAGATTGGACTTCACTCTCGCCACCAGCTCCAACGGATTAAAGGGCTTGGTGATATAATCATCCGCACCGATATTTAATCCCAGAATCTTGTCGGTATCCTCCGACTTGGCGGACAGCATAATGATGGGGATACTGCTGTACTCCCGGATTTTAAGCGTCGCGCGGATGCCGTCCAGTCTGGGCATCATGATGTCCATGATGAGCAGATGAATATCTTCCTTCTTGAGAAGCTCTATCGCCTGTTCTCCATCGTAAGCCTTATATATGCGGTATCCATCCTGACTAAGATATATTTCAATGGCATCCACAATCTCCCTGTCATCGTCACAAACCAAAATGTTTGCCATGTCATAAACCTCCCGGATTCTTATATATATAACTATTCAGAACCCCATTCGCTATCCTCTAAACTTTATTAAGAATATATAAAAATGCTGCAAGATTTCCCCGCCTGCCATGGCTTGCGCGATGGGAAAAGAGATACTCCGGATTGTGACAGGTACAGATATCCGTCACGGAGATATTTTTCTCCAAAACTCCGGCGCGCATCAGTATCAATTTGTTTGCAAGCCACAAATCCAACTGATATTTCCCCTCTGCACGACCTCTGCTCACCACACCTGTTCCCGCAAATTCCGTCTCAAACTGCTCAGCCACATCCCCGCTCACCTCATAGCAGTCGCGGCAGATGGAAGGTCCAATGGCGGTTATCAGTTCCTCCGGTCTGCTGCCAAATTTTTCCTCCATGCTGCGCACCATACATTCTCCCATACGGTTTATGGTTCCCCTCCAACCGGAATGAGCCAGTCCGATGGCTCGATGTACAGGGTCCACAAAATACAGCGGTACACAGTCTGCATAAAAGCATGCCAGCACCACACCGGGGACATCCGTGACAAGGCCGTCTACATCCTGATAATCCTGGGGGCGCACAACGCCTTTTCCTTTGTCCGCATCCGTCACAAGACGGATATTGGTGGTATGGGTCTGCATGGAAGCCACCACATCCTCCGGTGTCACCCCGAGCACATTACATACCCGGCGGTAATTCTCCAGCACGGTCTCCCTGTCCTCACCCCGCGTAAAGCTCAAATTCATGGTGGCACAGTCCCCGGTGCTGACACCGCCGGTTCTCGTGGTAAAAAGATGTCCTACCATTCCCGTCTCGGAGAGAGCCGGAAACGTGAGATATTCCAGCTCCCCCAAATGATTTTGCCGCAGGACTTCCGCCCCTTCCTTACTGTTTCGGATAATTCTCATCTGTCAATCTATCTCCAAAGTCTTCTCCACTATCTTGAACTTGATGGTTGCATTGCCTCCGTATGTACCCAAGCCGCGGATGGTGACACTTGCAGTGCCTTTCTTTTTATTATTCTTATAACTGCCCTCCACAATTTCAAAGTCCCTTCCATAGACCAGATTGTAGGTATCCTTCCCGTCCTTCATGGTGAGCTTGCTGATAACATTGTCTTCCTCATCGACGCCCGCCTTAAAATCCTCCTCGGTCAGTTCCACCCCGATATCCTTGCCCAGGTAAGTCTTGGTGACAGCTGCCAGTTTCAGACCGCTCATCCCCTTTTTCGTGATGCAGTAGATGACTGAGCGGCTGTCTGTGTATGCGCCGTTATCTTTCCCGGAAACGGTCACACGTATGCGGGTTCCCGAGGTATTTACTACGCTTGCGGCACTCAGCTCCTCAAGCGTCTCCCCAAAATCATCTATTGTGGCATATCCGGTAATCGTGTAATCCAATCCCTCCTTCAGGACTTTCCCGTCCGCATCCGTCAGCACGGGTTTTACCCTGTAGGCTCCCGCCTTGGTTGTATTCTTGACAGCTTTATCCGCAGCAGTCATCGTAATCGACAAATCCTGCAGACTTTTCCGGGTAATCACATAACTCTTGGTGAGCGTACCGGTATAATTGCCCTTTCCCTTGATGGTAATGGTGGGCTGCTTTTTCGTATCACTGCCTGTAACCGCTTTGTTATTGGCATAGGTCACGGTGAAATCCCTGCCCTCCACCAAATCACAGTCTGCGGCAAGGCTGATGGAAAGGTCTGCCACCTCGGGCTTGCTGCCACCCTTCAAATACGGCGAAGTGACCTCTGTGCTCTCCAGTTTCTCCCCGGATATAGTCTGACCGCCTATACTCAGCTGAATCAGATTTTGATTGGATTTCAAATCGCAGGCAGCAATCTTAAAGGTCTTTTTGATGGTTCCGGTATAACCGCCCTTTCCCTTGATGAAAACGGTTGCCGTGCCCACATTCAAATTATTGCTGTAGGATACTTCATAATCCGTCCCCTTTATCAGAGTACATTCCTCACTCTTAGCGTTCTTTCCGGTGCCCGTCTTGACGGTCAGAGTCACCTTCAGATTCTGCTCCTGTTCCTGACCGTTGTAGACCTTGTTCTCCAGTCCCGAAACTTTCGCTTTGGTCAGTGAGGCGCCTGTAATCTTGAAGGTCACCTTCTTGGTTCCGCTAAAGCGCATACCATCCCCATTGTCCACGTTCGTACCGGTCAATATCACAGTAGCCGTTCCAATCTCCGTATTATTCAGATATTCTACCGTATAATGTCTGCCCTGCTCCAGAGTAACTTTCTTGCCGTTTACCTTTGCCGTCACTACCAGCGTATTACTGTTCAGCTCCACGCTCTCACCGTCCTGATAAGACTGGTTCGCTATCTTTTTGACAGCAGCTTTACTGAGCAGCATCCCTTTGCCCGTGACAGTCACTTTAATATCCCGGCTGCCGGTGTAATTGTTGGTGCCCTCCACATGAATCGTATAAGTTCCGGTCTCCTTGTAGGCTGCTGCAGCACTTTCTGTGCTAAGTCCCGGATAGGAATAAACAAAATCCTTCTTCGCCGTGGCTGCGCTGACATTATCCGTCAGTTTGACTCCGGCAAGTTTCTTTCTGCCATAGGCGAGCGCAGGAACCTTCAGCTGCTGCTTGCCATTGTATTCAAGCGTGATATCGTCCGCCGTCATATCATCGTCATTGATATTCTTGGGCTGTATGGTGAAGAAAATCTTTACCTCCGCCTTATAATTGCCTTTGCCCTTGATGATGATGACCGGCGCCTTCGTCTCGTCAAAGCCTTCCTCCCCGGGCTGCAGGGTATATGCCTTCGTGTTGTTTTTGTAGGAAAGGGTATAATCCACATTCTTTTCCAGAGGAATCTCCAAATCCATGTCATAGACCTTGGGCTCCCACTTTATGGCAGCTCCGGTGTAAACAAACTCCGGTACTTCCTCAACGTAAAATCCGTTGGTTGCTCCCTCCGAGGTAAATTTATTGATTGTCACTGTGATTTTTTTATCTTCCGCCGCCTTGTAATTGGTGCTCTCCGGTCTGCTCACTGTGACAACCACGCTTCCGCTTCCGAGAATATTTACGGTTCCATCCGCAGATATCTCAAGAATCTTCGAGCAATCCTTGGCATTCCCATCTGCATCCTTTCCGTCGGAAAGGCGGTAAGTCAATTTGCCCTCTTTAAGTTCAACGGCATCCTCTCCCTCACCGGACACAGCCTTGCATCCCAGAGAGAAACTGCTGTCCCCGTAGGTTTTGACATAGGAAGTCTGCTCCGTCACAATGCTGCTCTCCGCCTGAGTGATGGTGAGCTGCCCCGGTACAATCGTCACATCATAATCCACACTGTACGATTCACCGGTAATCTCATAGGTACCCACACTGGCTGACTTAAATTTACTCATGGGCAGGGCGATTGCAAGTGCTGATTTGTCGTCCGCTCCTGCCAGTTCCCCTTCGATAATCGAAAATGTAAACTGAGGAAGCACTTTGCCATATATGCTGCTTACATCATCTGCCTTGACAGTGATGGGTCTCGGGGTGACCTCCGGATCTACCACCACCGTCACAGAGTCATAGATTCCCTGATACGAATCAGCAGGATAGAAAGTCACCTTGTAGGTCTTGGCTGACGAATTGTGAGGCATCTCATCCTTCTTTTCGTCCGTAACTTCCCATGTTCCGTCCAGCACAGTGCCTTCCACTTCCGCGCGTCCCGGCGTCAGCGTCATGTCCTTTACCGCCGTTCCATATGTACCGCTCAGTTTCGGTAATTCTGTCACCACCGGCAGCGTCAGGCTGGTGGTAAAGGTAATCGTCTGCACACCTGCCATGCTGTTCCCTGCGGTGTCAACTATAGCGAGATAGAATGTATAACTGTGATTAGGCTTCAGTTCAGACAGATGCAGGGTATTGTCACCGCTTGCTATTTCATTCTCTGTCACGCCCTCCTTCGCGCTCCAGACGAGATTCGTCCATTCTCCCTGTTCGGATTGCGCTAGGTCACGGATGGAGGTCGGTGCCGTAAATGTTCCATCGGTATCTTCCGTATTATCATGTACCAGATAAAAATATTTTCCTGCCTCGCTTATCTTGAATTTCACATCTGCCCAGATATCTCCCAAGGTTTCTTCCTCCTTGGAAGGCGCTGCAAGAGACCCCTCCTCGATGACAGGGCTTGTATCATCCTTGATAATTCCATCGGTACATACGTAGCCGCTGCGGTTCCCTGCACAATCCAACGCATAAGCATAGACCACATAACTGCCATCCGCCTCCGGCAACGACAATTTTCCATTGGATGATAACGTAAACTGTCCATTTTTATACAATTCATCCAGTTCAGACTCCGTCTTGGCAAAGTAACCCTCCCAAGAATCCGTGCTGTCCACATAATAATAATATCCCGCTATACCGGACAAAGCATCGGCTGCCAGCATGGTCACGCTGGGTGTCAGGTACTGTCCAAAGTAAATCCCCGTCCGAAGATTCTTCCACCAAGTGGAAGTGTTCTCCACGCTGATACCGTAGCCGGACGCATTAAAGTCAGGCTGCGACTTATCAATCTTAAGGGTATGCGAATCCTTCCACTGTGACAGATTGCTGGTCTCCGTATTCGTTTCTGAAATGATACTTCCGGTGGCTTTGCCATCTTTCACTGCCGTGGTCATCTGTATCTGGAATGTGACCGCAGCTCCTTCCGAATCCAGCGCAGCCGATGTCCCCCACTCCGACCATACAGAACTACCCACGCGGATGCGAATATATTTAAAATCTCCTGCCGCATCATTGGGCGTAATTGTAACTGTATCGTTATACCAGAAGTCATCTGCGCCTTCCGTCTTGCCATTGTTGCTGCCCTCCAAGTCATAAGGACGGCTCGTAAACTGTGCCAAAGGCTCAACCTTCGCAGTAGGGTCGTAATCGGTATCTGACATGGTCAGCACTGACTCATCATACAAAGAGAGAGTATCACTATCATAGGTATATGAGATGGACGTATTATAATAAGAAATATTATAGGTATATCCGTCCGCCACACTCCCTCCTGCTGCAGCACCCGAGAGAAAAAGGCCTCCATGGGATCCAGTGGAGGTGCCATCGCTGTTCGTCACATCCACCATATAATTTTTCCCGCCGATAGTGACAATGTTCCACATATGACCGCCGCCATCCATTTTACCGGTCGGCAGATAACAGGTGACATCGCCGGAAAATTCACTCAAATCACACAGATATTGGAATGCCTTGGAATATCCCTCACAGACCACATTGGTGTTTGTATCGCCGTCAAACACATAAATCAACTGCCAAGGGTCGCCATATCCTCCGCTATAAGAGCTGGATGCCGCATCGTAATTATAGGACACCAGCTCACAGATTTTGTCCTTATATGCCACCAGTTTCTCGTAGTCGCTCAAATCAGCATTGGCGTCCACGATAGCCTGAGCATTGACCGCAGCAGCCTTTGCCGCGCCGGTCAATTCCGTATCCGTCTCGTAGGAGGCTCCATCCTTCGCATAAGCACTCACAACATAAAGTCTGAACGTCAATCCGTCACCCGACAGAGAAAGCTTTGAGCCGTTATAACTGAAATACCACGACGGACCGCTCCACCCATACGTCTTATCAAACCAATACAAATCATAGGGACAGTCTGCCAACAGACAGTTAAATACAGTGTTCATCTGAGTGCTGTCGTATCCAATTTCCTTCTGAGCAGCAGTCATCGCTTCCGCAGAAATCTTGCCAGTGCTGCTATTTACGATAGTGACACCCAGCTCTGCCTGCGTCCAGCTCGTCTTGGTGACACCAAGTTCCTGCCATGTCAGCGTAAATTCTGTGCTGGAGGCGTCTCCATTTGCGACCTCACCGACCCGTTCCTTCAGCAAATTATAAATTGTTGCACTGAGTCCATCCAGCTTGGTGTCGCCCCAGTTGGCATAGGTTGAATTCTCATTCTCCGGATAAAAAACACTCTGCGCATACTCCGCGAACAATTCATCATTGTCCGGCACATCCAACGTATCCGGGACACTGTATACCTCTGCCTCCGTTTCCTCCGTGCTGTCCACATCCGAAATCTCTGCTGTCACAGTCTCTGCCGTCTCAATCTCCTCCGTGCTTTCTGCTTCCTGCGCCCGGACGGAAAGTCCTGTTAAATCCACCCCATTGCAAACCAATACAACCGCAAGCAGCCATGCAGTTATTCTGGATTTCATCCTAGACTTTATTTTCGGAGTCCTCTCCTTTTTCATACCTTTTTCCACTCCTTTAAAAACCTTCATCTCTCCATCTCCTTATATAAAAAATCATTTCAAAAACACAGCTATAAATATATTTCATTTCACAGGAAAGAGTTTCCTATGAAATTAAATGCATTTTCAATATGTCTGATTGTTCCATCCCCGTAGATGCCGATGACATCAAATCGGCAGGCCTTGCGCTCCCTCGCGCCATAGCGCGCGTAATGTCTGGCAGCCACTTTACTGATTTGCCTCTGTTTCCTCGCGTCCACAGCCTCTAGCGGGTCTCCGTATCGGGCACTGCTCCGGTACTTGATTTCCACATAGACAATCACACCGTCCTTTTCAGCAATGATATCCAATTCCCCGCACGGATTGCGGTAATTCCGTTCCAATATTTTATAACCCTTCCCGGTCAGATACTCTGCGGCAATATTCTCATATTCTGTCCCTCTCTCCCTGGTGTTCAAAATTTCCGCCTCACTTCATCTTACTTTTAAGTTTATCCATGGAATCCACAAAAATCAAGATTTCCGCCACAACCTCATAAAGCTCCGGCGGTATCATCTCCCCAATCTCCAACCGGGAAAGGGTATCCGCCAGCTTATCGTCCCGATGTATGGGAACGTCGCTCTCCTTAGCCTTCTCTATAATTTTCTCCGCCAACACTCCGCGCCCGGTGGCAACGACCTTAGGCGCATCCTCCGAGGGATTATATTCCAGCGCAATCGCCTGTTTTACTTTCTGTTTGTTTTGTTTTGCGTCTCTATCCGCCATATTATCCTCATGCCTTTCACAGCCTGCAATCTACGCTCTTACATCAAATGAATATTGTGCGATGGGCAGCGCAGGCTCCTCTGCCAAAAGACCCTTCAAACCGCTCTCCGGCTCCTCATTCTTCTGACGCACCTGCATTGCAAAATTACAGTCATACCCTCGTTTTTGAAGTCTTTCCGTGAGGATATCCATATGTTCCTCCAAAAAATCCAACATCTCATCATCCTGAACATAAAATCTGGTATTCACGTGCTCACCCTGCATCGCCACATACACATCCACCGGTCCCAGATGCTCCATATCCAGATGCAGTAACGCACTAATCTGTCCATCCTTCGCCGCAAGGCTGCGCTTATTCGTATATACATACAAATCCCCATGAGCCTCCCCCTGCTGCAGCCGGAGCGGTAGCTGCACATAGGTATA
>CAZUAP010000030.1:0-17126 GCA_964617975.1 uncultured Acetatifactor sp. | reverse complement strand
TCATCGTCCACCTCGGGGTCATAGTCGGGCTTGACAGCCAACGGATCCATCACCGGCATTGCAAACCCGGGTTCCTCGACAGACTGCAGGAAACGGATTCCGACACCAGTGCCCTTCTCCTCGTCATGCAACAGCGTGAATCTCTTCATCTCCGGAAATCCGAGGATTCCGTTTGCAAAGGTGATAATCTTGTCGTCCGAAACCTCTACTTCTCCAAAAATTCTCGTGTTTATCTTCATGAGTAACCTCCTTAAATATAGTTCAAAAGTGTAGTCTGTGTTACCTTGCCCGTGGCCATCAATGCCGCCTCATAGGTCAGCTCCGCCGAGCTGAGCTGTATGGCAACCTCCGTGATGTCCACATCCTCATTCTCGCTCTTTAAGGTCTCATATGTGGTCTTCTGATTCTGCATGCGGTTCTTAATCAGTTCCAGCTTGCTGCTTCTGGTACCGCAGTTGGTGATGCTCAAATTGGCATCGTCCAGATAGCCCTGAAAGCTGGTAATTCCACTCTCAAACATCTTCTGACATTTGTCCTTTGAATAGGTCAATGCCTTATTCACCGCATCCAGCTGGGTCTGAAGGGTGTCCGTATCAGCAGTGCCGGCACACTCCATCTGATTCTCAATCTTTGTCTTGACCGTTTCCAAGTCAATGACCTCCTGCATGGCGCTCACCAAATCGTCCACCTCTCTGCCGATACCATGCTGAAAACACTCGTCTGCTGTGGAATTCACACGAATGGTCTGGTTAAATCCCACATCATACTCGATGACCTGCTTTTCCGGATCTGAGTCCAGATAAGAGCTGTTATACTCAAGTTCATCATCCGTACCCGGATCCGTCTTGCAGTAGAAATAATGCTCGGGTCTCAAATCTCCCTTCAGCCATTCCGACTTCTGGTAGGTCACCCTGATTTCCCCTTCGTCTTTAATCGTGGAGACATCATCCTTGACTGTCATCAGTTCCTCATACATGCTATCCCCCAGAAGAATTTCTCCCGTTTCAGGCACATAAATTACAGCATTCGTATCCTCCGCTGCCTGTTTGTACGGGCTGGGACTCTCGTAGGAATGGACTACAGTGGCAGTCATCGTAGCCTGATTTCCACCTGCATCCTGATAAGTAATCACAGGGCTCATATCCTCAGAGCAGTCATTATAGGCAAGCCGGATTCGATGCACCTCCACAGAATCCACCGCCTGCTCATCGCAATCGGTCAATGTGCTGTAATTCGCCGATGTCCAGTCCAAGAGATTTCCACTCTCCACCTTGGTAAAGCTGTCAATGGCGCTGTTGTCCAACTGTTCCGTAATCTCATAGGTCTGATCGGTGGCCTCCGTAAAACTGAGGGAAGTATCCGTGCGGTAACCGGTGAACACATAACGCCCTGCATAATCCGCATCGCCCGTGGTGTACACTTCCTCCCCCAGAGCCTGCAGCTCCTCCAGAATAATCTGTCTGTCCGAACTGGTCAGGTCGCCGTTGGCGCCCTTGGTACACTGTTCAATCATGCTGGTCATAATCTGGGACAGATTCTTCAGCGAATCCTCCGTCACACTCAGCCAGCTCTCCGCATCGGGGATATTCTTGCTGTAGTACTGCGTAATCTCCGTCACGTTGCTGCGCAGCCGCAGAGCACGGATAGCAACCACAGGGTCGTCAGAAGGTTTGCTGATTTTCTTCTGAGTAGACATCTGTGTACTCAGGGTATCCTGATAAATTTTGTTGGTATTGATGTTGGACAGATTGTTCCTCTGTATGATTTTGTTTGTAATTCGCATAGTGCTCCTTTCCGACGAAACACGAAATTATTATACGCCCGTCTCAAGTATCAGTCTGTCATAAATCTCCGTGAGCGTCTGAATCATCCTGGATGCAAGGTTGTAAGCATTTTGATACTTCACCAGATTGATAGCCTCCTCGTCCTCATCCACCCCGGAGATGGAAATACGTTGATTGTCAATAGTATAGGAAATGTCCGCATAACTCTGTGAAAAAGTATTGGCACTGCTGGCGTTCAATGCCACATCCGACAGAATATTCTGTAAAAACTCCGTCGCCGAGGCTCCGCGAAAGCTCATCTTGTCCTTATCTGTCGCCATGGTCTTGAGCTGCGTGAGCAAATCTCCCTGCTCCACGCCATCCGCAGCGCTGCTCTTGTTCGCCATCAGGGAAGGGTCGTTCTCCATGGCTGCCAGGATGCTGAGATTCTTGGCTGTCATGCGGTAATAGCTGTCATCGCTGACCTTGACCGTGACGCTCTCACCTGTGTCGTACCTGGTGCTGTCAGGAAGGTCGAACTGTTCCTCATCCGTCGCATGGTCTGCAGTAAACATCTTGACTCCCTGCAGATTATCTGCAGTGTATCCGCTTGTGAGGATATCATTGAACTTCTCGGCGAAAGTACGAATCCACTCGTTCATCTGACTCATGTAATAGGGCACGCCCTGATAGTCAACGCTGCTGCCGATGGTCGCCATCTTGCCCACGCGGTCATTGGTGACTCCCTTCTGGTTCTTGGAGTCGCTCTCACCCGACTGAGACAGGGTAAAAGTATAGGAGTAAGTGTCGGTATCCTTATCATAGGTGTACTCCCATGAATCATAATAAAATTCCTGATTGCCCAGATTGATGATGCCTCCCTGATCCGAGAGATTACATTTATTCAAATCCTGCAGATAGGACCTACCCACCTCGATTGTAACCGTATCCTGTGTAACTCCGGTAGCCGCGTCCGTGACACTTCCCACCGCCGTCACCGTGCCTGTGAAATACTCCCCGTTGTTGCCGTCGCGCATATCCACCAGACCTTTTAAATCCCCACCCAGAGATGCACTATAGAGATTGAACTTCTGACCGTCCTCCCAGTAGACATCATAAAGACCATCGATATCCGTCTGGTTGACTTTCTCATAGGAGGTTCTCGCCACGCACTCCAGCCCGCGGTACTCATTGGTATCCACCAGCAGCTGTCCACCGGCAATCTTTACCATGAAACGGTTGCCTCCGGTCTCCCTGTCCGGGTTGTTGCTGTCCACAATGGGGGTCTCTGTAACCTCAATATCCACAATCTCAGAGAGCTGATCCAACAGAAGCGTTCTCTTGTCCCTGAGTTCATTGGCAGTGGTTCCCGCCAACTCAATCGTATTAATCTGCTTATTCAAGTTTGCAATCTGCCCTGCCAGAGAGTTAATCTCGTCAACCTTCAGCTTAATCTCCTGATTGACATCCTTCTGCAGTGCCTCCATATTGCCGGCAAGTCCGTTGAAATATTCCACTAAAGAGTCTGCGTAACCTACAAACTGCGCCTTGGTCGTGTCACTCGCCGGATCCTTCATCAGTTCCTGAAGTCCTGTGGTCATCAGCTGGTCGAAAACCGTCTGGAATCCCGCGTTGGTACCATCATCATTAAAGTAGGTCTCCACCTGCTGCATATAATACTGTTTCATGTCGTACTCGCCGACCTTGGCATTGTTGTTCCAATATTTTGTATCATAGAACTCATCCCGGACGCGCTCAATGGCGAGGGTCTCCACGCCGGCACCGGCGCATCCGTAAGTCTGGAAAACCCGCAGGGCGTTCGCTGCCTGCTGCTTTACCTCCTGCCTGCTGTACCCTTCCGTCTGCACATTGGCAATGTTGTTGGAAGTGGTATTCAGCGCGGCATTGCTCGCCAAAAGTCCTGTATACGCGATATTTAATCCAAAAAATTGTGAAGGCATAGGCTACCTCCCTCCTATACACCCAAAGTATTGATAATATGCTCCAGCATCTCACTGATTGCGTTGATATAACGGCTGGAAGCGTTGTACGCATTCTGATATTTAATCATGTTGGACAGCTCCTCGTCGGAGGAGACGCCCACCACCTGCTGCCTGGAGCTCTCTATGGACTCCACGGTATTCTGCTGGCTCTCGTAGATGCTGCGATATACATAACCGGAATTCGCCACCTGGCTCACCATATCCGAATAATAATCATTAAAACTGACCTTCTTCTGAACATTGGGATTCAGGGTGTAAGCCTCCTCCGTGAACGCCGCCTTCAATGCGGTCGCCGTCTCCTGATCCTCGGAGCCGTCCGGCAACCGAAAACCCAGCATGGAGGGTTTCTGCATCAAATCCTGATTAATTTGGAGATTCTTCAAGGTGTACAGGCTGTCCTGTGCATCGGCATTCTCCTCATTGTATACCCAGTAGGTCTTACCGTCCTCACCGGTCACCTGCGTGTAGGCATCGGTGGTAATCTTGTCAAACATCTGGAGCGGGCTGCCGTCTTCATTGCGCATATAGCCGTCGGCATCCGACTCCACATATCTCACATTAGTGAGGGTCTGCGTGGAACCGTCTTCATTTTGTATGGTCAAATCACCCTGCTGCACACCTGCAGCGTCAGCCAGGATGTCGTTAACTTTCGTCACCACATTGTGAATCAGCTGGTCAAATTCCGCCTGAATATTCATGAGAACCGACTGGGAAACCCCATCGTAATTCTCAGCCGTCACATCCGTGTAATCGGCTCTGTGGTCGCCTCGCGCCAAAAGCATCGCCTTCAGGCCACCCACATCCGTTCCCAAATCGGAAGAAATCTCGATTCCAAGATTGAATACCTCAGCTCCGTCTATGTTGTAGACCTTGCTGCCGTCATCCATCACCTTGTAAGAGGCGTTCTGGGGCCAGTACGGTGTGTAAAATCCTGTGGACGAATCCACATCCATCCCGATTTCGTAACACATACCGCCCTTTACGAAATCCACACCCTCTATCTGCACGGACACATTGCCCGAGATATCCTCCGCATAAGAAATATTGACAAGCTCTGCCAGTTCATCCAAAATCTGATTTCGCGTATCCCTCAGGTCATTTGCCTGCTCAACTCCGCCGCTCTCTATGGCTCTGATACTGTCATTCAGGCTCAAAAGCTGATTGCCGTAGTTGTTAATCAAATCCACCTGCTGTTTGATTTGGCTGTTCAAATTGTCCTGATAGGAGGACAGTCCATCGTACACTGCAACCGCACGCTCCACGAACTCAGACGCGCGCTGTACGAAAAGCCCCTGAGTTACGCTGCTGGCAGGGTCCTTTGCAAGCTCCTGCACAGAAGTCCATAAATCTGACATGGTAGTCTGAAAAGCCTCGCCGTTCATCTCGCCCAGCTGGCTCTCCACTTCCTCCATCACATCGCTGGACACCTCGTAGAACATACTGCGTCCGGACTCCTTGCGATAGGACTTATCCAAAAAATAATCTCTTACCTGTTTTACCCGGGAATAAGTGACACCGAGACCGGTCTGCTGATATGCGACAGCGGATGCAGTCTTGGAAAGCGTCACATAGCTTTTGTTCGACTGCTGAACCTGCTGTCTGGTGTAACCCTCAGTATCGGTGTTAGAAAGATTATGCGCTGTGGTATTCAGCGCATTTTGACTTGTCTGTAATCCGGATGCTCCAATATACAAACTACCCATTAATGGCATAACATTCACCTCAGTTTCTCAAGTGGTCGCTGCGACCGCCGGCTATTGCTTGGCGTCAAACCCCCGGTTCACTCCCATGGTATCCCCGGCACAGTATGCGCCTTTATTATAATTCGCAGTCTCGGGTGCCGCCTTGGAGGCCTGCAGCAGTGTAATTTCAAATTCCACCATCTCCAGTGCATCCTTCAGCAAGTCCCCGTTCTGCTCATTGATATGCTTAATCTCCCGGACAGTACGTTGAATCCTGTCATGTATCTGCGCCAGAGCATCCTGCTCGGCGGGTCTGGATACCAGCATATCAATCAAATTTGTCAGCGTAAGTTGTGCAACATCCTTGTTCAGTACTGTGGCAATATCAGCAGTCACTTCCGCACGTTTGTGCTCCAGACTGTTGATTCTGTTCACCATGTCCTGCTCCTCATCCGTGATTTTTTGTAAATTATCAAGATTGCCGCTCACAATGACCGGCGTTTTCCGCTGGGAGATTTCCAGCAGCCCCTCATACTCCTCGCATTCCTTGTTCAGTACCTCTATCAGGTTCTCCATCAAGCTCGCCACGGGGCCATCCTCCTTATACCAGCGCAGTATACTTCTCTAATAATTTCGCAGCAAAGCTGTCATTGTCCACACTGTAAGTGTCGTTCTGAACACTCTCCTTGAGAGATGATGTCAGTTCCTCCCTCACATCAGGGGTCTCTGCCAGTGCAGCCTTTGCAGTCTGAAAATCCTTACCCATACTGCTAATCTGTACCTTGTCTTTCACGGTGCCCGCCGCGCCTGTAGCAGTGCTGCGGCTGCTTTTCTGAGCCTTGTAGAGCTGCTGTACCTGTGTGTAAGCCTCTATACGCATATCGGACTCCTCCTTCCTAAAACTAGTAATGCTTTAACTTTGATTCACAATATGTATCGGTGTAAATCACAAATTCTTTAGGGCAAATCGGTTGATTTTTTTTCTGATTTTGTGTAGCATGGAAGAAACAGCAGTTACGAAAATAAAATTTGCACAAAAAGGAAAACTTCCGAATGAACACGACATTCAAAAAGCGCAGCCCGGCAAGCCTTCTCCTTATGGCTGCGGTATGCCTGTTATTAATCGTCTATATGGGCATTTTTTTATATTTAAATATGTACAAATATACTCAGCACGTGGATTCCGATATTGCCGGAGAAGCCATGCTGGCGCGGGAAATCTGGGTGGAAAAGGATTTGACTCCGAATAACTGGATTCCCAGTACCGAATGGCGCGTGGTCGGCGTCCCGGCTCTTTCTTCACTCTTTTACGGTATGAGCGGCAGCATGGTTTTCTCCATGGGACTTGCCTGTGCGATAACCGGTGCTCTCCTTCTGGGCAGCATTGCGTTTACCCTGAGGCGCTGCCGGGTATCCCGGCTCGGAATTGCCACAGCGCTTCTGGCTCTCTGCGCGCTCCCCATCAACGGACTCCGCAACGATGGTCAGATGGTTCCCTTTGTGATGCTGCTGTGGTTTCTTTTTGCTGATTACTATGCCCTGCACAGCATCTGCCTCTTCCTGTGCATCGCCTATTATCTGCACTTGCGCGAGAACGGGCTGCCCAAGGAGCGTGCCCGCAAAATCCTGTGTCTCCTCACAGGTCTGATTCTCGTGGGGCTGTGCGGCGGGCTTGCTCTGGGCGGTATGCGCTGTCTTCAGGTAGTGGCGCTGCCTCTGCTGGTCTGGGAAATTCTCCTATTATTTTTTGAGAGCAATCATATGTCCCGCGCACTCCCCCGCTCAAGATGGCTTGCCGCAGGATTTATTTTCCTGCTGTCCGCAGTGGCGGCTCTGGCAAAGCTCTATCCCACCAGCGTGGAATATCCCATGTATTTTCAGGACGCGTCCGGCATGGTCGAACGCCTGACCCAGAATATTCCGGCTGCAGTGCTGGAATGTCTTGGCATCGCAGGCAACTGCAGATTAAATTCCTTTGCTGCGCTGATGCAGCTGGGCATATTGGCTGTCGTCATCCTGACCATATACGGATTATTTTTCCTGTTCGCAAGAGAATCCTCCACCGGAAAGCCCCGTATTTCCTTTGCTCAGAGGTCATTGATTCAGGCTCTCGGCTGCTCCCTCCTGCTGACTGTGTTTATCGAGGCAGTGACCAACGCTGAGACTGCTCACAATTACTTCTTTGTGGTTTGGTTCGTCATTATCGCCGTGCTGGGTGTGATGATTACCTATTTTGAGGAAACGGCACCCCTTTTTGCGCGCCTGATTGCATTGTGCGTATGTATCTTTGCCGTATGCAATATCTTCTATACCTATAAGGACTGTATCACCACCGAGGATAATCTCGCGGAATATCAGGAGGTCATCGACTATATAGAATCTGAAGATATTCAATATGGCTACGCGGAATTTTGGGATGCCTCCCGCATCTGTATCATGACGGACGGAGCACTCACCATGGGGCACTGTTATCAGATGGAGCATCTCGGCATGTATTGGTGGATAACCAGCACCAAATGGTATGTGCCGAATCTTCCGGAGGAAATGCCCACCGCCTACGTGGTGCGCACAGAAGATAAAACTGCCTTCGAGGCGCAGTTTGAAGACCCCTCCATCGTACAGCTCGGCTTTGAAAATGAGAAATTTGCCGTGTATACCAGCGATTACAATCTGGTGCCTATGACTTGAACGGAAAAGAGGAATGTTTATGGCAGACCATACAAAGGATAACGCAAAGGAAAACACTTCAAAATATTCCGAAACCTTTGAAAGTTTCAGAGGCATCTGCATAAGGATTCTATTGCTGTGCACTCTGTTGATTGGTCTTTTCCTGACCTATTACAGTCTGCGTTATTCCTATTATTCCTCCGTCAACTATGATATACACATCTATCTGATAAATGACAACATCTGGATGAATCTGCTGCTGTGCCTGGCTGTCATCCTCCTCGTAATTCCTTTGAACCGTCTTTTTCAAAGGCTCGGGGACAGGCAGCGGACTGCCGGCTACCTTTTTCTAGGAATCTGCTGTCTGCTCTACGCGGTAATCTGTCTGATTTGGGTTTCCGAATTGCCTTACTACCCCAGCGGCGACCAGTTGAACACCACTGCTGCCGCCTACTACCACCTTAACGGGAATTTTTCCATGCTGAAAACCACCGGCTATCTTGGAAAATTTCCCTACCAGAAGGGAGTTACCTTCCTGTATGAGATTCTTTTCTCGTTGTTTGGATATTTTTGCTATTCCGCAGCTGCCCGGCTCCACATTATTCTGGGCATCGTAACCATGATTTTCGGCTACCTCTTTGTGGAAGAAACTTCTGCGCACAGCATATGTAAAATTTTATACTGTCCGCTGATGCTGTTTTGTATTCCTTATCTGATACTTACGCCTTATACCTACGGAGACCTTCCTTCCATATGTTTTTGTACCGTGCTGTTTTGGACGCTGCTGCGCTTTGCCCGCACCGGGCACTGGCGGTATGCGATTCTAAGCTGTGTGATGGCATCCTGCTCACTGCTGATGCGTATGCACACATGGATTGTATTGATTGCCATCGTGATTGGTATGCTGCTGGCTGCAATGCAGAAAAAAAGTCTTCGTCCGGTTTTGGCAACGGTTCTCATCCTCGCCAGTGCGCAGGGAAGCGTGAAACTGCTGGACTATACTTATGCGCTGCGCTCCGGATACGAGGCAACTTCCGGCGCCCCTATGATTTTGACCCTTGCAATGGGGATGCAGGACAACGATAACGGCCCCGGAACCTACAACAATTACCAGACCTCCACCCTGAGCTCCGTCGACTTTGACAACGAAGCAGCAACATCCATCGCGCAGGAGAACCTTCAGGAAAATCTGGAACACTTTACAAGCGACTCCTCCTATGCCATTTGGTTTTTCAAGACAAAACTTTTGATGCAATGGACGGAGCCCACCTTTGAAACCCTGATTTCCACTCATTCTTTCGATGAGGAGAGGACTGTCCCGGAATGGATTGAAAAGATTTATTACGGAAGCTGGCATGACCCTTTGATCCGTTTCGCGAACAGATATCAGAGCGTCGTCTATCTTGGATTTTTGCTCTTTGTTCCGGTTCTGTGGCAGCGGCGCAGGGAGAATATCGCAGGATTCATCCCTCTGATTTCCATTGTGGGCGGTTTCCTTTTCAGCATCATATGGGAGGCGCAATGCCGGTATGTACTGCCTTATTATCTGTTCATGCTGTTATATGTGCCGGATGGGATTTATTTTGCGGGGAGATTTCCGGTTGAAAGGATTTCTGCGCTGAAGAAAAGATACGACCAAAAAAAGAACAAGAACCTGTAAATTTAAAAAGGGGATGCACTTATCGTCAAGATGCATCCCCTTTTTTATTCATTATTTCAGCATCCCAAGGATGATATCCAACAGGTTGTAGCGGTTGAACACAGCCACGGTAACCAGCGAAACTGTGGACATAATCTTAATCAAGATATCCAGAGACGGTCCAACGGTATCCTTCAGAGGATCGCCGACAGTGTCTCCCACGACTGCTGCGTCATGGGCAGGGGAACCCTTCTTCTGTCCCTCGATAGCACCGGACTCTATGTACTTCTTGCCGTTATCCCATGCACCGCCTGCATTGCCGGTAAAGATTGCCAGCATGATTGCAGACAATGTCGCACCAATCAGCACGCCGCCCACAAACAGCGGTCCGAAAAGGAAACCGGACACCAACGGGAAAATGATGGAGAGAACCGCCGGGAAACGCATCTCTTTCAGCGCGCCCTGGGAAGAAATCTCGATACAGGTCTTGTAGTCAGGCTTTGCCTTGCCTTCCAGAATACCGGGAATCTCCCTGAACTGTCTGCGTACCTCCTCAACCATCTTGCGGGCTGCCTTCGCCACCGCCTCAATCAGTATACCCGAGAATAGATAGGGAAGTGCGGCACCCACCATCGCTCCGGCGAGTATCAGCGGATTGGTGAAGTTCAAATCCAAAGCTGTGCCGGGCTCATTGAAGGAATACAGATAAGATACCATCAGTGACAACGCTGCAAGGGATGCAGAACCGATGGCAAAGCCCTTGCCAATGGCTGCCGTTGTATTTCCCACAGAGTCCAGTTTGTCTGTAATTTCACGCACTTCCGGCTCCAGCTCCGACATCTCAGCGATACCGCCGGCATTGTCGGATATCGGACCATAGGTATCTACGGAAACCGTGGTGCTCACGAAGGAGAGCATTCCGATTGCAGCCATGGAAATTCCGAACATTCCCGCAACCGCATAAGACGCATAGGTTGCAATACCCAGCAAAATCAACGGTGCCATACAGGACTTCATGCCCACTGCAAGACCCTGCGTGATGGTCAACGCCGCACCCTCCTTGGATGCCTCGGCAATCATCTGTGTCGGCTTATAATCATAGCTGGTATAATATTCTGCAATCATGCCGATGATTACACCGCTTACCACACCGATGGTAGCCGCAACCCAGGGGGAAACGTAGCCCAGGGCAAATCCCGCCTCACTGATGGCTTCCGACAGGGAATCATCATGGAAAAGCAGATAGGTTGCGCCGAAACCGCAGATAATGGTCAGGGCTGCGGACACCAGTGTCGCAAAGTTCAAATCCTTGTGCGGGTTGTCGGAACCCTTCTTGAAAAGTACGGAAGCGATACCGATGATACAGGCAATCAATCCGCACGCTGCAAACACCAAGGGATAATAAAACAGTTTCTGCAACAATGCCTCACTGATTTTGCCATTGTTGGCAAGAGAGGCAAGAAAAAGATGAGCGGCAAGAATGATGCCGGAAGAAATGGCTCCCACATAGGACTCCAGCAAATCAGAGCCAAGGCCTGCCACGTCACCTACATTGTCACCCACATTGTCTGCGATGGTAGCGGGGTTGCGAGGGTCATCCTCAGGAATATGCGCCTCTGTCTTACCTACCAAGTCAGCGCCCATATCAGCCGCCTTGGTGTAGATTCCTCCACCCACACGGTTAAACATAGCCACGATAGAGCAGCCAAGCGCGTAACAGGAAAGGCACTGTGTAAATACAGCACCGTTGGTGATTGCCTCAATGGACATCAGGTTCATGCCGATGCCGAAAATCATGTAGACAATAAAAAGACCGAGCAGAGCAAATCCGCCTACGCACAGTCCCATAACAGAACCGCCGCGGAATGCCACCTTCAGCGTTTCACCAATATTCTTGGTGACTCTTGCCTTGTTGGAAACGCGAACATTGGCATAAGTGGCAATCTTCATGCCGACCCAGCCTGCTGACGCAGACATCAGCACGCCAATCACAAAACAGATTGCGGACTGCCAGGACATGAATATAAGCAGAACCGCGATAATCGCCACTACTATCGCGATAATCTTATACTCATAAGTGATAAATGCGTTTGCACCGACTCTGATAGCCGATGCAATTTCAGACATGACGTCTGTCCCTTCTTCCATCTTCTTCACCTTGAAGAAGTTGAAGGCTGCGAAAGCTAACGCTGCAAGCGCTGCAGCAATGACCAAAATCAGAGCTTTCATTGTATATCTCCCTTTCCTCACATAAAATTTAGGTACTTTTTCTGCATGTGAAAGCACCTACGAGGTCAATTTTACCAAATATCTGCAATTTGGTCAACGTATTTTGTGCAGATTATACAGATTACACGGGTTATACAGTTCTGTGAAATAATTTCCGCAATCTTGTATTTTTAGGGAGAATGTGTTACATTGAATGTGTATATCCGTTTGGATGTTTTGTTGTGTAATCAGTGAAAGGACTTTAGAATGACCGATTATATTTTGAGCTGCTGTTCCACGGCAGACTTGACAAAAATACATTTCAGCAACAGGCAGATTCGCTATATCTGCTTTCATTTCACGCTCGGAAATCAGGAATATCTGGATGACCTCGGCGAATCCGTTTACCCCGAGGAGCTTTACCGAAGAATGCTCTCCGGCGAGGATGCAGTCACCTCTCCGGTACGTCAGGACGAATACGAAGCATTTTTTGAAGAAGGTCTGAAGGAAGGGAAGGATATCCTTCATGTCACGCTTTCCACCGGCATTTCGGAAACCTACACCGCAGCCTGTGCCGCCCGGGATGTACTCTTGAAACGCTATCCCGAGAGAAAACTTTACATCGTGGACTCTCTCGCCGCTTCCAGCGGATATGGTCTGCTGATGGAGACTCTGGCGGATTTGCGCGATTCCGGCATGGGTATCGACGAATTATATCAATGGGCGGAGAACAATAAGCTCCACCTGCACCATTGGTTCTTCTCCAGCGACCTGACCTTCTATATCAAAGGAGGACGTGTCTCCAAGACCGTCGGACTCGTCAACTCCGTCATGGATATCTGTCCTCTGCTCTATGTAAACAAGGCAGGGCGGCTGGCACCGAAGGAAACTATGTATACCAAGAAAAATGTGATTAAACATATTGTCAAACAGATGGAGCTACACGCTCAGGACGGTCTCGACTATTCCGGCAAATGTTATGTGTGCCATTCCGTCTGCATGGAGGACGCCAGAGCTGTGGCATCCCTTGTAGAGAGTAAATTCAAGAAATTAAAAGGTAAGGTGGAGATTTTCCCCGTCGGCGTGACCATCGGAAGCCATACCGGTCCGGGGACTGTAGCACTGTTTTTCTTTGGAGACGAACGCACGAACTGATACCGGCAGCGTTTACTGCCGGTATTTGTCCATCGTCTCCTCCAACAGCTTTTTGACAGCATCCACATCCAGATTCTCCATCAGTTCATTCAGTGTCGCCAGAGCCTTCTCCATATCCTCCGGGAAACGATACTTCTTCATATCCTCAAGGATGGCAAACACCTCAGCGAATTCAAAATTATCCACATGATTCCGGATATTAATCAGCATATTGGAAATCTGGGCACTGTCCGTCATCGGTTTCTCCTCTTGGGGAACATTCTC
Source organism: uncultured Acetatifactor sp. (assembly GCA_964617975.1). Taxonomy (GTDB): domain Bacteria; phylum Bacillota; class Clostridia; order Lachnospirales; family Lachnospiraceae; genus Acetatifactor. Next base: position 3,745 of record CAZUAP010000030.1, on the reverse strand, counting down.
CTCCAACAGTTTTGCATCCCTCAGCACCGTCTCTATCCTGCCAAGCATCTCCTCGTACTCCAATTTAAAAGCTCGATAAAGACCTGTTATCTCCTCATACCTTCCTGCGCGGCCTGCGGTCTCCTGCTGCAGGGCGAGCTCTGAGACATGCATGGCGCCAATACCCTTAGTGGTACTTTTCATGGCATGAATCTTGATAGTATAATTCTCATAATCTTCCTTGTCCAGCAACTCCTCAAGCTCTCTGATGTTTCCTTCACCGTAGGTATAATTAATCTTCAGAATCTTCAGATAATCTTCTACCTTACCACCTGCATTCTCTACGCCAAACGGTACATCCATCCCCGGCATCATCGCCTGCAGCCGTCGAATCTCTCCGTCTTTCTCCGACTCAATAACAGCGGGTTCTTCCTGAGGATATGTAATTTTATCTGCGGGAAGGAACATCTCAAGCAGCCTCTCAAGCTGTCTCAGATTCATCGGCTTGCCCAGATATTCATCAAAGCCTTTCGCCAGCAGATTCTCCCTGACACCCCGGATGGCATCCGCAGTCAGGACAATAATCTTGCTTTCACCGCCGGCAGCATAATAGGAATCCATACTGCGGATGCGGCGCATGGCTTCCGTTCCATCAATCTCCGGCATCATCTGGTCCATAAATATCAGAGGATAGTGCATATATTTACAGGACTCGATGGCACCGGCACCGCTGCTGGCGGTATCCACCTCCAGCCCATAGGATTCCAACAGTCCCTGAGCCACCATCAAATTGGTGTGATTGTCATCCACCAGAAGAACACGGGTATCCTTCACCATCAGCCTGCTTGCCGATGCCGTGTCCTGCTTGATTCTGTCGCTGGTGAGCTGATAATCAAGCGGCGTGTCGTCAAGTATTTTCTGTTCCACTGTCACCGTGAAGACAGAGCCCTCGCCATACACGCTCTCCACAGTGATATCCCCGCCCATCAGCGCGATATAACCCTTAGCGATGGCAAGCCCCAAGCCGGAACCCTCCACGCCATAATGTACCTGCTGGTCCAGCCGCTCAAAGCTCTTAAAGAGATATTTCAAATCCTCCTGCTTGATTCCGATGCCGGTGTCCCTCACCACAAATGCAAATTTTACATTGCCCTCCTTCTTTTCCAGAACCTTGACTTCAAAGGACACTCTGCCCGCTTTGGTATACTTGACCGCATTATTCAGAAGGTTGATAAGCACTCCCCTCAGACGAATCTTGTCACCCCAAAGCTGTATAGGAACACCTTTATCCACCGTCATCTCAAATTCCAATCCCTTGGCTGCCGCCTGCTGAGATACAATCAGAGAGACATCATCAAAAAGCTCCGCCACAAAATATTTGTCCGGCACAATTTCCATTTTACCGGATTCAATCTTAGTGATATCCAGAATGTCATTGATGATGGCAAGAAGGTTGCGGGATGCCAGATGGATGTCCTCCACATACTCCCTGACTTCCTTGCTGATATCCTTTTTCAAGGCAAGCTCTGTAAAGCCTATAATCGCATTCATGGGCGTGCGGATTTCATGGGACATATTCGCCAGAAATACCGTCTTGGCCTGATTGGCAGTGTCCGCCTCCTGTATCGCCATCTCCAGCCGCTTAATATACTCCAACCGCTCAGACAGGTCGCTCACGATGATGATATATCCAATCACATCATAATAATCATCGTGAATCTTGCTGACGGACAGATTGCAAGGCAGCTGATTGTGGTAGCACAGCGTGTCCACATCCTTCCTCTTGCCCTGAAACTGAAATACGTCTTTCTCCTGCACCTCGAAAAGAGCATCTATGCCAGCCGTCTCCATCTCCGTCTTTTTTAAACCGATAAAGTCAAAAGCCACATCATTCAAAATCTGCAGCTTATAATGATTATCATACACCAGCACAGGGGTGGTCAGAGAAGAATAAACGTAGGTAGACATATTATCTATAGTGATACGGAAACGGTTGAGAAAACTAATCGCCTGACCCAGAGTCAGCAGAGCGAGGAACTGACCTATGGTGCTTGCCGGGATTGCCGGCTTGCCAAATAGGGGCAATATCGTATCAAAAACGCTGCCCAACACCACTGTTGCCTCCGCCAGCAGCATCTTTCCCGCCAGCACCCGCATACGTTTGCGATTCGTGTGCAGCAGTACATAGACAATGCTTATCAGAATACTGATGGAGACCGCCATAATATAAGTCACATAGAGACGGCTCCACAAACCCGTATTAAACCGGTAGGTCATACCCCATTCCGTCATCTCAAAGGTAACCTGATCCGGCCTGCTGATAAATATACAGATAATATACCCAAGAGTGGCGACAAAGGTGATTGGATAAGCGTAGGACTTTGCCACCTCCGCCAGCCTGCAGACCAGCAGCTGCACCACAATCAGAAAGGAAAACACGCCGAACATCGCTATGGCGCGAAACAGATTGGCGCGCTCAGGAATGGTCTGGACATTGATTCCCCAGAAACCCAGACTCCAGACTGCACTGAATACACATAACAGGGCAAACAACCGGTTCTCTATGTATTTCAGCCTTCCCTTGCGCCGCTGCCTCACAGCCATAGCAACCGCCGAGATAAAGCATGTGTACAAAACATACCGGAATATCTGGTTCATGACTCAAAGTACCTCCTATCCGCAGCACTCAATGCCCGTGAAAGATTCTCCAAAAGCGTCTCCTTGCTGGTAGGTTTGGCGAGAAATGCGGCAGGCTTGTACGGATAAAAATCCAACAACGCCTCCTTGTCCAGACACCCCGAAAGAACAATGACCGGTATATCCTTACATCTTTCATTCTGACGGATGATGCTGAGCACCGCCACACCGTTATAGAGGGGCATCTGATGGTCCAGGAGAATAATGTCCGGAACATGATTGGTCAGATATTCCAAAGCAAGCTTGGTGGAATTAATCATGATGACATTATAATAATCCTGCAGGAAACTGTTCACCTGCTTTAAATAGGACATATCATCGTCTATGGCAAGCAGCGTCCTGCGCCCCATGTTTTGTTTCCGTTTCTCACAGACCTCTGTCACCTTCTCAATCAGCGCTTCCTTGCTCACCGGCTTGACGAGATAACCGTCCACTCCCATGGCGATGGAATTGGTGACAGAACCTTTGTCCCTTTTGCCCGTCAGCATTACCACGGGAATATTGATGCTGTCCTCCAGATTTCTCAGCTGCTCAAGCGTCTTAAACCCATCCATGGTCGGCATCTCTATATCCAGCAGTATCACATCAAAATGTTTCTGCTGCACATAGCGCAGGCCCTGCTTTCCGCTGGACGCCACCGTCACATCCATCATTTCCCCCAGATAAAGCTTAATGGTTTCCAGTGTCTCCACATTGTCGTCAATCACCAATACATTCATGTTTATCAGATTCATATCTTTCTACCCCCATTCGAGAAAAATCACAATCTCGCAACACAATTCTTCGATATAAAGTATTATATCAGAAACAAAAAATAATTTCCACTATGTCTTTATTTGTTTGTCTGGCATGGTCATTTTTACTTAAATTGGATATTTTAGCAGAGCCATTTGTGTGTATAATAGTCCTATACCGGTATAAAAAAATATTTTTCAAAACTTTTAGGAGAACTGTGAAATGAATGGACAGACAGAAAACAGATATGAATTGAACAAACAGCTTGCGCAGATGTTAAAGGGCGGCGTCATCATGGACGTGACCACCCCGGAGCAGGCGAAGATCGCCGAGG
>CAZUAP010000029.1:0-17275 GCA_964617975.1 uncultured Acetatifactor sp. | reverse complement strand
CCTACGAGCGCAATAAAGAGGCTGCGGACACCGAAAACAAATATGTATTTCCCTGTAAAAACACGGGGCGTGTGTGCCTGTTTACGGATTCCGGACAGATGCATACCATCAAGGTGCTGGATTTGCCCTTTGGTAAATTCCGTGACAAAGGTGTGCCCATCGACAATGTCAGCAACTTCAGCACGGAAAAGGAGCAGATTGTCTATATCACAAGCCAGTCGGAGCTCAATCTCAAACAGGTGCTTTTTGTCACGGCACAGTCGATGATGAAAATTGTGGACGGCGGAGAGTTCGATGTTGCAAAGCGGACGGTGGCTGCCACCAAACTAAACGATGGAGACACGGTCTTGTCGGTCACCACCCTCTATGACCAGAAAAATATAGTTCTGCAGTCCAAAGAGGGATATTTCCTGCGTTTCAGCGTGGAGGAAATCCCGGAGAAGAAAAAGGGCGCTGTGGGCGTCCGCGGCATGAAACTGGGAGAGAAGGATCGCCTTGAGGCTGTGTATTATACGCAGAACACAGTGGAGACCACCATCGAATACAAGTCCAAAAATCTTGTGTTAAACAGCATAAAGCTGGGCAAAAGAGATGGAAAAGGTATAAAAATCCGCGCGTAATGCTGCATTCTAAACGCATACGGATTGACAAAGACAGATTGCATCAGACGGGAGAAAATTTGAAAATATGAGAGTAATCGCAGGAACTGCAAGGAGTCTGCCGCTAAAGACTCCTGAGGGCATGGATACCCGCCCGACCACAGACCGCATCAAGGAAACCTTGTTTAATATGCTGCAGCCCTATGTTGCAGGCTGTGTGTTTGTGGATTTATTCAGCGGCAGCGGCGGCATAGGAATTGAGGCGCTCAGCCGCGGAGCGAAAAAGGCTTATTTTGTGGAACAGGCTCCCAAAGCCATTTCCTGTATACAGCAGAATCTGGCATTTACGAAACTGGCGGACCGTGGTATAGTGGTAAAGCAGGATGTTCTTGCGGCATTACAGGGAATCCGCGAGGAACAGGTGGATATTATTTTCATGGATCCGCCGTACAATCAGGAGCATGAAAAGAGAGTGCTTTCCTTATTGAGGGAGATGCCCTATGTGACGGAGGATACTCTGATAATAACAGAGGCGGATTTACACACCTCCTTTGAATATCTGGATTCCTTCGGATATGAGGTTGTAAAGGATAAAAAATATAAGACAAACAAGCATCTTTTCCTGCGCAGGGCTTAGACCGGCAAAGGATGAAAAAGAGGCAAAACGGAGATTAAAATGAAAAGAGCTGTTTATCCGGGAAGCTTTGACCCGGTTACCTATGGGCATCTGGATATCATCCGGCGTGCCTCAGAAATTTTTGACGAGTTGACGGTAAGTGTGCTGAATAATAAAGTAAAGACACCATTGTTTTCTGTTGAAGAACGTGTTAAGATATTAAAGGAAGCGACCAAGGACATCCCCAATGTGAAGGTGGACAGTTTCAGCGGTCTGCTGATAAATTATGCGTCGGAAAATAATTTCCATATTTCTGTGCGTGGTCTGCGCGCTATCACTGATTTTGAATATGAGCTGCAGATTGCCCAGACGAACAGTAAACTTTCCAAGGGAAATCTTGACACTATATTTTTGACTGCCCGGCTGGAGTATGCGTATTTGAGTTCCTCCAGCGTGAAAGAGATTGCATATTTTGGCGGAGATATCAGTGAGTGCGTTCCTGATTTTGTAGCAAAATTGATATACGAAAAGTACAGCCAATCATAATCCAAATAATAAAGGAGAGCCCAATGAGCAGCAGAATCGAACAGCTAATCGATGAAATCGAGGAGTACATTGAGAATTGTAAGCCGAAATTTATGTCAAATACGGAAATAATCGTAAACAAGGAAGAGATTGACGAACTCCTGCGTGAACTGCGCATGAAAACTCCTGATGAAATCAAGCGCTATCAGAAGATTATCAGCAATAAAGAGGCGATTCTGCAGGATGCCAGAGACAAGGCGGAGGCTCTGATTAACGAGGCTACTGTACATACCAATGAACTGATCAATGAGCATGAGATTATGCAGCAGGCTTATGCTCAGGCAAACGAGGTCGTGTCCATGGCGAGCAATCAGGCTCAGGAAATTCTTGACAATGCGACCACGGAGGCAAATGCCGTGCGAAGTGCGGCGATGCAGTACATGGATGATATGCTTGCACATCTGGAGAATGTCATCACTTCCTCGACTCAGGCGGCAACCAACAATTATGAGAGCCTCATTGGCTCCTTGAATCAGTATCGCGATATCATTCAGTCCAATCGTCAGGAACTTCATCCCGTGGAAGATTTGGAGGAAGTGATTCTGGATGATGGAAGTGACAGTCTGAATGTTATTTCCTGATTTTCTCAGGATACAAAAAGTGTTTTGAATGAATTCAAAAACCAGTTTTCTTCCAATGAAAGCTGGTTTTTGCGATTATGGGGAGTGAAACGCTGTATGACTTTCAGAATCAGAAAAACAATAATGCTTTTAACAATATCCCTTCTGGCGGCAGGCATCTTGTTTCCGGGATTGAATGCGCAGGCTGCCGACAGGGTTCAGCCTGTGGGAGAACAGATTGTCATTGTGATTGACCCGGGACATGGAGGAACCAATATTGGGACACAGTCCGGACATACCGACGAAAAAGTGATGACTATGGCGACTGCCAAGGCAATGTTGCAGGAATTGGAAAAATATGACAATGTCAAGGTTTATCTGACCCATTCGGACGATAAAGATATGTCTCTGGCAGAGAGGGCAGAATTCGCTGCCAGCGTGAACGCAGATTTCCTTTTCAGCATCCACTACAACGCCTCTGAGAACCACACAATGTATGGAACAGAGGTCTGGGTTTCCTGTCAGGCACCATATAACGCCTACGGTTATCAGTTCGGCTACGAACATCTGCAGGCTATGGGCGAGAAGGGGCTTTTCCTGCGAGGGGTGAAGACTCGCATTGACCCCCAGAATAAAAATGACTATTACGGTGTCATCCGTGAATCAGTCGCACTTTCGGTGCCCGCGGTAATCATTGAGCACTGCTATGTGGATGAGGAGCATGATGCGTCCTACATTGAAAATCAAGCGGACTGGGAGGAACTTGGCAGGACAGATGCCCTGTCCGTGGCAAAATATTTCGGCTTAAAGAGTACCTCCTTGGGTGTGGATTACAGCAGTGAGGCATCAAAGCTGCAGGCAGTCTCGGCGGACAGTATTGTCCAATCCACCTTGCAGGATTCCACTGCGCCGGATGTCTGTGAGATTGAGCTGGTGGAATGTGATTACGAAACGGGGGAAGTGTCGCTGACTGTGCGCGCCGCTGATTATGACAGCCCTTTGATTTACTATAATTACAGCATTGACAACGGACTGACCTGGTCCCAGCTGGAGGGCTGGCCCGGCAGCAATGCATTGACCGGAGAGTATACGGATACCTTTCAACTAAATTTGCAGATTCCCGGCGGAAAACGCCCAAATATCATCGTGAAAGCCTACAATAAGGCGGATTTGGAGACCAAAAGCAATGTGCTGAGTTTTGACCAGACATTTGCCACGCCTTCTGAGGAGAGCGTCTCAGACAGTTCAGACGAAAACTCAGCAGCAACGGAGCCGGTGGAACATTCCCGAAAATCTGCCGGTACCACCACGTTTATGCCTGCGGTAAGTGATTCTGAAGAAAGTGACGAGGGTGTCAGCGTATTGACCTTTTTAAAACTTTGTCTCGCTTTTGTAATCGTCCTTTTTGTTGTGGTACTTTCATCACAGTTTGTAAACTATCAGAGGCGTAAAAGACACAGGCGCGGAAGATGATAAATCATTCTGCCCGCTGCGAGATAGTATATTGCGGTGAGTGCCGTGAGAATCAGCTTGTGACAGACATAATTGAGCATCGAGAGGTCTGTATCCTTTATACACGAATAGGTCTGTGCCATGCAGGAAATACCACCGAAGGGCAACAGTATCAGAGAATAAAGAGGCAGACTTGCGCCAAGCTGTTTTAAGCCTCCTGTGATTTCCAGAAGCGGCGCTATATACTTTGCGTTGTCGCCGAGGATAAGTTTCGGCAGCAACATAAGCAGATTAAACAGAATCATATAACCCCCCAGCATCAGGATGCTTTGGAGCGAGGCATAGACGGATTCGTCGAGGCAAACTGCCAAGTTCGCCAAAACCGCAGAATTTTTACCGCTTTGAATCGGGGAATTGGGACTTATCTTACGGTAACGAGAATATCGCAGTGCGATGCCGTACAGCAGAGGGATGCCATACATTCCAAACAGACAAAGTCCTGTATTGGGATATCCCAGCAGCGGCAGGACAAAGCTCACAAAATAGACGGGACCGATATTATTGCAGAATGCCAGCAGATATTCCGCCTCGTCCCGGGTGAGCATTCTTCGCACATACAAATCATTTACGCATTTTGCGCCCATGGGAAATCCGCACAAAAAACCCATGAACATCACATAACACACATTGCGGCTCACCCGAAAAAGCGGTCTTACAATCGGATAAATCAGGGTGGTAAAGCCCTCTGTAAGTCCCATGCGCACCATTGTGCCGGACAAAATCATAAAGGGCAGGAGCGTGGGAATCATGTTGTTGAACCAGAGTTCCAGCCCTGTGAGAGCATAATAGAGACTCAGGCGGGAATTGGTGAGAATGCAGAAGATAATAAGCATAAATGCCAGCATAAGTGCAATCGAATATAATATGCGGGAAAAGGATATAGGAAGTCTGTGCATAGAGCGTACCGCGGCACGGAGATTTGATTTAAGTATATGAGACAGGTAAGAGAAAATATGCGTCTGGACAAGTTTTTATGTCAAATGAATATCGGCACCCGCAGTGAGGTCAAAAACCTTATCCGTCAGGGCAAATTGAAGGTGAATGGAATATCTGCCGTCTCCCCGGAACAGAAAGTCGATGAAAGCACGGACGAAATCACCTGTGAGGGGAAAATTTTGAAGTACCAAGCCCATGTATATTATATGTTGAACAAGCCGCAGGGCGTGGTATCAGCCACCAGAGACAAGCAGGATAATACAGTCATTGATTTACTTTTCCCCTATCTGCCGGAGTGCGACAGGAAACGGGAGATTGTCCCAGCAGGCAGACTGGACAAGGACACGGAGGGGCTTTTGCTGCTCACAGATGACGGTGAACTGGTACATGAGCTGCTTTCACCAAAAAAACATGTGGACAAAACCTATCTGGTGGAAACCGCAAAGGCAATTTCACCGGAGGATATCACTGCTTTGGAAAACGGCGTGGATATCGGCGAAAAACGTCCAACCCTTCCCGCAGTGGTGGAGACCTTGGATGCAAACCGTATCAAATTGACCATCCATGAAGGAAAATTTCATCAGGTGAAACGAATGCTGCAGGCAGTAGGAAATGAGGTCACCGCTTTGAAACGGTTAAGTTTCGGTGCATTGCAGTTGGATGAGACTCTTGAGCCGGGAGAATGCCGGGTGCTTACAGAAACGGAAATAGCACTTCTTACAGCTAAGGCTCCTGACGCGCCCAAGCGTCCGATGCTGGAGGATATTCAGGCGGTGATTTTTGATTTGGATGGCACACTTGTGGACTCCATGTGGATGTGGCATGAGATAGACGTGGAATATCTGGGCAGGTTTGGCATCCCTATTCCCGAGGATTTGCAGCTTAGCATAGAGGGCAAGAGCTTTCACGAGACGGCGGAGTATTTTAAAGAGCGCTTTGCCATTCCCGATTCCCTCGACCAGATTAAGGACAACTGGAATGATATGGCATGGGACAAATACGAAAATGAGGTGCCTTTGAAGGAGGGAGTCAGGGAATTTCTGGACGCCTGCCGGACGCGAGGTATCAAACTTGGGATTGCCACCAGCAATTCCAGAGCCCTCGCGGAAAACATTGCCTCTGTGCACGGACTGCGCGATTATTTTGACTGTATCATGACAGGCTGTGACGTGCTGAAGGGGAAACCGGCACCGGACATCTATCTGGAGGTGGCAAAGCAGTTGTCCGTACCCCCCGGACATTGTCTGGTCTTTGAGGATATCATCCCCGGCATACAGGCGGGCAAAAGTGCCGGCATGAAGGTGTGCGCAGTGGAGGATGTCTATTCTGCGGATGTAAGAGAACAGAAGATAGCAATGGCGGATTATTACATCCATAGCTACCGGGAGATCGTTTTTCCTTTATAGTTTGGTTAGTTGTTTTCAAAAGGAGTATATTTGTTTTGAGTGATATTGTTTTGGCTGATATCAAACAGCAATTTTTGCCCATCAGTCCGGCGGACATGGCAAAGCGAGGTATAGAGCAACTGGATTTTGTGTATGTGATTGGAGATGCTTATGTGGATCATCCTTCCTTTGGCCATGCCATCATCAGCCGTATTCTGGAATCTCACGGCTACACGGTGGGAATCATCTCACAGCCGGACTGGAAGGATGAAAAAAGTATTGCCCTGCTTGGCAGACCGCGGTTGGGCTTTATCGTCTCGGCCGGTAACATGGACAGCATGGTAAACCATTATTCCGTCTCCAAAAAGAGACGTTCCACAGATGCCTACACTCCGGGCGGGGAGATGGGCAGAAGACCTGACCATGCCACGGTTGTCTATGGCAATCTGATTCGCAAGAGCTTTCGTGACGTGCCCATCGTCATCGGCGGGATCGAGGCCAGCCTGCGAAGAATGGCGCATTACGATTACTGGTCGGACAGTTTCAAGCGCTCAATTCTCCTGGACAGTCAGGCGGATATCATTTCTTACGGCATGGGGGAGAAGTCCATCGTGGAGATTGCGGATGCCCTGGCTGCAGGTATCGCCGTGCGGGACATCTGTTTCGTACCCGGAACAGTCTATAAGACGAAGGATATCTCAGGTGTCTATCAGGGAGTGATTCTGCCCTCCTATGAGGAGATGAAAGTGGATAAAACTCTCTATGCCAAAAGTTTTATGACTCAGTATGAGAATACGGACGCCTGTACGGGGAAACCTTTGATTGAGCCCTATCCAAACGGCGTCTATGTGGTGCAGAATCCGCCCCAGCCGCCGCTCACCACGGAGGAGATGGATGCAGTGTATGCTCTTCCCTATATGCGCACCTATCACCCCTCCTACGAGGAGAAGGGCGGCGTGCCTGCCATTGCAGAAATCAAATATTCCCTCATCAGCAACCGGGGATGTTTCGGCGGCTGCAGTTTTTGTGCCTTAACCTTCCATCAGGGCAGAACCGTACAGGTGCGCAGTCACGAGTCCATCCTCGAGGAGGCAAGGCTGCTTACGAAGGAGCCGGATTTCAAGGGATATATACACGACGTGGGCGGTCCCACCGCAAATTTCCGGCAGCCCTCCTGTGAAAAGCAGCTGACCAAAGGCGTGTGCAAAAACCGGCAATGCCTGTATCCGAAACCCTGTCCGAATATGAAGGCGGACCACTCTGATTATCTTGCGCTGCTGCGCGAGCTGCGCGCCCTGCCCGGTGTGAAGAAGGTGTTTATCCGTTCCGGCATCCGCTTTGACTATCTCTGTGCGGACAAGGACGATACTTTCTTTCGCGAGCTGGTGGAACATCATGTGAGCGGACAGCTGAAGGTTGCGCCGGAACACATATCCGATGCCGTGCTCTGTCGGATGGGCAAACCGGAGAACGCGGTTTATGAGCGGTTTGTGGCAAAGTACAAGAAACTGAATGAACAGCTTGGGAAAAATCAGTTTCTCGTACCCTACCTGATGTCCTCCCATCCCGGCTCCACCCTGAAGGAGGCGGTGGAACTGGCGGAATATCTGCGGGATTTGGGCTATATGCCAGAGCAGGTGCAGGATTTTTATCCCACGCCCTCCACGCTTTCCACAGTGATGTACTATACGGGGCTGGACCCAAGGGATATGAAACCGGTCTATGTGTGCAAAAATCCCCACGAGAAGGCAATGCAGCGGGCATTGATACAGTATCGAAATCCAAAAAACTATGATTTGGTACACGAGGCGTTGGTTCAGGCTCACCGGGAGGATTTAATCGGTTTTGACAAAAAGTGTTTGATTCGTCCCCGCAAAATGGCGTGGGAACGCAAGGAAACCGGTAAGCCGCCCAAAAAGAAAAAGACCATACGCAACACCCACAAAAAGAAAGTATAAATAAATATATGAAAAGGAGAGGAGTCTTACATGAATATTGTAATTATTACCGGCGCGTCCTCTGGTATCGGGCGGGAATTTGTATATCAGATGGATTTGGCTTTTGACAGTGTTGACGAATTTTGGCTTGTGTCCAGAAGCAAAGAGAAATTGACACAAATCGCAGGCAGCCTGCGACATCAGAGTAGAATTTTTCCCATGGATGTCACCAACAACGTGCAGTTGGAGCGTCTGGAAACCGCAGTGAGAAAAAATAAGGCGAGGGTTCGGATGTTGGTAAACTGCGCAGGCTACGGCATCATGGGAGCCTTCGCGGAGCAGGACCGCAAGGAGGAGACCGGCATGATTCGCGTCAACTGTGAGGCACTCACCAATATCACCCACCGCATGATTCCTTATATGAGGCCGGGCAGCCGTATTATTCAGATGGCTTCCTGTGCCGCATTCCTGCCTCAGCCCAATTTTGCTGTTTACGCCGCCAGCAAGGCATATGTGCTGCGGTTTTCCCAGGCATTGGGGACAGAACTCAGGAAAAAGGGCATCTATGTGACCAGTGTGTGCCCCGGACCCGTAGACACTCCTTTTTTTGAGACGGCTGAACGCCATGGCAAAACCCTTGCCATCAAGAAATACACTATGGTTTCGGCGGACCAGGTGGTGGCAAAGGCATTGTCGGATTCCCTGCACAAAAAATCCAAGTCCGTATACAGCCTTCCCATCAAGGGCGTGGAGCTTTTGGCAAAGGTGGTGCCCCATGACATTGCGCTGTTTTGCATGGACAAGATGAAAATTTAGTATCCAGGAGCTTTTGACTTGTTATGAAACTTTCCAGACTTTTTATCAATGATGATTATAAAGGAACCAGAGATTATCTGAAAATACAGAGCCGCTATGAGCTTGCCCGCACAATATTATATTTTGCGATATCCTTCAGTCTGCTTGCTGCCGGCATCATCGCCACCGGTGACCGCAAAAATCTCTTGACAATTGTGGCGGTGCTGGGCTGCCTTCCCGCCTGCAAGAGCGCCATAGACGCATTTATGTTTCTTCGCTACCGGGGCTGCAGCCCGGAAAATGCCGATGAGATTGATGCCCATATGGCTGGAATGAGCGGTCTGTATGACAGGATTTTTACCACCTATGACAAGAATTATCAGGTGGCACATATCGCCGTGAAGGGCAATACCATCTGCGGGTTCACTCAGGATACGGCGTTTGATGAGCAGGGATTTTATGGACATATGCGAGATATTTTGCAAAAGGATGGATACAAAGATGTCTCCGTCAAAATTTTCACAGATATCCACAAATACACCAATCGTCTGGACCAGCTGCGGGAGCTGGAAACAGAAGAACGCAACACCACAGGCATTTTGAATACGCTGAACAGTGTTTCCCTGTAAAAGAGCTTTATCATAAAAGGAGCTTATAAAAGGAGCTTTCATGCAACAGATTACTATTGGGTCTAATCAGTCCGGGCAGAGACTGGATAAATTTCTACATAAATATCTCCCACAGGCGGGAACCGGCTTTCTGTATAAGATGCTGCGCAAGAAAAATATCACCTTAAACGGCAAAAAAGCGGAGGGCAAAGAAATGCTGAGCGAGGGGGATGTGGTATGCTTTTTCTTTGCGGAGGAGACCTTCCGTAAATTCAGCGGAAACGGTTTGGAGGACAGTGCGCAGGAGCAAACGGCAAGCTACCGGGCAGCTTTCCAAACGCTTTCCGGGATTAGCGTAATCCGGGAGGACGAGCGCATGGTCGTGTTAAATAAGCCCGCCGGAATCCTGACCCAGAAAGCAAGGGAGTCCGATTTGAGCCTGAACGAATGGCTCATCGGTTATCTGTTGGAGACAGGGGCAATCAATCCTGAGGAGCTGCATTCCTTCAAGCCTTCTGTATGCAACCGTCTGGACCGCAACACCAGCGGGCTGGTTCTTTGCGGCAAAACGCTGGCGGGCTCCCAATATCTGAGTGAAATCATCCGCACGAGAGGGATTGCAAAATTTTACCATACCATCTGTGTGGGGGAAATGCGGGAGGATGCACTGTTAGAAGGGTATCTGGTGAAGGATACACGCACCAACCGGGTGCGCATTATAAGTGATGAAAGAAATCCGGAAACCGGGGTTTCAGATGATACAAGTTTTATCCGCACCGCCTATCATCCCCTGAAATCCAATGGGCAATATACTTTGCTGGAGGTGGAGCTGATTACCGGCAAGACCCATCAGATTCGCGCCCATCTGGCAAGCATCGGACATCCCGTCATCGGAGACTACAAGTATGGCAACAGGGCGGTGAACGACAAGCTGAAGGCAGCCTATGGGTTGGAATATCAGCTTTTGCACGCGCAAAGGGTTGTGTTTCCGGACGGCACGCAGGTGACGGCGCCTTATCCGGAACTTTTCCGCAAACTGGAGAGCATCTGCAATACATTACATTGAATCATACAAAGGAGCATCGAATGATTTGATATGGCGACTTGGAAATCCAGAGGCCTCCGGGGTTCTACGCTGGAGGATATGATAAATCGCACCAATGAAAAATATATGGAAGCAGGGCTGGCGCTGATTCAAAAGATACCCACCCCCATCACACCCATTAAGATGGACAAGGAGTCCCGGCATATCACGTTAGCTTATTTTGAGCAAAAGAGTACCGTGGATTATATCGGTGCCGTGCAGGGACTCCCGGTATGCTTTGATGCCAAGGAATGTGCAGTGGACACCTTTGCCCTGCAGAATATTCATGAACATCAGGTGGAGTTCATGCGCAAATTTGAAAAGCAGGGGGGAATCGCTTTCTTTCTGATTTACTATACGCATAAGGATATTTTATATTATCTGCCTTTTGAGATGCTGGATTTTTTCTGGCAGAGGGCGCAGTCGGGCGGACGCAAGAGTTTCCGCTTTGAGGAGCTCAACCCGGAATATGTGCTGCCCCAAAAGCATGGGATTCTTGTGCCTTATCTGGACGCACTGCAGAAAGATTTGGAGGACAGGGCTTAGAATAAGCCTGAGAGATGGAATTTACAGCTTGACATCACAGGGTAGTTTTTTGTATACTAAACGAAAAGTTTAATTTGCTAATCTGCTACCAAAGCAGCGTATCAACTTGGTAACACGTTAATTCATTAAAGTGAGGCTATATTATGAGCAAACAATTACTGCACACCCCGGAGGGTGTCCGCGATATTTACGGAAAGGAATATGCCCGAAAGCTGCAGGTGGAGAAGAAACTTCATGACACTATTGTCACCTATGGCTTTGAGGATATTCAGACACCGACCTTTGAATTTTTTGATGTTTTTTCTAAGGAAATCGGCACCACACCCAGCAAGGAATTGTACAAATTCTTTGACAAGGAGGGAAATACACTGGTGCTGCGCCCTGATTTCACTCCGTCCATCGCGCGCTGTGCAGCGAAATATTTTATGGAGTATCAGGAGCCCATTCGTTTCAGCTATGTGGGGAATACTTTCACCAACACCTCCAATCTTCAGGGCAAATTGAAGGAATCCACCCAGATGGGGGCGGAGCTAATCAATGATCTTTCCGTGGAGGCTGATGCGGAGATGATTAGTCTTGTGATTGAAGCCCTGAAAAATACAGGCTTAAAACGCTTTCAAATCAGCATCGGTCAGGTGGAGTACTTTAAGGGACTCTGTCAGGAGGCGGGACTGGATGAGGATACGGAGTATGATTTGCGCACCTGTATCTCCGGCAAAAATTATTTTGCAGCCCAGGAGCTTTTGGAGGAGCGGGGAGTGCAGGAGCCTTACCGGAGCACCCTTTTGAAAGTGGCGGATATGTTCGGCAATATGACCTCCTTAAGCGAGGCCAAGGCTCTGGTGCATAATCATCGTTCCCTCGGTGCTATTGAGCGGCTGGAACAGCTCTATGAGGTGCTGAAACTCTACGGCGTGGAGGAGTATGTCTCCTTTGACCTTGGAATGCTCAGCAAATATAATTATTATACCGGTGTCATCTTCAAGGCATACACCTACGGTGTGGGCGATGCAGTGGTAAAGGGCGGCAGATATGACAATCTGCTCCATCAGTTTGGCAAGGAGGCGCCTGCCATCGGCTTTATGATTACCATTGACGAGCTCATAGAGGCGCTGGACCGCCAGAAGGTAGAGCTGGAGCTGCCGGCACCCAGAAAGCAGCTTGTCTATAACGCCGCCGACAGAGCGGATTTTCGGGAAAAACTGGCTCAGGCGCGAAAGTTACGTTCCGAAGGACAGTCGGTAGAGCTGGTTGCGGCACGTCAAAAGTGATGATTAGAGGATTAGTGTGCAAAGAGATGCGCAGAAATGAGGATTAATATGAGCGATGACAGATATCTGACATTTGCGTTGGGCAAGGGACGGCTTGCCAGCAAAACCTTGGAGCTTTTCGAGGAGCTTGGCATCACCTGCGAGGAGATGAAGGATAAGAGCTCCCGCAAATTAATTTTTGTAAATGAGGATTTGAAATTGCGTTTCTTTCTGGCGAAGGGACCCGATGTGCCCACCTATGTGGAGTACGGCGCCGCTGATATCGGCGTGGTGGGCAGGGATACCGTGATGGAGGAGAACCGCAATGTATATGAAGTGCTGGATTTGGGCTTTGGGAAATGCAGAATGTGTGTCTGCGGTCCCGCTTCCGCCAAGGAGCTGCTGCAGCACCATGAGCGCATCCGCGTGGCAAGCAAGTACCCCAACATTGCCAAGGATTACTTCTACAACAAAAAACATCAGACGGTTGATATCATCAAATTAAACGGTTCCGTGGAACTTGGCCCTCTGGTAGAACTCTCCGATGTCATCGTGGACATTGTGGAGACCGGCTCCACCCTTCGGGAAAACGGTCTGGAAGTATTGGAGGAGGTATGCCCCCTCTCTGCAAGAATGATTGTCAATCCCGTGAGTATGCAGATGGATTCCGAGCGCATCCGAAATCTGGTCACAAGACTCCGCGCCAAATTGGAGACATAAATCGGGGGCAAAATCCCTTTTGACCCCAACATCATAGAAAATGCGCATACATCCCGGCGCAGGAGAGAGGTAGAAATGAGAATCATAGAACTTACCAAGGAGAGTAGACAGAATCTTCTGAATGACCTTTTAAAGAGAAGCCCCAACAATTACGGACAGTTCGAGTCCACTGTCAACGAAATCATTGAAAATGTCAAAAATAACGGCGACAAGGCAGTTTTTGAATACACGGAAAAATTTGATAAATTCCGTCTCACTCCGGAAAATATCAAAGTGACCAGAGCAGAGATTGATGAGGCATACGCAAAGCTAGACGCCTCTCTGATTGAGGTGTTAAAACAATCCGCTGAAAACATTCGTGCATTCCATGCCAAGCAGCTCAGAAACAGCTGGTTTGATGCGAAGGAGGACGGCACCATCTTGGGCATGAAAATCACCGCCATCGGTAAAGCCGGCGTGTACGTGCCCGGGGGCAAGGCAGCCTATCCCTCCAGCGTTTTGATGAATGTGATTCCCGCTAAAGTGGCAGGTGTAGGGGAGATTATCATGACAACTCCTCCCGGAGCGGACGGTCATGTAAATCCCGGCACCCTGGTGGCTGCCGATATCGCCGGTGTGGACACCATCTATAAGGTGGGCGGCGCTCAGGCAATCGCGGCTCTTGCCTTCGGCACGGAATCCATCCCCAAGGTGGATAAGATTACCGGTCCCGGCAATATCTTTGTGGCACTTGCCAAAAAGGCAGTGTACGGCTATGTGAGCATTGACTCCATCGCAGGTCCCAGCGAGATTATGGTCTTGGCAGACGAGAGTGCCAATCCCCGCTACGTGGCGGCAGATTTGCTGTCTCAAGCGGAGCATGACGAGCTTGCCAGCGCCATTTTGATTACCACCTCCAGAGAGCTGGCCGAGAAGGTTTCCGCCGAGGTGGACGGATTCACGGCGACATTGGAGCGCAAGGAAATCATTCAGAAATCTCTGGACAACTACGGCTACATACTGGTGGCGGAGACGATGCAGGATGCCATTGATGCCGTAAACGAGATAGCCTCCGAACATCTGGAGATTCTCACAAAGAATCCTTTCGACGTGATGACACGCATCAAGAATGCCGGAGCAATCTTCATGGGAGAGTACGCCTCCGAGCCTTTGGGCGATTATTTTGCAGGTCCCAACCATATCCTGCCTACCAACGGTACCGCGAAGTTTTTCTCTCCGGTGAATGTGGATGACTTTATCAAGAAAAGCAGCATTATTTCCTATTCGAGAGAGGCTTTGGAAAAAGTACACAAGGAGATTGAGCTGTTTGCGGAGAGTGAGGGACTTACCGCCCACGCCAACAGCATCAAGGTACGTTTTGAATAGTTCGGAATAGTTCTGAATTGCATTAAAGAAAGTAAAGGAGAAATGACAATGGCACGAACAGCAAGTCTTAAGCGGACCACCAAAGAAACAGATATTAAGATTTCCCTGAATCTCGACGGCAACGGAAATGCCTCCATCGATACCGGGATTGGATTTTTTGACCATATGCTGGAGGGGTTCTCCAAGCACGGGTTTTTCGATTTGGATTGCAAGGTAAAGGGCGATTTGCAGGTGGACAGCCACCACACGGTGGAGGATACCGGTATCGTGCTGGGAAATGCCATCAAAGAGGCTGTGGGAGACAAAAAAGGCATCAAACGCTATGGCTATTTTATCCTGCCCATGGATGATGCGCTGGCATTGTGTGCCGTAGATTTGTGCGGAAGACCTTATCTAAATTTTGAATGTGAATTTCCTACGGAACACGTGGGTTATATGGACACGGAGCTTGTGCGGGAGTTTTTCTATGCAGTGTCCTACAGTGCCGGCATGAATCTGCATATCAAGATGCTTTCCGGCACCAACAGCCACCATATGATTGAGGCAATCTTCAAGGCGTTTGCCAAGGCACTGGACATGGCAGTGGGCGAAGAATCCCGAACCACAGAGGTACTCAGCACGAAAGGTAGTTTGTAAAATATTATAACCATTCAGAGGAACACACATATGAACAAAGGAATCAAAAAATTTATCCCCTGCATTTATCTGTATCGCCAGCATGCCGTGAAAAGTCTGGCGGACACTGCCATTGTGGACACAGACCCCTTGCGGCTGGTGCATCTTTATAATGAGAATGGCGCCGATGAACTGATTGTGTTCGATATGTCCGAGGGCGACGAGGAGCACGAGGCAAACCTGGACGCGATGAAGGAAATCTGTGCGGCTGCGGAGATGGATGTCATAGGCGCAGGCAATATCAAGCGCATGGAGGATGTGAAAAAGATTCTCTATACCGGCTGTAAGAAAGCAATTCTGGACTACGAGAAGGAGAGCAATATCGCCATCACACAGGAGGTATCCCTGAAATTTGGACAAGAGAAGATTTTGTTATCCTACAATAACCCGGAGGTGCTCACCGCCAACAAGGAGCTGATTGAGCAGTACATATCCGGGCTTGTTCTCATGAACCCCCATCAGATTCGCGAGACCATGGCGGTTACGGAGCTTCCCTTTATCGTGCAGATTAACCAGATTGCGCTGAATAAACTGATTGAGATATTCGCTTATGAGGGTGTGTGCGGTGTCACCGGCAATACCATCAACGATAACATCAAAGATATTCTGTCTCTGAAGGAAATCTGTATGCAGAACGACATTGCGGTGGAGACGCTTCAGGCCGCCTATCAATGGTCGGACTTTAAATTAAACAGCGACGGCATGGTGCCCGTGGTGGTGCAGGATTACCGCACATCAGAGGTGCTTATGGTGGCATACATGAACGAGGAAGCCTATGCGGAGACCCTGCGCACCGGCAAGATGACCTACTACAGCAGAAGCCGTCAGGAGCTGTGGCTCAAGGGCGCAACCAGCGGTCATTTCCAGTATGTAAAGAGCCTCACTGCGGACTGCGACATGGATACCATTCTGGCGAAGGTCTCCCAAGTGGGAGCTGCCTGCCACACCGGTTCCAGGAGCTGTTTCTTCAATGAGATTACCAAGAAGGACTACGACCAGTCCGGCAATCCCCTGCAGGTATTTGAGGATGTATTTGATGTCATCAAGGACCGCAAGATTCATCCCAAGGAGGGCTCCTACACCAATTACCTCTTTGACAAGGGAATTGATAAAATCCTGAAAAAGTTGGGCGAGGAGGCAACCGAAATCGTAATTGCCGCCAAAAATCCCAACACGAACGAGATTAAGTATGAAATCAGTGATTTCCTCTATCACATGATGGTTCTCATGGCGGAGAAAGATGTCACATGGGAGGAGATTACCACAGAGCTTGCCAACCGCTAAGGATTCGCTTGCTCAGAAGTTTCGGCAGAAGTTTCAACAGCAGGACTAATATCATGAGAAGCAGCATTCACCCACGCGGCGATGCTGCTTTCATAGTCTGTTGAAATCGCCGAAAAGCACTGTTCTGCACGAATGCCAAGGAAACTCTTGCCCGACATATCACTGACAATGATGAGCAAGGATAAACCAAGCGCCAACAATATTCTCAGAGGAAAAGTGTGAAATTCATCCTCCTCGGTTCCAGCGGCATTATTATATGCCGGACCCACCTCATCCCTGCTTACTGTTCCCGAGCGTCCGTAAAGCACCTGCTCCCTGTGCGCCATATCATATCTGTCCCGCTCATTGCGGGAGCGAATCTGCCTCATCAATTCCAATTTCTTCTCCACAGTAATATCACTCATTTCCCTTCTCCGATATGTTTGGTTATTACAAGCATATGCGGACAAAACCGCAGATAATACCACGAATAATAATGCAGAAAAACCATTGCGGTATACAGTAAAATAGAATTATAATAACGACAAAAATGATTAATTGGATTTTAATGGAATTGCAGGTATGTATATGGTAAAATAATTGTTAAAGAATTTAATCAATATACATTTAAGGAGAAAACAGTTTATGAAAAAATGCTGTATGGTAGTATTATTATGTATGTTGCTTTTATTGACAGCTTGTTCTGCTATACCAGATACCAATGGAGAGCAGGAATCGGAATCACAAGATAGTAATTCAAAGGTTACGGAAGATTTACAGATACAAGATGATGAAGTAAGTGACAATTTAAATCCGTACAAAGATATATTAGATGAATA
>CAZUAP010000028.1:0-17645 GCA_964617975.1 uncultured Acetatifactor sp. | reverse complement strand
CGGATGCGCGCCACAGCGTCAATCTCATCGATAAATACGATGCAGGGGGAGTTTTTCTTTGCCTCCTCAAAAAGGTCGCGGACACGGGATGCACCCACACCCACAAACATCTCGACGAAATCGGAGCCGGAGATGCTGAAGAAAGGTACCCCCGCCTCTCCTGCCACCGCCTTTGCAAGCAGCGTCTTACCGGTTCCGGGAGGGCCCTCCAAAAGCACGCCCTTGGGAATCCGGGCGCCAACCCTGGTATACTTGGTGGGGCTCTTGAGGAAATCCACTATCTCAGCCAGCTCCTGTTTCTCCTCCTGCATACCTGCAACCTGGTCAAAGGTTGCGGTTTTATCGCCCAGGGACATCTTCGCCCTGCTCTTGCCAAAGTTCATCATCTTGCCGGAACCGCCAGCTGCCGCATTCTGCGCATTCATCGTCAAAAACAGGAACACACCCACCGCCAGAACAATCAAAAGCGGCACCAGACTTGTGAGAATCCAGCTCTCTCTCTGCACGTCCTCCGTGATGGGGTCATATCCCTGTTCGCGGATTTCATTTTCAATTTCCGTCACATCTGTCACATATAATCTTTTCTTTGTGCCGTCCACAAGCTCCACATCCAGATAACCTGTGGGCGTCTCCTGATTGGGCTGTATGACAATCTCCGTCACATTTCCTGCCGCCATGTCTGCCTCAAAGGTGCTGCGGGTGTAATCCTCCGCCTGCCCCTTGAACATATTCAGCCCGATAATCATTACCACCAAAAGCACAATCCAAACGATATATGTGTTTAAGTTTCTGCCTTTTTGTCTCAATTTACTGTCTCTCCTGCTCTATTCTATATTATTCGCCGCAATCCACATCCGTGTCATTCAAATTCCACAACGCCGATGTAGGGAAGGTTGCGGTATTTCTGGTCATAATCCAGCCCATATCCCACCACAAACTCATCCGGTATCTGAAAGCCTGTGTAATCCACCTTCACTTCAACCACACGTCTCTCGGGCTTATCCAGAAGCGTGCAAAGACGCAGGGAAGCAGGACCTCTGTCATTCATCATCTCTAACAGATAACTCAGGGTTCTTCCGCTGTCCACGATATCCTCCACCACGATGACATCCTTGCCCTTGATGGATTCGTCCAAATCCTTCACAATCTTTACAACCCCGCTGGATTTTGTATCACTTCCATAGCTGGAGACAGACATGAAATCCAGCGAAACCGGAACGGTGATGCGTTTTGCAAGTTCACACAGAAAGAAACTGCCTCCCTTCAGCACACACACCAAATGCACCTGCTTACCGGCATAATCCCTGCTAATCTGATCACCGATTGCCTGTATGCGGGCGTCTACCTCCTCCTCCGTCAAAAGGACTCTAATATGCTCTGCCATTTTTCTCCTCCGTATTGCTGTCTTCACAGCCTGATATTAATTGTACCTGTAAAACCTTGTTTGTATTCCCACTGACCTTATAATATTCGCTGATGCGGTATCCCACGAGCCACAGCACATGGGAATCCTCCGCCAGAACAGGAATCCTGTCCCTCATGCCGGATGGAATTTTCTCCGTCACCATATAGTCCTTCAGCTTTTTATGGCACAAATTGCCCTGTCCGTCCCGAATCATAAGATAATCACCGGCCGTTCGGGTTCGCACCACAGGCAATCTCTTAATTTTATCATAATCAAACCATTTCGTATACAGATTTTGTGGAAAAATCGGTGAATTTTGTGCATCCTTAGGCAAATCCTCCACCGAAAAAACCTGAAAATCCATGCGGACCTCCCCGGTTTCCCCCGCTTTGTTCTCCTGCTGCCCGCGGCTCAAAAACACCTTTCCATACTCCCGTTGCCCGCAAATGCCGAAGGGCAGACAGATACGGCGGTTCCCCTCCACCGTGCTCAGCTCATGCAAATCCAACACGTGTACCCGGGAAATATCTTTCGCATCGGGTGCCAGCTCTTTTAAGAGGACGTGGAGAATCCTTTTTTGTATCGCCGGGTGTAACTCCGCAAAAGCCCCACAGTCCAAAATCCAGCCATCCTGCATTCGCTCCGCGCACTGCCCCAGTGCTGCTGCCGTCTGCTGCTCCAGATAATCCTCCGTCTCCCTGAGCGTCTCCGCCGTCTGACCCATGTGCTGCACACAGCCGGAAACAATCTCCCGCTCCACGTAGGGCAGAATATGATGCCGTATACGGTTCCGGGTGTAGGCATCTCCCTCATTGGTGGCATCCCGGCAGTATTCCTGCCCGATTGCCGCCAGATAATCCTCTATTTCACGCCGCTCCACACACAGCAGCGGGCGGATAATCCGGTCTCTCACCGGTGCAATGCCCGTCAAACCCTTTATGCCGCTACCGCGGAAAAGGTGAAACAGCATCGTCTCCCCACAATCGTTGAGATTATGCGCCACCGCGATTTTCCCGGCGCCAAGCTCCTCCGCCGTCTCGGCAAAAACACGGTACCGGAAATTTCGTCCTGCCTCCTCCTCGGAGCAGCTCTCCTGCTCCGCCAACCCCCGCACATCGGTTTCGCGCAGGTAAAAGGGAATCCCCCGCTGACTGCAGAGATTTTCCACAAAGCGTGCATCCTCCCCCGCCTCGGCGCGAATCCCATGGTTGATATGCACCACCGCGAGCTCCAGTCCATAGCGTCTCTGCCATTCCAGCAACACAAACAAGAGGCAAACCGAGTCCGCCCCTCCGGAGATACCTGCCACCACCCGTTCACCGGGCAGCAGCATTTGATATTCTTTCATATACGAAAATACTTTTTCCTCAAAATAATTCTTCTCTGTATGTTTCATATACAGTAAATTTATCCCAATTTCCCGGAAAAAGCAAGCTAAACCGCCGCATTTTCCCAGATTCCCGCAACCAGAACCGTCATGTCATCCCTTATATGCCCTCCGCAGGAACACAGCGCAAGATTCATCAGTTTCTCCGCGATTTCCCCGGGACTTACGGCGGGCAGCTCTGCGATGGCACACTCCATAATCTCCTCGTAATTTCCCTCCCCCAAGGCATCCAGCACACCGTCCGTCACCAGAATCAGATAATCTCCATCCTGTAGCTGTCTCTCTGTTTTGCCCATCTCCACATTGCGGAAAATCCCGAGAGGAAGGCTTCCCTGACCAATCTGCTCCACCCTCTCTCCCCGCTTGAGAAAGGAAACCGCACCTCCGACCTTGTAAAAACTGCAACAGCCGTCATACAGATTCAGGTCGCAGATATCCAGCGTAGGATGGCTGTACTCCTTTCCGCTCGCCAGAAATGCCACGTTCACCATATTCACTGCCGCCTCTGTCTGATATCCCGCCTCCAGCAGATTTTCCATCAAATCCATCACTCTCTCGCTGTCCTCGCTGGCCTGCTCCCCGGAGCCTGTCCCATCGGACAAAAGAAGTGTCATTTTACCTTTCTCCGACTCCAATATGGAATAATGGTCCCCCGATGTGGTTTCATTTTCCTTGGTGACCTTGCAAAATCCGGTGAGCGCCACATATTTTGCCTCCTCCATGAATACAAAATTGTGAATCTCCTGTTCCACCAGATACGGACTGGTTGCTGAAATCTGCAGGGGTCGGTTTAACAGCACCGAAAGCATATCTGCCACCTGGGCAGCGGGACAGCCCCCTTTTTTATCCGTGTACAGTGTCATGCTGATGGCATGGGTATCGTCTGCTTTTTCTGTCAGATAACAAAAATTATCCGCGTAAATACTCTCCGTGCGCAGTGCGTGCATCAAAAGACGCCGATAGCGCTCCTCCATGGGTCGGCAGTAAAACAGCTCGTCCGCCAGCCGTGTCATAATCTGTGCCACCTCGCACAGGTTATGACTGATGAGCAGGCGGTTCTCCTGAATTTTTCGCTCCTCCAGCAAATCCCTCCTGTCCGGCTCCTCCAAACACCTCTCCGAGAGCCTCTCCGGCTCCGATTCTTCCAGACTTCTGGCAAGCTCCCGGAAACTGTCCGCATAATTTAAAAGTTTCTGCCTGCACAATTCCGGCACACGGTTATTCTCCTGCGGCATAACGCTGTTTCGTCGACTGTTAAAATAATTTTTTACATCTCTACCGGCTGCTAACATTTTATACTCCTCTTTTAACCATCTCTCCATCCGTGAAGTTCATACCATAGTATAATCAGCCACAACCTCAGTTTTTGTCAAAAGTGGGACCGCATCCCTTAATATTTTGCGACAAAAAAACCGGAGTCCCTTACAGACCCCGGTTAATCTTCTCCCTTAAATAGTATCTCACCTTCGTACACCAGTCCCAGCTTTTCCTTGGCGACTTCCTCCACATATCGCTTGGTCTGCGTGTACTTGCGGAAATTCTCAATCTCCTCTGCCCGGCTCTCCTCCGCGGCAATCTGCTCTTTCAAATCCTCTTCCTTCTCCGCATAGGAATCCAGTCTCTCTCTCAGCTCCACGCTGCTCACCGCCACAGCAACCGTAATCAGTGTCACTACCAGCGCCACCAGTACCATGCTGAAACGATTCTGATTTCGTTTTTTGTACGCGACCCTTCTCCGTGCCACTTTTCTCATCCTCTTTCCTTCCTTATGAGTTCATTTTAAGCATTTTTCTCAGCAACGTCAACTTTTTTTTCCAGAATCCATGATATAATTCCGATTTCCTCCTCAATCTCACAGCACGCCTTCTGGCAGCGCGCCCCACCCTCTCGCGAACATTCCGCCACAGCCTCACCGCAGGACGGGATATAAACCGTCCGATTCTGCCTAGAACGCCCAGCAGTTTTTTCAAAATAAAAGTCACATATCTCACGAAAAAAGGGCTCACCAGTTTCAGGTAAAGCAGCATTCCGGAAATAGCCCCGAAAATCGCAAACCATCGCAGTGTCCCGTTGCTTTCGTGATACATCAGAAGAAATACCTTCGCCGCACAGTAAATCCAAAACACAATATCTTCCATGGAAACCAGAAAATTTCCGTGTGGAAACACCCGACGTAAAACGCGGAGAATATCATACAGGAAGGTGATGTAGATGCCTGTGAGCAGGGCATGAAATAAAAATTCATTCTCACTCGCCATCCCCTGTCTCTCCTATCGGAACAGCTTGGTCAGCAGGGATTCCCCCTTATGTCCGGAAACGGCTGCATCAGAGTAGGTGAGACTGTCTATCTTTCCCTCCACGTCCACCTCCCCCTTATCAAGCGTCAGCCTGCTGACATGGAGATCATCCCCCTTAATCATCAGCATACCCTGCTCTGTCTCCAGAAGAATCTCATGAATATCAAAGGACAGCACATCATTCACGCCGTTCAAGGTGCAGTTTTTACGGTTCGTCATGGTAACCTTATGCGTCCTGACAGTTGAATTTAAATCCTCCATACACAGTACCTCCATATACTTCTGATAAAGTATATGAATCAAACCGCAAAATAGACCTGTGTCCGCAGGCTGCCTGTCCTTCTCAGAGGTAGCGGAACAGTTCCTTTGCCTCCTCCTTGCGCACAGTCTCCTGCACGTCCAGCACTTCCACCTTCACTTCCTTGTTGCCGAAGGAAATGGTGATGATATCCCCTTCCTTCACATTGGCGGATGCCTTTGCCGGCTTATCATTAATCAATACCCTGCCGCTGTCGCAGGCCTCATTCGCCACCGTGCGCCGCTTAATCAGCCGCGACACCTTCAAATATTTGTCCAGTCTCATATGAACTCCTCTCGGTAATGCAATTCCCTATATACAAAAAGAGAACCTTGTTACAGGTTCTCTTATCTTGCGAATGCGATTATGCGTTCAGCGCGTCCTTCAGAGCCTTACCACCTTTGAACTTAGGGGACTTGGAAGCTGCAATCTTCATTGCCTTACCAGTCTGAGGATTTCTACCCTCTCTAGCTGCTCTCTCAGATACCTCGAAAGTACCGAAACCAACTAACTGAACCTTGCCACCTTTCTTCAACTCATCTGCAACAACATCAGTGAAAGCCTTCAGAGCCTGCTCTGCGTCTTTCTTAGAAATTCCTGCCTGATCTGCCATAGCCGCAACTAGTTCTGTTTTGTTCATTTTTGAACTCCTCCTGTAATAGGTTTTCTTTTTTTGCGTTCCCTTTGGTATTGCATTCAGATGCTTCTTTTTTGAAACGTCTATACATATATATATCGGTTTTTACAGCTTTTGTCAAGGGATTTTGCTGATATATCAAGGATTTATCCCTTTTTTTACTGATTTGTAAAGTCGCTGTACGTAATCAGATTCTCAATCCTGTCCTGAAGAATCTGTTCGGGAGACAATTTACATATACGGGATATATCGGATATCGCTAAGAGGGCGTCACCCACATGGCGTGCAATCTCCTCATCATAGTCCGAAGGCTTGCACTGCTTTAACGCATCCACCGCCTCCTGCAGCGCCGCTGTGGATGTCTCATAATCCCTGCCCTGTCCGCGCAGCTGGCTGTCCTTTTTCAGCACCTTGACCGCTCTGGCGAGCGCAGGGAGCTCCAGCGGGATTTCCCGCAGAGGATTCTGCTGCCGGCTCTTGCCCTCTTTTTCCTTCTTCTTAATCTCCTCCCAGTTTTGAAGCACCTGCTCGGAGCCGTCCACGCTTACATCCCCGAATACATGAGGGTGGCGGCGCACCATTTTCTCTGCCACCTCACTGACCACGTCCTCCATGGTAAAAATGCCTTCCTCCTCGGCAATCTGAGCGTGCATCACCACCTGCAGCAGCACATCTCCCAGCTCCTCCCGCAGATTCTCATAATCTCCGGTCTCGTCAAATATGCGGATGCCAGCCATCACCTCGGCGGCCTCCTCCATCATACAAGGGCGCAGGCTCATGTGGGTCTGCTCTCTGTCCCAAGGACATCCGTTTTCACTGCGCAGGGTTTTGATAATCTCCAAAAAATCTTCATAGGTATATCTTTGCATCAATCGTCCTCCTCCGTCGCTTCCAAATCAGCAAAGGAATAAGAAATATCCTTTTCCTCGCTGTCCACCTGAATCGTGTAGCTGCGGGTGGTATATCCAGTCTTTCTCAGCGTTATCACATGAGCACCCGATTCCTTTTTGAAGGAGCAGGGTGTAATGCCCACATAACTGCCGTCCAGATACACCTCCGCACCCTCCGGAGCCTCCACATAGACCTTGTAATAGCTACTTGACACATCTGTCACTTCTTCCTCGCTGCTTTCCGTCTCCTCCGTCTCCGTCGCCGTCGCGGATTCCAGAACCACATTTACACCCACGGAGGCCTGTCCCACGCGGATATACTGTGTGACGGACTTATATCCGTCCGCCTTGACAATCAGCTGGTGGATGCCATAATCCAGACTGACCGGCCCGGAGGCATCCGTCTCAACACCGTCAACATATATCGTGGCATCAGACGGGCTCAGAGAGAAAAGCACCATTCCGGTCTGAACCTCCGCCACCTCCAAATCTCCGATATCCAGCGTCGTCTCCTCATTTCGTCGGATGACCACGCTCTTGGCGCCGCCGCCACCCCGGTAACTGATGTTGACCTGATAGTTTCCCTCCGGCACCACCAGCAGCATATCCTCCGTAATCCGTTGCACTATAGACTGTCCTATCTCAATCCAGCCACCCACAAAATTCTCATCATTCACAAGACGCAGATATCCGTGTCCCTTATCCACACTGACGCTCAGCACCTGATTACCGATTCCCTGAAAGCTAAGCACATCCGAAGAATTTAAATCCATTTCCTCTATGATGGTTCCCGCAGATACGTATTGCGTGTTATCCGTAAGTTTATAGACATTATCTGCGATGGTCACCTCGCCCCGGACATAATCTATCTCATAGCGCGCCACACCCTCGTTTTTCCATGCCTCCGAGGAAAGTTTCATGCTGGTGAGATGCTTTTTGGACTTGAGAAAAGTGACATCCACGATATCACCTATCTGAATCTGCTCCAAAGATACGCTCTCCCCATACTTGTCATAGAGATGAGTCGTTCCATCCATGGACAATGTATAACTCCGCCCTTTTTCCAGATTCAATAAAGTGACGGTATTTTCATCCCGGTTTTTTGCCACAAGAATTGCCGTGTCGGCAGAGTCATAGCTATCGGGTCCTGTGAGTACATACCCTGTGTCCACTCTGCCCTGTTCCTCCGATTCCTCGCCGTTTCCCTGCTGTCCGGCGTTCGTCCCGCCGCAGGAGGACAAAAACAGTAACCCGGCCAGAAAAACCAGACCAATCTTTTTGATTCGATGCAGTTTTCGCGTGTGTAATGTGTTTTTCACGTTGACTCCTCTTAGGTGGTGTGAAACACGGTATCCAGAAATTTCTGTTTCTCCTTCTCCTGTTCCACCAGTTTTTCCAGTTTCTCCAAATTGCGCCCGGGAATCCATGCCTTCCCGGAATTATAGTAAAAATTCACAATCTTCCAAAACTTCTCCGGATATGCCAGCCGATAATACAAATCCATCCGGCTGAAATCAGATATGGGTCTGACCTCCTCGTAGGCAGCCAAAAGCTCTCTCCCCAGCGGCACAGACCAGTCGCTTTTTTCCAACAGCTTGCGCATCAAAAGATACAAATCCCGCACCGGATTATCCGGCACACATTTTTCAAAATTGACTACAAGCCATCCCTCATCTGTCTTTATAAGATTATGATATTGATAATCCCCATGGCAATAGGTAACTTTTCCCTCCGGTTCAGCCTTCACCGGACGCATCGCCTCATAATCTTCCCATTCCTGCGTCACGGCGAGCGCCTGCTCCAAAAAAGCATCGAAATTCTGCTGCAGACGAATCTCAAACCAATTCTTCTGGCTGCGCTGTTTTAAATATTTGCGCACCCGTTTCAGCTCCCGGTTTCGTTTCTCGTATTCCTTCCCCGGCGCAAAAAAAGTTCCCTCCGATTCTTCAAGCTCCATGCAGGCATGGAGCTTTGCCAAAAGTCTCACCGATTCCTGACATTCCCCACGGTCATTGATATTGCACTCCCGCCCCTCCGCATAGGTCTTGAGAATATACATGACCCCGTCACTGTCCTTCACATACAGACTGCCCTCTCCCGTGGGCACAATGCTCTCCACCTGCACACTGCCGTTCTCGTGAATGTGCGTAAGCAGCCGGTTCTGAGCGGCAAGGCGCTCCTCATTTCCGGTATATTCCTTAAAAATCAGGCATCCCCGGGATGTCTCGCAGAGAATTGCCCCACGCCCCTTTCGGGTTCTAAGCACCTCCAATTCATACTGTTCCAGCAAATTAACCGCCCTGTCATTCACCTTACTGTCCTCCTGACATCCGTGCTAATCTACTTTATGAAACAGCTTGAAAAAATATGCTAATGTCTGCAGGCCTCCTGCAAAAGATGTTCCTTGGTATTGTACTCCGGGTGTTCCAGCACCAGTTCCAGAAGTGTATTCAACTCCTCCCCCAGCTCCGGTCCCGGTCTGTAACCAAGATTAATCAAATCTCTCCCTGTGACCGCCAGTGTCTTTAAGGACACACACTGTTTTTGTGACAAAATCTGTTCATACAGCTGCTGCCACTGGTCGATTGTGTCCAGTTTCTCCTGCCTGAGATAATCACTCTGCGCCATGACATCCGCGCGCTTTACCGGAAACAGCAGAGGAAACACATCCTCCCCCACCCGGTTCACAGCCCGGCGCACAATTCGCATATCCGGCACGACAGAATTGCCATAATCGTGATACAAAACCAGCTTACATACTTTATAAATGGTATCGTTGTCAAAACGCAGGCGGCGCAAAATCTTTCTGGTCATATCCTCCCCCGCCACATTGTGCCCATGAAAGTGAGTGATTCCCTCCTCGTCAATCTTTAGGGTGGCAGGCTTTCCGATGTCGTGGAACAGCATGGACAGACGCAAAATCCTGTCCGGCTCCACCCCCGTCAGGGCATGAAGAATATGCTCCCCCACGTTGTACATATGATGGGGATGATTCTGAGGTGTACTCATACACACATCAAACTCCGGCAGAATCACTTTTGTGACACCTGTGTCGTAAGCAATTCTCAGGTAATCCGGATGCGGCGAGGTTAAAAGTTTTACCAGCTCTACCTGAACGCGCTCCGCGCTGATGACCTCCAGCGAGGGTGCCAATTTCCTGATAGCCTCTAAGGTATCCTCCTCTATGGTATAACCCAGTTGGGCAGAAAAACGGATGGCGCGCATGATACGCAGGGCATCCTCCCCAAACCGCGCCTCCGCATCCCCCACGCAGCGAATGAGCCGGCGCTCAATGTCCTCTAATCCCCCGAAAATGTCCACCAGCCCGCTTTCTTCATTGTATGCCATGGCATTGATGGTAAAATCTCTCCTCCGCAAATCCTCCTTCAGATTCGGAGTAAAAATAACCTCCTTGGGATGGCGGCTGTCCTCGTATTTACCATCAATGCGGTAAGTGGTAACCTCAAAGCCCTCCCTGTCCAGCAGCACCGTCACCGTTCCGTGCTGAATGCCGGTATCAATGGTGCGGGGAAAAAGCGCTTTCACCTGCTCTGGTTTGGCGGAGGTGGTGATATCCCAGTCCTCCGGCTCCCTTCCCAGAATGGAATCGCGCACACATCCCCCCACAACGTAGGCTTCAAAGCCTGCATCCATGATGGTTTTTATGATATATTTCGCCTTTTGGGGCAAAGTTATCCGTATCCTGCCTGCCTCTTTCAATTTAATATCTCCTGCCTTAATTCCAGATAAATTCCTTCATCACCTGCACCAATCCATCCTCGTCATTGGTTCCGGTGATATAATCCGCAGCATCCTTCACCGCAGGCTGAGCGTTACCCATGGCAACACCCACCCCTGCATATTTTATCATGGAAATGTCATTAAATCCATCCCCACAGCAAATCACATTCTCTCTGGTCAGTCCAATCGTCTCCAGCATCCGGTCCAGCGCCGTGGCCTTGTCCACATTTTGGGGCATAATTTCGATGAAAAAGGGCTCTGACCGGTAAATGCTGAGTCGGTCTCCGTAGATTTGAACCAGCTCCTTCTCCAGCTCGGCAGCCTTCTCGGGGGGCGCCGTCATCAGGCACTTGTTGATATCAAAATCCACATAATCCTTGAAATCTTCCACCACCTTAATCTCAAGGCCATTGATACCCGCCTCCAGCCGCACGTATTCGTCCGGCTCAAATGCGGAAATCACACGGTCTCCGAAGTAGGTGATGAGACCACATCCGTTTTTGGCGGCAAATGCGTAGAGTCCGGGGACAATGCTCAGCGGCAGCAATTTCTGGTACACAATCTCCCCCGTGCGGCACTCGATAATGCGGGCCCCGTTGAAGGACAACAGGTATCCTCCGTATTTTTCCAGTTCCAGCTCCTCCTCATACCGCCGCATGCCGGGAGTGGGGCGGCCTGAAGCCAAGATTACTTTATGACCTCTTTTCAAGGTCTCCTGAATACCCTTTTTGGTTTCCGGCGAAATCTCCTTTTTGGTGTTGGTAAGCGTTCCATCTATATCCAGCACCAGAACTTTTTCTTCCATCGATTCTCTCCTATCCCTGTTTCATAACTTCCGCAATTGTGCCTGCACAAAAGCTGTGTTATTGAGTTAATTTTCATAGTGCATGAAAGGCCATCGGATTAACCCGGTGGCCTTCGTAAGGTTGCAAAATATTTATTGTGCCTCAGTGCTTTCAACCTCTGTCTCAGAACTTTCAGCAGCCTCGGTGTTCTCGGTATCATCCACAGTACCATCAGCATCAATGCTGACATCATTTATGCTGACATCATTTGCACTGACATCATTTGCGCTGACATCACCCGTGCTGTCTGCGTCCTCTCCATCCTCTGCTTCCTCAGCCTCGGATGCCTCCTCAGCGGCACGCACCTTCAGGTAATTCAGGTGACCCTTCTTGTCCTCCACAGTAACGTCTGCGGAAATGCTGTCCACATAATCCGACTGTGCCTGCTCAAGCAAAATCTCTGCAATATCTGTCTTCCACTCGGGGTCGCCCTGGCTCACATAATACATTACATAGGTGTAACCCTCTTCTGTGGTGACATAGGAGGTATCTCCCGCCTGACGTCCATCCTCAAAAATCCAGTCAGCTACATCGGAATATACACTGTCCTTTGTAATATTTTCCATAAGTCCGCCATCATTAACCTCGCCGCCGTCTGCGCTGTACTTATTGCAAATCTCAGCAAAACTGTCCTCGGTTGCCTCGCCAGCTTCCCACTCGTCCAGAATATCCTGTCCATCCATCTCCTGCGTCATGATGACTCTCACATCAGCGGTAGGTGTCTCGTCCAGATAACGCTGAATAAAGCTCAGCGCATAATACTGATTATTGGAGGAATCCTCGATAACCGTGGTATCTCCCTCCTGTCTCTCATCGTCAAACAGCCAGTCAGAAATCACATAAGGCGCATCATCCTGCTTCACATTCGTCTCTACATCGCCGTCCTGAGTGAGTGTCTCAACTGCTGCCTCTGCCAGCTCAGATGCTTCTTCCATAGCTGCAGCCGTCTCCTCATCGGTAGGCTCCTCAGAAGTAATGTCTGCAGGGAAAGTAGACACATAATAATCTACAGAATCATAGTCTGCGCTGTTCTCCTCATAATATGCCTGAATCTCCTCATCGGTAGCTGCAAGACCTTCCGATACCTGCTCATAATATGCGTTTATGCGGGCACTCTCCGCAACGAAACTCTTAAGTCTGCTCACCGATGCGTACTGACCATACACCTGTTTTACATATTTGTTGGTGCTTACACCTGCAGATGAAGCGGCTTCCTTTGCAGTGTCCTTGAACGATTCAATATCCTCCGTGGCATCATACTCAAAACCTGCCGCGTCCGCCTCAGCCTTGAGAGCCTTGCTGCTTTTCATGCTGTCCACGGTCATTTCCTCAAAGTAATCTTTCCAGGACAAATCGTCTGAATACGCCTGTGTGGAAAGATCCTGAGAAACATCAAGTCCAAAATAAGACAGGTAAGTTCCATACTGGTTTACGTAGTTATTGACTACATTATTATAGTTATAATCGAACTCTACCTTCGTAATATTCTCTCCGTTAATTGTTACAAAAGTCGAATGAGTTGCCAGATAAGAGCGAACGGGGAAAGATACCACCAGCACTACGAGAGCTGCTGCCACCACGATACCGATAGCCTTGCTAATCTTCCTGCGCTTTATCTCCTTCTCTTTCTCCGCCTGACGGCGCTGCATTTTCAGGTCATATTTGGTTACAACCTTCTCCTTCTTTACTTCTTTGTCAGACATTTTAATTCCGTCTCCTTCCTGATATGCTCTGTCGAAACACAGTATTTTATATTTTAGCGCATTTTTGACAAAATGAAAAGCTATTTCATATATTTTTCAGGTTTTTTTCATAAATCAATGACATGATGCAGCCTGCGCTCCACCGCCGCCGCGCACAGTCCCGTGAACAAACCTGCAATTCCTCCCGTAACGATGAGAATCGGCAGATAAACCAACACACCTGCGCTCCCCATAATCCACACCGCTGCTGCCATCTGCCCCACATTGTGGAGCATGGCACCTATCACACTGCACAGCGGAATATATTTCTTAGGAAGAAATTTTTTTAATAAAAGCATTCCGCACAGGCACAAAACTGCACCGCAGGCACTGAACAAAAGTGCCGACAGATTTCCGGCAAAAATCGCACCAAGAATAATCCGCACCGCCAACAGGAGTGATACCTCGGACGCGCGAAACCGGTATACCGCCACCACCGTTATAATATTCGCCAGCCCCAGCTTTACGCCGGGAATCGGCACCGGACTGGGCAGTCTCAATTCCACTATATATAAAATTAAAGCTGCCGCAGTATATAACGACAACTGAGTTAGTCGTGACAACTGCGTTGGTCGTGACGGTTGTGTCATTTTTCCTCCTCTCTACTCTGCAAACCGGATAATCAAATGATTGGGGAGGCACACGATAGGCAGACTCTCTGAGCGCAGCTTTCCCATCTTCACACAGGTCTTGTCGGGACATTCCGCTGAACTCACACATATTTCCCCATCTTCAATCAAAATGGTATTGCTGCTCTCCCCGTAAGGGACAACAAAGGTTGTATTTTCTGTGTCATCGAGCTGAAAGGTATAAATCACACTGCCGTCCTGAACCACCTCCACCACTCGTTTGGAGGAAGGCTGCAAAATCCGGATACTGATAACGGCCGAAACCGCAAAAACCGCTGCGACCACAATGATTAACAGTTTAGATAATCTCTGCATTCCAATCCTCACTACTCTCAAAACATTCTGCCAGCCCCTCTGTAATATAGAGCTTTCCATCCTCCGTCACCAGAATCATCTCGAAATCCCGTCTCTGCTGCCAGAAGGTCACAGCCTCATCCTTTCCCATGACAAACAACGCCGTTGAAAGACCGTCACATCTCACCCCGCTGTCTCCCACGATGGTCACGGACACCAGACCGCTGTCCGCCGGGCGGCCGTCGGAAGGGTCAAGAATATGCCAGTAATCCTTTCCGTCCTCCCCAGTAAAAAAGCGTTCATAGCTGCCCGAGGTGATGACAGCCTTGTCAGTTATTTTCAAAACTCCCAACTCCTCATTGGTGTCAAAGGGATTTTTCACAGCCACATTCCAGGGCGTTCCATCCGGTTTTGCCCCAAGAGCCTGCACGTTCCCACCGAGATTCAACAGGGCAGAAGTCACTCCCTGTTCCTTCAAAAGCGCAATCAGGCAGTCCCCGGTATAACCCTTTGCCACCGACCCCAAGTCCAGCTCTGCACCTTCCGGCAGGACAACCGCAGACTCCTCGTAATCCAGCACAATCTTCGTATAGTCCACATTTTGCAAGAGCTCCGAAATCTCATCATCATCGGGTATCCGATATTCTCCGGTGGTAAAACCCCATGCCTTCAAAACAGGATACAGGGAGATATCCAGCGCTCCCCCTGTCTCATCCCCCAGCTCCATCGCATTTTCCAACAGAGAAAAGGTATCCCTGCTCACCACAATTTTTTCGTCGGAATGGTTAATGTTCCAGACATCGCTTCCCTCTTGCGTCACGGACAACAGGCCCTCCAGCTCCTGCACCCGGAGGGCACAGCTCTCCAGTCCTTCCTCCGCCTTCGTTCCATAGGCTTTCATGGTAAAAAAAGTGTCCATGGCAAACAAATCCTTCGTATATGCAGTTTGTGCCTGTTGTCTGTGCTCCAATACCATTATGCCTGCCAAAGCGAAAGCCAGCACAATCAGAACCGATAAGATATGTCTCTGTCTGAACTTCATAAAAAATTCCTCTTTAACTGCAAAAACGGATTACATTTCCTGTCTCGGAATGCAACCCGTTTCTCATATCGAAAATTCACACTAGATGAATTCCACCTTCTCAAAATATTTAATCAAGATGCCTGCGCAATTTTCAATCCCCAGCTTGGTCGTGTCTAAAATCATGTGATAATTATTTACATCGCCCCAGAGCTTTCCGGTATTCTCATTGTAATAGGCTGCTCGCTCTTTATCATTCTGCTCCAGCATGGTCTTGGCATCCTCGTAGGACAGAGATTCCTTCTGCATGATACGATGAATGCGGTCCTCCTTGTCAGCCACCACATACACATTAAATACATTGGGCTGCCCCGCCAAAATTTCCGAGGCGCAGCGCCCCAGAATGATGCAGGGGTTCTCCGCCAGCCTGCGGATTGCCTCCGTCTCCGTGGCGTAGGTATTCTCCTGAAGCTCATGCTCAATATATGCCTTGTCATATACCGGAATATTCAGCTTTTTCGACAATTCCTCCGCGATGACACTCGCTCCGGTTCCAAATCTTCGACTCATGGTGATCACTAAATTCATCCAGCATCCCTCCATGTGTAGTAGTAAATGCTTGTTTCTCTCTGCGCCCATTATATCATAGGTTGGGCTGGGGCACAAGAATCCGATGGAAACAATTTTTTCCTTTGTCGTGCACTGAGCAGGGGCAGCGTCAGCAGAACCGCCTTGCACACATTGTCTGCTATCATGCAGCACCAGACCGCGCGCAAATCCATCCCCCATATTTTCACGCACAAAAAAGTAAACAAAATCCTCACGCCCCACATACTGAAGGTTTCCACAAAGAAAGCGTATTTCGTCCTTCCCAGACCGTAAAAGATACCCTCCATCACTACCATCAATCCGAAAAACGGCTCCGAAAAAGCCACAAGCCGCAGCATTTCCGAACCAAGTTTCACTACCTGCCCGCTGCTACTGAACAAGCTCATAAGCGGTTCCGCCGCGAAGTACAATACGAAACCATCCAGCAGCATAATTCCCATGGTGAGGAGGATACTCAAGCCGCCAACCGTTTCAAATTTTTTGCGATTGCCCTCACCCAATGAGATACCCACCAGAGTGGAGGTGGCTGTACGCAGGCCATAGCCCGGTATGTAAAATATGGTTTCCGCAGTCACAGCGATGGAATGTGCCGCAAAAACGGTATTCCCCATGCCTGTCACCAGACTGGCAAACACCACGTATCCGAAACAGGATGCCACATTGGTGGCAAGAACCGGAATACTGATTCTCGCACAGTCCGCCAAAACCGGAGCATCCATCGTTATTTTCTTCCAGTCCCAGTGCAGAAGTCTGTTACGCCTGTAGGCGATAAACATACAGCTGCCGCATAACACATAGGAAACGGCTGAGGCGATAGCTGCTCCTGTAACTCCCAACCCCATCCCATAAATCAATACATAATTCAACAACACGTTCAGCACGTTTGCGCTCAAATTAATCAGCATGGGCGTCCTGGTATCCTTGGTAGCGCGGATAGAAGCTCCAAGGATGGAATTGCACGCCCTGAAAATCATTGGCAAACTGATGATGAAAAAGTAGAGGGAAGCCTGCTCCTGAATGGAAATATCTGCCCCCATCCACCTGGGAATATAGGGGCTCAGCGCCACAGATACAAAACCTGTCAGCAAACCGCACCCCACCGCCAGTATCAACACTTGGCTGGAAATCCGCCGGATGCGGTCTTCATCGCCGCTGCCCACCGCCTTGGCGATGAGTGAAAGTGCTGCCACTCCCAGAGCCGAAGGGATGCTGTTAATCAGCCAGGACACCGTCGTCGTCACGCTGACCGCCGCCGTCGCTTCCTCCCCCAGCCGCCCCACCATCGCCGTATCCACATACTGAAGCAGAGTAGCCAGCATTTCTTCTAATATAGTAGGAATGGACAGAGTCACCAGTGAAATAAATACTTCCGCTGTCATCCGGTTCTTTATTATTTTTGTTTGCTTGATTTTACCCATCGACTTAATCTACCACTCCGTCTTTATCTCCGCCGCAGGAATATCATACTTCTCCAAAAACAATTCCGTATCCCTATTGTCTTTAATCAGCATCACTTCCGTAAATTTCCCTGTATGGAGGTCTTTGAACCCAGCCACCTTCTCCCCGGTACAAATGCTGCTCTTAATCACCGGCTTTAGTTTCTCTTTATCGTATGTCACTTTCTGCACCTTTTTATGAAACATGCCTTTATCCCTCCTGAACAATCAACCACTTTTTTCTCTACAGTATTTCTTTCAATACTTATATTAGGCTCAATAACGCCTGCACTTAT
Organism: uncultured Acetatifactor sp.; assembly: GCA_964617975.1. Taxonomy (GTDB): domain Bacteria; phylum Bacillota; class Clostridia; order Lachnospirales; family Lachnospiraceae; genus Acetatifactor. The sequence continues at coordinate 118 of CAZUAP010000028.1, read as the reverse complement.
TCGTATGCGTCTCGCTTTGTCATTTCTATGCTTTCTTCATCATCCAAATCTAAGAAATCTGCCACATCCTTGGGTCCAGCATGATTCTCTGAAGCAAATTTACCTGCTAATTTCTCTT
>CAZUAP010000027.1:0-18443 GCA_964617975.1 uncultured Acetatifactor sp. | reverse complement strand
TTTCCGCCTACAGCGGCAATGACACGCTTTAAATCCTGATAATGGTCATCGGGGGACATATGATTTTCGTGTCCGCACAGAGAGTAGGTCTTGGAATAGTTCAACACATCGACCAGCAGGTACAAATCAGTGCCGCGGACGGATTCCAGAATCATGCCCTTTGCCTCTCCGGAGCCGAAACGGGGCACCTTGGAGTCCAACAGGTAGGTATCTCTCATGTAACCGGAAAAGGCGAGCGATTCCTTGTGCTCACTCTCGCGTTCTGCCCTCCATTTTACCAGATAATTGTCCACTTTTTCGCCAAGGGACCTGCAGCCTTCCAGGGCGATGATGCCAAGCGAACCGACAGGGATGGTCTCTAAATTACGTTTTTCTTCGCGGTTACTCATGAAAATATCCTCACTTTCTAGTTCAGTACATATGTTTAGCGCATTGTGTTGCAGCCTGTTACCTTAAAATTAATCGTCTGATGCGCCATGTGAATCGGCAAGACCGGCGCGCTTTCTGCTCATTCGGATATCTGGCCCGGTCAGCTTGCAGAGCGTATAATTGCTGGTAATACGGGAAAAGACCCGGTCTGAGTAGCGGTCGCGCAGCTCCTCAAGGCTCAGATTGGTGGAAATTATGGTTGCCTTTCTGCGCAGATGCCTCTCGTTCAAACAGGAAAACAGCTGCGAAGCGACAAAGGAGTTGGTCACTTCTGTACCCAAATCATCTATTATTACCAAATCACCATTGTAAAGGTCTTGATAAAAATTGTAAAGAGTTTCTTTGGCTTTTGAGTCAAAATTATAGCGTGCCAACGTTTCAAACAGTCCCGAACTGCTGAAATAAATGACTGAACAGCCCTGTTTCAGCAGTTCTCCGGCGACACAGCCGGACAGAAAACTTTTCCCGGTGCCGACCGTGCCGTAAAAGAACAGGTTTTGATAATCCTTTTTAAAATTTGCTGTCATATTCCGGCAGATTCTTACGGCGCGCTCAAAGTGCTCCAAATCCTCACCCTGGTAATATTCGTAGGAGAGTGTCGAAAAATTCTCCCGGGAGATTACCTCCTGAATGTTCGATTGTTCATAGAGGATTGCAATCTCCTGTTGACGGAGACAATGACATTTTTCCTTCCGAAAATCCTTGGCATCGATATATCCGGTATCCCTGCAATCGGGACAATCATAAATCGGCTCCAGATAATCTGCAGGAAATCCTGCGTTTTCCAGAAGATTTTTTTTCTTCCTGTCGATTTCACTCATAAACTGATGAAAATCTGAAAGAGAAGTGTCATCTCCGTTCAGCAGACATTGAACCTTGGAGCGCGAGGCGCTGCCGATGGATTCCTCAAGCTGCCGATATTCCGGAATGCGACTGTAGACTGTTTCACGGCGTTCTTCCAGTATACGACGGTTGGTGTCCCGGGTTTGTTCATAGCGTCTCATGATGGACTCATACTGCTGATTGCTCAGTGCCATGACGGTCTCCTTTCGGCGTTTAGTTGCTCAAGAGCTCTTTTTCCAGCGCATCAAAATCATAGCTGTTCTGGGAGAATTGGTTAAATTTATTGCCGGAAACTGACTTGGGTGCCGACTTCTTGCGGTGATAAAGCTCATCCATCTTATGAATGTCTGACTTATGGTGGACATTCTCGCGCCGCCAGCTGCTCAGAATGCTCTCGGCATACTCCAAACGGTGGCGGTCCGTAGCCATCACAGTGCGTTCACAGGCCTCTAAAATGACATCCATGTCAAATCCATATTCTCCCGTCCAGCGGGTGATATACTCCGCCTCCTTGGCGGTGGGAGTGTTGTTCTTACCCAGCGCGTTCATGATTGCATAGACGTTTTTGTTGTATTTGGAAGAAACCTTGCGCGCCTGCGCGGGGGTTGTGACACCACTTTCCGCCCAGCTGATGGCAACCTTTTCTATGTATTTGAAATCCTTTTTGCCCCTGTCCACACAGTAGGCAATCAGGTAATCAATCAAATCCTCCGAAAAATGCAGCACATCCGTAAAAAACAGGATGGACTTCATCTCTGCGGGAGTCAGCGGACGTCCGATATAGGATTCCGCGATAAACAAAAGCTGCGCCGTCTCCCGGCGACCCTTGAACTCCCGGAGCTGGTCTGCCGAATAGGAGGGCTTTTGGAAAGCCACAGACTCCTCCTCTGCCGTCACAGCCTCAGCCTGTCCGACAGCATCGGGACGCCTGTCCATAGATACCGCCAGGGATTTTGAGGTGGAGGACGGTGCTGCCGCCGCAGGAGCCTCTGTCTCCAAATCCCTGATATGAATGGCTACGGGAACACCCAAGCTGTCATAATCCATGGTGAGCAGCCGTTTTTTCTCCCAATATTTCAGAGCGCGTATGATGTCCTTTTCCGTATGATTGAACTTGTCCGCGATGTCGGATACACTGGTAGCCTGATTAGCGCCCATCATGCGAAGCAGATAGAGATATACTTTCACCTGTGCGTCGTTGGCATCCTTCATATATTCATCAATAAAACGGTTGGAAATAGTGGTAGAATTTAAGTTGTTGTCTTTGTATATTGTCAAATGTGCCATTGATTCAAGCCTTCCCTCGCTAAAGTAGTTTAGAGTATAGCACAAGGTTTTCAAAAATAAAATAGTCAAATTTCCGAAAGCCGAACCGCGCCAAAAAGGCAGAAAAAAATGTGGATATTGTGGATATGGTGTATAAAAAATTCATGGCAGAAAAAATGTAAGAATGACCTGTTATTTTTCATGCAAGGATATCCACACAAAAAAAGAAAGTATCCACAGAAGTGATGAGCGGTATGCTCAACAATTCTGTGGATATTGTGGAAAATTAGATTCCAAGTAAATTTTCGCCGATTTTTAGCACGTCTCCGGCTCCCATGGTTATCAACAAATCGCCGTTTGTGCAATTTTCCAAAAGAAAATTTTCAATCTCATCAAAGGTCGGAAAATAATAACATTCTCCTCCCGCTGCGGTAATCCGCTCCTGAAGTGTCCGCGAGCTGATGCCCAGCGTATCGGTCTCCCTTGCGGCATAGATGTCTGCGAGCACTACCTTATCGGCAAGGCAGAGCGCCGTGGCAAAGTCCTCGAGAAACGCCTTGGTGCGGGTGTAGGTATGGGGCTGGAACACACACCAGAGGGTTTTGTGGGGGTAATTTTTGGCGGCATTTAAAGTCGCGGTAATTTCTGTGGGATGATGTGCATAATCATCTATTATGGTGACGCCGCCGACACGCCCCTTGTACTCGAAACGCCTGTCGGTGCCGGTGAAGTCTGCCAGAGCTTTCAGCGTGACGGAGCTGTCTACGCCCACCAGGTCTGCCAAAGCAATGGCGGCAAGTGCGTTGCTGACATTGTGGTCTCCCGATACCTGCAGACGGCAGGTACGGACAGGCCGAATGGAGGTGCCGCCGCCGGAAATATGCACCTGAAAGGAGGGGTGCCCGAATTCGTCATGCACAATATCCGTGGGATAGTAGTCTGCCCCGGTATCGGACATGGAGTAGGTGATTACCCTGCAGGCAAGTCCTTCGGCAATCTCCTGCCAGCCGGGAATATCGGCGTTGATTATCAGACAACCGTCTGCCGGCAGCAGCTGTGCAAACTTCCGGAAGGAGCCGCGGATATCCGCCAAATCCTTAAAGAAATCCAGATGGTCCTCCTCGATATTGAGGATTATCCCGATGGTGGGGAAAAAGCTCAGGAAACTGTTGGTATACTCACAGGCTTCCGTCACAAAATATTCGGAACCGCCCACACGGATATTGCCGCCGATGCTTTTGTAGATGCCGCCGATGGAGAGGGTGGGGTCTACGTCCGCCTGCAGCAGAATCTCGCTGACCATGGACGTGGTTGTAGTCTTTCCGTGAGTTCCGCTGACGGCAATGGAGGTGCGGTAATTGCGCATCAGCTGTCCGAGGAGCTGGGCGCGGCTCAGATAGGGAATCCCCTGCTGCAGCGTGGCAACGTATTCCGGATTATCCGGATGAATTGCGCTGGTGAAGACAACGCAGTCTATATCCGGAGTGATATTGCCGGCGCGCTGTCCGTAAAAAACCTGAATCCCCTTCTGCTCTAAGGATTCCGTGAGTGAGCTTTTGGCCCGGTCGGAGCCGGATACATGAAACCCTGCGTCCGCCAGAATCTCAGCGAGCCCGCTCATACTGATGCCGCCGATTCCCACAAAGTATACGGAACACGGGTGTGAAAAATCAATTTTATACATGATGACAGATATCCTTTCGAGGTATGTAATGTTGCTCTTTATATTATATACACTCTGTTCTGAAAAAACAAACATTTATTGAAAATGTGGAAAATGTCTACGAAAAATTTCATTCGGAAGGCAAAAATTGTGGACAATTAATGTAATAAAACGGAATTGCATATATTATACACAAAATTAAACAAGAAAAAGCACAGAAAATCAAATTTTTTAGGCGATTTAACTTCACTTTGAAAAAAGAGTGTGCTATAATTAGTTCACCACTAAATGTGGGAGAAGGCTAGAAGAGGTGATGACATGATCAAAAAAGAGATGATAGCCATGCTATTGGCTGGAGGACAGGGGAGCCGCCTTGGAGTTCTCACATCCAAAGTTGCTAAACCTGCCGTCGCATTTGGTGGGAAGTACCGGATAATTGATTTCCCACTTTCCAACTGTATCAACTCCGGAGTAGATACAGTGGGCGTTTTGACACAGTACCAACCCCTCAGGCTGAATACGCATATTGGAATCGGTATTCCCTGGGATCTGGACCGGAATATTGGTGGGGTGACAGTGCTGCCTCCCTACGAAAAGAGCTCTAACAGTGAATGGTATACGGGAACGGCGAATGCAATATACCAGAATCTGGAGTACATGGAGAGCTATAATCCGGAGTACGTGTTGATTTTGTCCGGCGACCACATCTATAAGATGGACTATGAGGTGATGCTTGATTTTCACAAGCAGAACGGAGCGGAGGTAACCATAGCCGTCATGCCGGTACCCATGGAGGAGGCAAGCCGATTCGGCATCATGATTGCTGACGAAAATAAGCGCATCACGGAGTTCGAGGAGAAACCCGAACATCCGAGAAGCAACCTTGCCAGCATGGGGATTTACATTTTCAACTGGAAGACGCTGAAGGAAGCATTGGTTGCCATGGCGAACCAGCCGGCTCTTGATTTTGGAAAACATGTGATTCCCTACTGTCATGAACACGGTTCACCTCTGTACGCCTACGAATTTACAGGTTACTGGAAGGATGTCGGAACCTTGAATTCCTATTGGGAGGCCAATATGGAGCTGATTGATATTGTGCCGGAATTCAACCTATATGAAGAATACTGGAAGATTTACACCAAGAGCGAGATTCAGCCGCCCCAGTATTTCTCAGCAGACAGTGCGATTGAGCGCAGCATTGTGGGAGAGGGTACCAATATCTACGGCGAGGTCAGCAATTCCGTTATCGGACGCGGCGTGACAATTGGAAAAGGAACAGTGGTGAAGGATTCCATCATCATGAACGAGACCGTAATCGGAGAAAACTGCGAGTTGAACAAAGCTATTGTAGCGGAAAATGTTGTGATAGGGGATAATGTTAGACTCGGTATCGGCGAGGAGGCTGAGAACGAGACGGCACCTCATATTTACAACCATGGCATTGTGACGGTGGGTGAAAAGAGTGTAATTCCAAATGGAATCACCGTTGGCAAGAATTCTGTGATTTTCGGTGTCACCGATGACTCCGACTATGTGGATTCCTATCTTGCAAGTGGCAAAACATTGATTAAGGCAGGTGAACAGAAGTGAGAGCAATCGGAATTATTTTAGCAGGCGGTAACAATTACAGGATGCGGGAGCTGTCACAGAAGCGGGCTGTCTGTGCAATGCCCATCGCCGGCAATTACAGGAGTATCGATTTCACCCTGAGCAATATGGCGAACTCTCATATTCAAAAGGTCGCCGTGTTTACTCAATACAATGCCCGCAGTTTAAATGAGCATCTCAACTCATCCAAGTGGTGGGACTTCGGACGCAAGCAGGGTGGTCTGTATGTGTTCACACCTGTTGTGACGGCGGAGAACAGCAACTGGTATCGCGGAACGGCGGATGCGATTTACCAGAACTTGAGTTTCCTCAAGAGCAGTCACGAGCCTTATGTGGTGATTGCCTCCGGTGACGGGGTCTACAAACTTGATTTTGCCAAAGTTCTGGAGTATCACATCCAGAAGAAGGCGGATATTACGGTGGTCTGCCGTGATATGGAGCCGAATGTCAATGTGGAGCGGTTCGGCACGCTGCGCATGAATGAGGATTGCCGTATCGAGGAGTTTGAGGAAAAGCCTGTCAAGGCTAAGACAAATACAATCTCCTGTGGTATTTATGTCATTCGGCGAAGATTGCTCATCGAGCTGATTGAAAAGTGCGCGGAGGAGGATCGATACGACTTCGTGCGGGACATCCTGATTCGTTATAAGGATTTAAAACGTATTTACGGATACAAAATGAAGGATTATTGGCGCAACATTGCATCAGTGGAAGATTATTACGGAACGAACATGGACTTCCTGAAAGCAGAAGTGCGAGATTATTTCTTCAAGCAATATCCGGATATCTACTCCAAGGTGGACGATTTACCTCCGGCGAAGTTCAATGCCGGGGCTCAGATTAAGAACAGCCTTATATCCAGCGGCTGTATCGTCAACGGTGTTGTGGAGAATTCCGTGATATTCAAAAAGAGTTACATAGGAAACAATTGCATTATTAAGAATTCCATTATTTTAAATGATGTGTACATCGGCGATAATAGTCACATAGAAAATTGCATTGTGGAGAGCCGTGATACCATCCGCGCCAATTCCCATTTTGTGGGTGAGGAAGGAATCAGAGTTGTGGTGGAACGTAATGCACGATATGAGTTGTAAAGAGGTATGTGTCACGTATGTGGCAAAATGAGAAAGGGGCTATACTATGCAGATTACAGATGTGCGCGTTCGCAAAATTACAAAAGAAGGCAAGATGAAAGCGGTGGTATCCATCACTTTAGATGACGAGTTTGTAGTACACGATATCAAAGTCATCGAGGGCGAGAAGGGTTTATTCATTGCGATGCCGAGTAAGAAGGCTGCGGACGGAGAGTACAGGGATATTGCACATCCCATCAACTCCGGCACCCGAGAGAGCATTCAGAATACTATTCTGGAAGCCTACGCGAAAGCAATGGAAGAACCGGACGAAGGTGTACTGCAATAGGGAAGGTCTGTGATGAGTATTACTGGAATATGAGCTGCTGAAATAAAATGAATTACAGAGGGGTCGCCCCACTCGATATGAGTGGGAGGCCCTTTTTCCTTTCCTCTTGTTTTTTTCCATAAAAAATGCGACAATGTAGCAAGACTAGAATTTTGGAGGAATTGGAGTGTATATTATCGTAGGACTGGGGAATCCCGGTAAGGAGTATGAAAATACCCGTCACAATATCGGCTATGACGTCATAGACAGGCTGGCTGCGGCGGAAAATATTGATGTGCTGGAGAAAAAACATAAGGCAATCATCGGAAAGGGCTATGTGGGGGGACAGAAGTGCGTGCTGGCAAAGCCTGTTACCTTCATGAACCTGAGTGGGGAGAGCGTGAGGGAACTTGTAGATTATTACAAGGTGGATGAGACTGCGGAGCTGATTGTGATTTCCGATGACATCAGCCTGGATGTGGGTCAGCTGCGCGTGCGCAAGAAGGGCAGTGCAGGGGGACATAACGGTCTGAAAAGTATTATCTCTCATCTTGGGCATGATAACTTTATGCGGGTGAAGATGGGGGTTGGAGCCAAACCTGCAGGCTGGAATCTCGCGGACTATGTGCTGGGACATTTTTCCGGCGAGGAGCGAAAGCACATGGATGAGGCTGCGGAGAAGGCTGTGGAAGCCATCCGCATGATGGTGAATGATGAGGCGGATAGCGCCATGAATCGGTATAACACCAAGAAGGAGGCATAGTATGCAGGCTTTGCTTGCACCACTGAGGGAACTGGCGGAGTTTGGTTCCCTTCAGGAAACAATTCAAAAACAATCCGGCGTGATTGCATTGTCCGGCTGCGTGGATTCCCAAAAGCTTCATATGATATATGGACTCAGCGATGGTCTTCGATGTAAGGTCATCGTTACTTATAGTGATTTGAAAGCAAAGGAGCTCTATGAAGAATACAAGTTTTATGACAGAAATGTCACCCTGTATCCTGCCAAGGATTTAATTTTCTTTCAGGCGGACATTCACGGCAATCAGCTCACCATGGAGCGCATCCGGACACTTCGCCGGCTGATGGAACGCAAACCGCTCACCATCATCACCACTTATGCGGCAATGATGACGCCGCAGGTGCTCTGGGATGCGCAGCGGGATATCATTCCGGTGAGGCGCGGAGGCGGCTTGAATGAAACGGATTTGGCGAAACGGCTGGTGGCAATGGGATATGAAAAGAGTTATCAGGTGGAAAGCCCGGGACAGTTTTCCATCCGGGGAGGCATCGTGGACGTGTTTGACCTCACGGAGGAGAATCCCTACCGCATAGAGCTCTGGGGAGATGAGATAGACTCTATCCGGAGCTTTGACATTCTGAGCCAGCGCTCTGTTGAGAAACTGGAAAGTATCTGTATTTATCCGGCTGCGGAGTTCTGTATGACAGAGGAGCGCATCCGTGCGGGGCTGGCAAAGCTGGAGAAGGAGGCAGCGGAGAGGGAAAAGTATTTCAGGGAGCGGCATCAGCCGGAGGAAGCCCACCGCATTGCATCGAATATTAAGGAACTGAGGGAGGAGCTGCTGGAGTTCCAAAACAAGGTGAATTTTGACAGCTATCTGCATTATTTTTATGAGGATACGGTGACACTGCCGGAGATTTTGCAGAGCATTGCCGCGACACCGGTTTTTTTCATTGACGAACCCGCCAGAGTAAAAGAGCAGGCGGAGGCAGTGGAGCTTGAATTTCGTGAGAGTATGGAACAGCGCGCCTTGAAGGGATATATTTTGCCGGGGCAGATGGAGCTCCTCTACAGCGGTGAGCAGGTGGCGGCGAAGATTAGGAAGGGGACGGTATTCACCCTGTCCATGATGGATGGACAGAGCGGGTATTTTAAGCCAGACTTAAGATATGACATATCTGTCAGAAGTATCGCGCCGTATAACAACAGTTTCGAGGCTTTGGTAAAGGACTTAAAGCAATACCGCAGGAAAGGCTACAGGGTTTTGCTTTTGTCCGGTTCCCGAACCAGGGCAAAGCGGCTCGCAGAGGATTTGCGGGATCAGGAACTTGTGGCGGTTTACACGGAGGATCCCCTAAGGGAGGTTCAGCCGGGAGAGATTGTGACCTGCTACGGGCATGTGAGCAGGGGGTTTGAGTATCCGCTGCTTAAGTTTGTGGTGCTCTCGGAGACGGATATCTTCGGCGCGGAGAAAAAGAAGAAAAAGAAACGGAGACTTTATCAGGGGCAGAAAATCAATGATTTTAATGAGCTGAAGGTCGGCGACTATGTGGTTCATGAGACACATGGGCTCGGTATCTACAGGGGTATCGAGAAGGTGGAGATGGAGCACGTGGTCAAGGATTATATCAAGATAGAGTACCGGGATGGGGGCAATCTGTATGTGCTGGCAACGGGGCTGGATGTCATTCAAAAGTATGCCTCCGCGGATGCCCAGAAACCCAAGCTGAACAAGCTGGGCAGCAAGGAATGGGAGCACACGAAGTCCAAGGTGCGCACTGCGGTGAACGAGGTGGCAAAGGAGCTGGTGGAGCTCTATGCCGTGCGGCAGCAGTCGGAAGGCTATCAATATGGAAAGGACACCGTGTGGCAGCGTGAGTTCGAGGAGATGTTTCCCTTTGAGGAGACGGAGGATCAGCTTGCCGCCATCACGGATACCAAGGCGGATATGGAGAGCAGCAAAATCATGGACCGCCTGATATGTGGGGATGTGGGCTACGGCAAGACAGAGATTGCAATCCGTGCGGCTTTTAAAGCGGTACAGGAGGGAAAGCAGGTAGTGTATCTGGCGCCCACCACCATATTGGCAGGGCAGCATTATGCCACCTTCGTGCAGCGCATGAAGGACTTTCCGGTGCGCATAGATTTGCTCAGTCGTTTCCGCTCGGCTGCGGAGCAGAAAAAGACGATTACCGATTTGAAAAAAGGTCTGGTAGACATCATAATCGGAACGCACAGGGTGCTGTCTGCTGACGTTCAATTCAAGGATTTGGGGCTTTTAATCGTGGATGAGGAGCAGCGTTTCGGCGTGGCGCATAAGGAAAAAATCAAGAAACTGAAGGAAAATGTGGATGTGCTGACACTGACGGCAACCCCTATCCCCCGCACTCTGCATATGAGCCTGATTGGCATCCGCGACATGAGCGTGCTGGAGGAGGCACCCGGCGACAGGAATCCCGTTCAGACGTTTGTGTGCGAGTACAATGAGGAAATGGTGCGGGAGGCGATATCCCGAGAGCTCGCCCGGGGCGGGCAGGTGTTCTACGTATACAACCGCGTAAACAATATTGCCGATGTGGCATCCGGAATTGCCGCGCTGGTTCCCGAGGCGGTGGTGGCATTTGCCCACGGACAGATGAAGGAACACGAGCTGGAGAAGATTATGTTCGACTTCGTGAATGGCGAGATTGATGTGTTAGTGACCACCACCATCATCGAGACAGGACTGGACATTCCCAATGCCAATACCATGATTATCCACGACTCGGACAATATGGGACTCTCCCAGCTGTACCAGCTCAGAGGACGCGTGGGACGCTCCAACCGGACGGCGTATGCTTTTTTGATGTACCGGCGGGACAAAATGCTCAAGGAAGTGGCAGAAAAAAGGCTGGAGGCAATCCGGGAATTTACGGATTTGGGCAGCGGATTCAAGATTGCCATGCGGGATTTGGAAATACGAGGTGCGGGAAATCTGCTCGGTATGCGCCAGCATGGTCATATGGAGGCTGTGGGATATGATATGTACTGCAAAATGCTGAATGAGGCTGTGTGCAGGCTGAAGGGGGAAAACGGAGGCGCAGAGGCGGATTCCTTCGCCACGGTGATTGATTTGGATGTGGATGCGTTTATTCCGCCCTCCTACATCGTGAATGAGGTACAAAAGCTGGATATTTACAAGCGCATTGCGGGTATTGAGAATGAGAAGGAGCGGGACGATATGCGGGATGAGCTGCTGGACCGTTTCGGAGAAATCCCGAAATCTGTGGACAATCTGCTGCGAATTGCGCTCATTCGTGTGGCGGGTCATGCACTGTTTCTCACGGAGATTAAAGGAAAAAATGAGCGCATTATCTTCACCTTCAAATCTGACGCAAAGATAAATGCTGCCGGAATCCCCACGCTGCTTAAGCAGGTCGGAAAGGAAATGTCCTTCACCGCCTACGGGAATCCCTATTTTACCTACAAATACAAAAAGACGGGGCTGGTGGAAACCGACGCTGAGCTGCTTTTGGAGAAAACGGAGGAACTGCTGACCCGGATGCATGCGGTGCTCTTGGCAGACGATGCTTGGCAGACGATATATTGAGATAGATTTATTGGACTATAAAAATGATACCTTCTTATCAGAAAGTCGAGTGAAAACGACAGCTGGTAAGGAGGTATTTTTATGAAAGGTTATTTTACGGCAGGCGGTTACATGGGTCTTGTGGAGGGCAGATATATCCTGTTCGCCAGTGAGGAGGACTATCTGGAGTATCTGGCGGCATGAGGACGGCGGTTTTTGTCAGGGGACTGCCACGTACCAGTCGCAGAACTGCATCAGTTGGAAATCCTCGAAGGCATCGACATCTGTCTGATAAATAATATAGATGGCGTGGTCGGCGATATCTTCCGGCGAATATCCCATATGAAAGGTTATCCCCGTCTTGGTAAAGCATTCTGGTGCAGGGAGATTTTCGCTGTACACCACGGTGTCAAGATATTCTTCGGCGGTGGTTTCCGTGGACAGAAGGATATTGGGATACTTCAGCCCCGCGTCAATATATATGTCTGTAATTTCACTGCTTTTTGCAATCGAGAGAGCGGTCTTGACCGCATCGTCTGTTCCCTGTTGAAAATATGCGGAAGACAATTCCTTGTATTCTGTATAGTATCGATACTGAAAACCGAAAAGGTCATAAAGGTATATCGCGATAATTATGACGCAGCCGGCAGTTCTCGCAATCTGTCGGAAATGCTCCTTCAAAAAGGAAAGCACCCATGTGACGCCCAGAGCTTCGCACAGAACCAAGGGGATGTAGGCACAGTTAATCTGCGTCATGTTGACGGAGATGAGAAGTCCTACAATGCCTGCCCCGATGAGCTGTATCATCAATATGCACAGGTATGAAAACTTTTTGGTGACGATGGAACGCACACACCCGGCTATCATTCCCAAAACACCGATGATGATAAATGCGCGTCCGATGTTGTAAAAAAAGCCATAGGGCATGATGACGTCGTAGGGTCTGCCCACATCCTGATGATAGAACAGATAAAGCATATTTTTAAAGTTTGAGACCATTTCCGACAGGGAGTGCGCAAGCTCTCCGCTGCGGAAGAGAGTCATTTTGTAGACGGAGAAAGGTCCAATCTGAAATTCCGCGAGATAACCCATGTTAATCAATAAAAAGCAGATTAATGGGAGGGCGAGCAGTCCGAGGATTGCTAAGGCACCTGCGAGCCAACGGGTGGGGTGGAGCTTTTTATGGGCAAGGCAGTATGTTCCCTGCAAGAACAGCATCACCGGGACGATGGGCCAAATGGTGGCATAGCAATAGAGGCTGAGCCCATAGCTTATGGCAGAGCAGAGGAGCAGGGGAGGTTTCTCCAGCCCATATACAAAAAAGCAAAGCCCGATGATAAGGAATCCCGGAGCAAGGTTGGATTCCAGACCCCAGCGGGACATCATCACGTGCCAGGGACAGATTGCCACGAGGAAAAGCGCCCAGTTGGCGGTACTCTCGGAAAACATTTTGCGCATCAGGGCGTATACGGCGGTCAGACTGGCAAGAGATACCATAAGCTGCGGCAGACGGATGATGACAAGATTCACATGACCTGCACATAGAGCGATAAAGGGTAGCATCAGGTAGGAATTCAATGCGTTCATGCCGTGGCCCCAGGCTTCAAAATACACCGGAAAGGAATGCCCTGCGGAGTCAATCCCTGAATGATATAAGGCAAAGGCATTCCATGCGCTGTAAGCCTCATCCATCTGAAAGCCTCCCGGAATGCTCCCGAAACGATAGATGCGAAGCACTGCACCCAGAAGGAACAGACACAGGGGAACAAGCCGCTTGGTAAAATGCTTTGATTTAGAAAGATTTATGTCATTCATATAGGCAGTCCTTTCTCGGATGATTGTTCGGTAAACAATAGTATAGCAAGCTAAGGAGCGGTTGACAAGTAAAGAGAATCTTAAGAATTTTTCGGAGGACTTAGGTTGCATTCACAGATTGGGAATGATAGAATTAGTATGTGTTTAATTAAGAATTTATATGTGGAGGAGGAAGAAGTTTGAAGGCGAAACGAATACTTGCAATGGTATTGAGCGTAGCTATGGTTGCTACCTCAGGAAATTTTACGCTGGATGCATATGCAATGGAAAACGCGACTGACTTAAGCGTTGACATTGCAGAGGATATGGAATCGGTATCCGAAAATGACATATCAGAGAACGATGTGTCAGACAATTCAGAGACAGAGATGTCTGACGATTTAGATGCGGAGGTCTCCGACGGAGATGTTTCGAAAGGAGATGTCTCGGAGGGAGATACCTCGGAAGGAGATGTCGAGGATGTTTCCGATGATGATGTCTCAGCCGGAGACACGGGCGATGTGAAAGTGAACACCGGCGACGCCCAGATATATGCCACAACTACCGACTGTTTCACCGTGACGGAGGATGGCACTCTGACATGGAAGGTAGACGTGACGACGGACAAGATTAGCGGCACGGTAAAGCTACCGGCGGAGGCAAAGAAAATTCCTGCGGGAATTTTCAATCAAAATACCAAAATCACAGGCATTGAAGTGCCCGAAGACAGCCAGCTGACTGAGATTGCAGCAGGTGCCTTCGAGGGCTCCGGCGTTACATCTTTTGCAATGCCTGATGCGGTGACAAGAATTGAGGATGAGACGTTTAAGGATTCCAAACTGCAGACTCTTACTTTCTCGTCCGCTGGTACCAGTCAGCTGACCTATATCGGCGAGGAGGCTTTTGCAGGCAGTGCGCTTGGTGGCAGTAACAACAAGGGGCTGGATATTCCCAGCGGTGTGACGAAGATTGGAAATGCTGCATTTAGGGGCTGTACCAATCTGGGCTCTATCAATCTGAAAAATGTGGAGCAGATAGGTGCCAATGCCTTCAAGGGATGCAGCAAGCTGTCAACCATTACATGGAGTGCGAAACTGACGGAGGTCGGAACGGCTGCATTTTCCGGAACGGCAGTGACTGAGGTGAACTTAAATAAGGATGATTATGCGAAACTTACCACTGTCTGGGGGGAGTCGGCATTTGAGCAGTGTACAAAGCTTAAGACGGTGAGAATGAACAAGAATGTCGCAGAAATCTCAGGAAGCATGTTCAAGGGATGTACGGCGTTGACTACGTTTGTATTTCCTTCTGATTCTGCGTGTACTGTGATTGACGCAGAGGCTTTTTCCGGATGTACGGCATTACAAAGCATCACGATACCGGCTAAGGTTTCCATGATTGAATCTGAAGCCTTTGGCGGATGCACCAAACTTCAGACGGTGACCATCAATCAAAAGGGAGCCAATGAGGATAATGAGAGTGATATCGTTCTGGCAGATGATGCGTTCCCTTATAAGAGTGACCTTACGATGAAAGGCTATGACGGTACGGTGGAGGATTATGCCAACAAGATGGAGTACACCTTTGTGACACTGTATCCCGCGCATACCATTACACTTGACATAACTAACGCATCCAACGCCCACGGCAAAGCAGAGCTGTCCACCACATCGGCACGGAAGGGCGAGACAGTCAAAGTCACCATCACGCCTGAGGATGGATATCGAATCCGCGCATATGATTTCATGTACAATGAGTATAACATCGACACGCTGGTGGAGGAGACGGATTCCAGTCAGGTATTCAGTTTTGAGATGCCGGATGCAGATGTGACGGTTTACGCTACATTTGAGTCTGATGGCAGTTATGGCACCATGAAAGCGAATTTTGAAAATCAGACTTATTACGAATGGAATTCTACCGGCAAAAAATTGACCATAGATAAGCCGGGACGTTCCGCCAATCTGGAGATTACCAGTTCGAAAGGGTATACCATCGGAAACTGGGAGTTTACCTACAAGTCCGGTGATACCAAGGTGGCAATGATAGACAGTCAGGGTGTGATTTATGCCCGCAAGAAAGGAACGGCAAAAATCACAGCCACATTAAAGTCCGATACATCAAAGACGGTCAGCTTTACGGTTGTGGTCAATGAAGAGTCAAGTATTGACCACTATGAACTGGGATTCAGCGGTCTGCGCAAGGGCAAACTGACCACAGAGAAAATCTGGGATTCTGAGGATAAAGAATACAAAGATTACACAGTGATACAGTATACCAAGGGCAATCTTGCGAAGGAGTCAAAGGATTTCAATGTAAGTCTGAAGGCTACCGCCGGACAGGATACCGCCAATCTGTTTGTGGAGTCCGCATGGAAATCGGCAAACACAGATATTGCGGAGCCCGATGCCGCAACGGTCTACGACAATGAAAATGTGATTCATGTAAAGAGCGGTGCTGTCGGTGAGACTGCCGTGACCGTGACTGTCACCAATGGCGAGACCGGAAAGAAGAAGGAAGTGCTGTACGAGGAGAGCTTTATCATCCGCGTGGTGGACACCGCGCCCAGACTTGTGCAGAGTTCTCTCACTGTAAATTCCCTCAGCAGCACAGGAACTGCTTTTGATTTGCTTTCTGTCTATGGATATGAAGTGGTTCCTTCAAGTCTCTCTGTGGTGAAAGCTGTTAAGAGCAACAACTATACAAGTTATGAAGACTTTGATTATGTATCGATAGCTTACGACGAAATTGCTGGTGAGTATACCATGAAGATTACTGCGGCAGGAAAAACGGCTCTGGAAAGTAAGGGAAGCAACTTGTCCTACAGCAGCTTGTATATTGAAGGCGAATATTCCTATTCAACAGGGACGGGGACTGCCACTGAGACTTTCCACACAGCCATTAAGTCTTTGGTGCTCAGTTCCAAGGCATTGAATCCCACCATAAAATTGAGCGGCAAGATAAACCTTTTCTATAACAGTAAAGCTGCTGCATCGGAGCGTGGTGAGGTTACCGTTACGCAGAGTTTGAGCAGTGAGAAGGTGGAGAAATACGAGTTGGTTTCTGCGGCGAATTATCAGACCTCGGGTTCGGAGGCCGTGGATTCTCTTGCCAACAATTTTGATATCAGTGCGGATGGCGTTATCACCCGCAGCGCAAATGCTTTGATTACGGATGCCAAGGGTAAAGCGGTAACGAGCGGTTATCTGAAAATTACTTATGCAGGCTATACTGAGCCCAGCTATGTAAAGATTTCGATTTCTACCCAGAATACAAAGCCCTCCTATGTGCTTTCCAAGACCAAAGCAACCGTCAATAGCTCCAGCAAAGGGTATGAGCTGGAATTGCAGCTTTTGGACAAAAAGACCAAGAAGGCTATCTCCTTAGACAGTCTGGCAGAGTTGAGCTTTGATGCATCTGCGAAGGGCACGACCATGGATTTGTTCGAGAATCTGGACGTGGAGAATGCAAAACTGACGGACAGTATCACACTGCAGATTAAGAAAGCTCAAAAGGGCAAGGCAGTCATCAATGTGGAGATGGACACTTGGAATGAACCCTTGAAGTTCACTTTCAATCTGAATGTGACGAGCAGTGCTCCCACGGTGAAAGCAAAGAGTGCAACACTTACGCTGAATAATCTCTGCGTGGGCAGAGTTACGACAACCACCCTTACCGTCAGCCAGGAGGATGTGACACTGGTTGCTATCGAGGAGAAGTTCAAGGGCAAGACGTCACTGCAGGATGAGGCGGACAAAATCAGCTTTGATTATGCGGACGGCGTGCTGAGCGTTCAGGCGGATGAGACCGTGAAGGCAGGTACTTACAAATTCAGCTTGGTGCCGACCGTAAAGTATACGGAGGGCGGTACAGAGGAGGTAAAGGCGTTTGCTGTCAGTGTGAAGGTGATAGACTCCAAGCTTTCCGCAGTGTTGAAACCTGCATCTGTGACGGTGAATAACTACTATGCCGGCAGAGAGACTGCCACAACCACCTATACCATCAAGAATATGCCTGCCGGTGAGAATGTCACCATTCAGGATGATGAAGTCACCATTAAGGGTGCGAATGCTGCGTCAAGCGCAGTGTATGGTTCTCTTGATTTTAAATTTGGTGAGAGTTCACAGACCATTGAAGTAAGCCAGACGAGCAAGATAAGCAAGACAGGAACCTATAAATTTACGGTCTCCGGGTTAAAAGCGGTAGTGGGCGAAAAAGCTGTTGAGATTCAGCCGTTCAATATCAGCGTGAAGGTAATCAGTAAAGACGCAAAATTGACAGCGAAAGCCAGCGGTACGCTGAATCCTGTCGATGAGAATACCAGCATTGTTTACAGTTTCAAGACAACCAATGTCAGCGCTGCTATAACAAACGTGGTTGTGAAAGAGCTGGACACTTCCAATAATAAAAATACCTTCTATGATGAGCTGGCGCATTTCCAAGTCGGCGAACTTGTGCGCGATGCGGATGGAAACATCACAGGGGTTTCCATCAAGGCAAAGGAAGGTGTAACGCTGGATGCCAAGACCAGCTATAAGCTGAGAATCGGAATTGTGCTGACGGGAGCTGAGTCGGAAGATGATGTTGCTGCATACACTGGTGACCTGACCATCAAACCCAAGCAGGTTCTTCCCAAGATTAAGGCGGATGTAACCTCTACCACCATGTATGCAGGTGTGGCGGCAGGCAGCGAGCAAAGAATGCAGGAGATTCAGATTACCAAGACCAGCAATGACAATGCAGTGATTGAGGATGTGGTCATGGCAAGCAGTAACTCTGACAACCTCCAGAAAGCCTTTGCAGTTACCTATGATTCTGTTACACAGAAGGCGAAGATTACTCTGGTCAGACCTGACCTTCTCAAGGCAAACACGGAATATACCGTCAAGCTGGAGGTCAAGGCAGCAGGACAGATGGAAAATACCACAGGAACTCTGTTCAATATCAAGATTAAGATTATGAGATAATAATTGCCGGAGTACACAATTTATTAACAATCATTTAGGTAGGACTAAATTGGTTTTCGGGCTCAAAGGATGAGCCAAGCTGATTTTAGTCCTACCCTTTTATAGGGATAGAAACGGAAATGAAAACAGGAACGGATGCAGAAAAAATAGAAAAAT
>CAZUAP010000026.1:0-18811 GCA_964617975.1 uncultured Acetatifactor sp. | reverse complement strand
ATGGTGGATTGGAGGAAATGCAATAGTCATGGAGACAACAGACATGCCATTTAAAGAGACATTGTCCCAAAAGGCGGCAGAGGTGGAAGAACTTTTAAAAGATTTTCTTCCGCAGGAAGCGGGTGCACCAAAAACCATTGTGAATGCGATGGAATACAGCCTGATGGCGGGAGGAAAGAGGCTCCGTCCGATTTTGATGCAGGAGACTTACCGGATGTTAAGCGGGCAGGGAGGCGGTCTGGAGCCCTTCATGGCTGCCATTGAGATGATTCACACCTATTCTCTGGTGCACGATGATTTGCCTGCCATGGACAATGATGAATACCGCAGAGGACGCAAGACCACTTGGGCAGTCTATGGAGATGCCATGGGGATTCTGGCGGGAGACGGACTGCTCAACTATGCGTTTGAGATGGCATTGAAGGCATTTGAATGCTGTGAGACGACGGAGGATTTCCGGAGAGTGCAGGCTGCGCTGGAAGTGCTCGGCAGGAATGCGGGCATCTACGGCATGATTGGTGGTCAGGTGGCAGATATGGAGGCAGAGACCCAGACTTCAGAAGTGACACAACAGCAGCTACTCTATATACATGAGCACAAGACAGGTGCTCTGATTCAGGCGGCAATGGTGATTGGGGCGATTCTTGCCGGGGTTTCCGAGGAATGCCGTGCCGATGTGGCGCAGTGTGCCATGGACATTGGCATTGCCTTCCAGATTCAGGATGACATTTTGGATGTCGTCGGAGACAGTGCTGAATTGGGCAAGCCCGTGGGAAGTGACGCTGCAAACGGCAAGCAGACCTATGTGACCTTGATGGGGCTGGAACAGTCCGCTGCGGAGGTGGAGAGACTGTCCGGCGAAGCACTGAAAATCTTGCGGAACCTTCCGGGGGATTGCAGCTTTTTGGAGGCATTGGTGAGACATTTGATAAACAGACGAAGCTGAGACGGTTGGACAGGAGATAACCATGTTGCTTGAAAAAATAGAAAAACCGAACGATATCAAAAAAATAGACAAAAAGGATTACGGGGCGCTTGCCCAGGAGATACGAGAGTTTTTGATTCAAAAAATCAGTGTTACCGGGGGGCATCTGGGCTCCAATCTGGGTGCGGTGGAGCTGACTATGGCATTGCATCTCTCCCTGAATCTGCCGGAGGATAAGATTATCTGGGATGTGGGGCATCAGGCATACACCCACAAGCTCCTCTCAGGGCGCAGGGAAGGGTTTGACGGACTCAGGCAGTTTGGCGGCATGAGTGGTTTTCCCAAGCGCAAGGAGAGTGATTGTGATGCCTTTGATACCGGACATAGTTCCACCTCTATCTCAGCGGGGTTGGGGCTGGTGAAGGCAAGGGATATCAAGGGTGAGAAGCAGACGATTGTCTCGGTGATTGGAGATGGCTCTCTCACGGGCGGAATGGCATATGAGGCATTGAACAATGCGGCGAAACTGGAGACGAATTTTATTATTATCCTGAATGACAATAATATGTCCATATCTGAGAGCGTGGGCGGTGTATCCAAATATCTGAACAATATCCGCACGACTACGGGATATCTGGATTTGAAGGAGGGCATTTACAATGCGCTGAGCGGTACCAAGGGCGGCGACAATGTGGTCAAGGGGATTCGCCGCGCCAAGTCCAGTGTCAAGCAGCTGGTGATACCGGGAATGTTTTTTGAGGACATGGGGATTACCTATCTGGGTCCGGTGGACGGGCATAACATAGATGGGATGATGAAGGTTATCCGCGAGGCGAAACGTGTGAAGGGTGCGGTGATTATCCATGTGCTCACCCAGAAGGGCAAAGGATATGCGCCTGCGGAGAGGCATCCTGCCAGATTTCACGGTGCGGAGCCCTTTGATATCGAGACGGGTATCCCGTCCCATCCCAGGACGACAGCCAACTACACGGATATTTTTTCCACGGTGATGTGTAAGCTGGGGCAGCGTGACGAGCGGATTGTGGCAATCACGGCGGCAATGCCGGACGGTACGGGCTTAAAGCGTTTTCGCAATATGTATCCCGACAGATTTTTTGACGTGGGGATTGCGGAGGAGCACGCGGTGACTTTTGCCGCCGGACTTGCGGCGGGGGGACTCCGCCCCATCGTGGCGGTTTATTCCTCCTTCTTGCAGAGGGCGTATGACCAGATTCTGCATGATGTCTGTATCCAGAATCTTCCGGTGGTCTTTGCCATCGACAGAGCCGGACTGGTGGGCAGCGACGGGGAGACCCATCAGGGGATTTTTGATTTTACCTATCTTTCGGGTATCCCGAATATGCATATCATGGCGCCGAAGAACAAGTGGGAGCTGTCGGATATGATGAAATTTGCGGTGAATTTTGACGGGCCGATTGCCCTGCGTTATCCCAGAGGCACAGCCTATGCGGGACTGAAGGAGTTTCGTGCCCCCATCGAGTACGGTAAGGCAGAGTGGATTTACCGGGAGTCTGAAATTGCGTTGCTGGCGGTGGGCAGTATGGTCAAGACGGCGGAGGCAGTCCGCGACGCGCTGAAGGAGCAGGGACATCAGGTCAGCCTTTTGAATGCGCGTTTTGTCAAACCCATTGACGAGGAGGCAGTGCTGGAGGCGGCCTCCGGGCATCGGCTGATTGTCACCATGGAGGAGAATGTGGCAAGCGGCGGCTATGGGGAAAAGGTACTGCATTGTCTGCAGGAACATCACATTGCTCCAACGGACTGTGACTGTATCTGTATCACGCTGCCGGATGCCTATATAGAGCATGGCAATGTGGAGTTATTGAAGAAAGAAATCGGAGTGGATGCGGATGGTATTGTGAGCCGCGTCAACGAGGTGTTGAAGGCAGCAGGGAAAGCATGAAAGAGCGATTAGATGTTATTCTGGTGAATCAGGGATATGCGCCCTCCAGAGAGAAGGCGAAAGCCATTATCATGTCCGGAAATGTATATGTCAACGGGCAGAAGGAGGACAAGGCGGGCACTTCCTTTGATACGGGCAAAATCAGCCTGGAGGTGCGTGGCAGCAGCCTGAAATATGTGAGCCGCGGGGGATTAAAGCTGGAGAAGGCTATGGAGCAGTGGCAGTTTGCACTGGAAGGTTGTGTCTGTATGGACATCGGTGCGTCCACGGGAGGATTTACGGACTGTATGCTCCAAAACGGCGCCTCCAAGGTTTATTCCGTGGATGTGGGGCACGGGCAGCTGGCGTGGAAACTGAGAAATGATGAGCGGGTGGTCTGCATGGAGCAGACGAACTTCCGCTATCTGGTGCGAGAGGATATTGCGGATGACTTGGACTTTGCCAGCGTGGATGTGTCCTTTATCTCTTTGACCAAAATTCTGATACCGGCGAGGAACCTGCTCAAGCCCGGAGGTGAGATGGTCTGCCTGATTAAGCCCCAGTTTGAGGCGGGACGGGAGAAAGTCGGCAAAAACGGTGTGGTCAGAGAGCCCCAAACCCATGAGGAGGTCATCTGTAAGATTGTAGATTATGCGGATAGCATTGGGTTTGAAGTGCTTCATCTGGAGCATTCGCCCATCAAAGGGCCGGAAGGCAATATTGAGTATTTGTTACATATCCGTAAGAAGGAAGATATTCCTGAGGAGATTTTAGGGCTTTCGGAGCGCGAGGCGGAAGAAGGGCTGAAAAGGATTGTGGAGGATGGCACAGGACTTTCCAGAGAAGAAGTATGGAGGAAAAGTATCACTGATATTGTAGCGAAATCGCATAAGCTGTAGGGGAGGGTATTCATGAAACACTTTCTGATTTACACCAACAAGAACAAGGACAAGGACTTGATGACCACCAACCGTATCAAGAGCTATCTGGAGTGCAGGGGACAGAAGGTTACGCTGAAGGTGAAGGAGGCTGACTGGATGGCAGACACCACGGAGGAGTCCGAGGAGGCAAAGGACATTCCCAAAGATGTGGACTGCATGATTGTGTTGGGCGGCGACGGAACAGTGCTGCAGGCGGCACGAGAAACCAAAAAACTCTTTATTCCCATCATCGGAGTGAATCTGGGTACTCTTGGTTACATGACGGAGATTGAGCCTTCTAATCTGGAGGATGCTCTGGATAAGCTGATTGCAGGGAAGTGTACCAAGGAATCCCGCATGATGCTCAACGGCAAGGTGACCTTCCACTGTGGCAAGGAGTGGGAGGAAGGCTGGGCGCTGAACGATATCGTCATCTCCAGGAGAGGTTCTATTCAGATGCTGCGTCTGGATATTTATGTAAACGGACAGTTCCTGCACAGATATAAGGCAGACGGAATGATTGTGGCAACCCCCACCGGAGCCTCCAGCTACAGCCTGTCGGCGGGCGGTCCGCTGGTGGAGCCCAGTGCGAAACTGATTATGCTCACGGCGATTTGTCCCCATTCCCTGAATCACAGGAGTATTGTGCTCTCGCCGGAGGATGTCATTGAAATCGAGATTCCCACCGGCAGGGAGGGACAGAAACAGACAGTGGAGGCCAATTTTGACGGAAGCCACAAGATTTCCATGTGTACCGGCGACCGCATCCGTATTGTGCAGTCAGAGAAAATTACAGAGTTCCTGCGACTGAATCAGGTGAGTTTTATGGAAATATTGCATAAAAAGTTTAGTGAGTAGGTGGATTCATGAAAAAGAGCAGGCATGAAAAAATCGTTGAGATTATAGAGAGTAAGGATGTGGAGACCCAGGAGGAACTGGCAAACTGTCTGAAGGAAGCAGGTTTCAATGTGACTCAGGCGACCGTTTCCCGGGATATCAGGGAGCTGAAACTTTCCAAGGTGTCTGACGGAAAGGGCAGGCAGAAGTATGCGGTCCTCGGGCGGGAGGAAAGCCAGCTGGATGACCGGTATATCCGCGTGCTCCGGGAGGGATTTGCCTCCATGGATATGGCGCAGAATCTGGTGGTAATCAAAACTGTGTCGGGGATGGCGATGGCGGTGGCAGCAGCTTTAGATGCCATGAAATTTCCCGAGGTGCTTGGATGTATTGCAGGTGACGACACCATTATGGTGGCTTCCCGTACCGTGGAGGAGGCGGGAGAACTCATTCATAAAATACAGGGAATGTTGGAAAAATAATTCCAATTATCTCGCATTGCGGGACTCATTCTTACAGAAAGATTCCAGATGTGCTTCGGAGAAGGCGCATAAGGAGAGAAACTATGTTACAGAGACTACATGTAAAAAATCTGGCGTTGATGGAAGAAACCGAGGTGGAATTTTCCGCCGGGCTGAACATCCTCACCGGCGAGACCGGTGCGGGCAAATCCCTGCTCATCGGTTCCGTGAATCTGGCACTGGGAGCCAAATTCGAGAAGGATATGCTGCGCAAAGGTGCGGAGAGCGCGCTTGTGGAGCTGGTTTTCGACTGCGCGGAGGGGGCAGTGTCCCAAAAGCTTGCGGAGATGGAGCTTGAGGCGGAGGACGGCATGATTATCATCAGCCGCAAAATGCAGCCCGGCAAAAGCGTATGCAAAATCAATGGGGAGACTGTGACGGCTAGACAGGTGAAGGAGTTGGCGGAAGTCCTTTTGGACATTCACGGTCAGCATGAGCATCAGTCCCTGCTCAATAAGAAGAAACATATGGAAATACTGGATGCCTACTGTGGTGAGGCATATCAGTCTCCGGCGGGAGAGGTGGCAGAGTATTATGAAAACTGCCGTAAGCTGGAGAAAAAGCTGGCGGAGGAATCCATGGATGAAACCTCCAAGCTCAGAGAGCAGTCTCTGGCGGAATTTGAACTGAAGGAAATCGAGGAGGCAAATCTGACAGAGGGCGAGGATGAGGAGCTGGAGCAGCTTTACCGCCGCATGAGCAATGGACGCAAAATAAGCGAAAGCCTCGGGGAGAGTTATCTTTATTCCGGTTCAGACGGTGAGGGCGGCGCGGCAGCGGCACTGAGCAGAGCGTTGCGGGCATTGCGGACGGTGACTGCCTATGATACCCGGCTGGAGGAGCTGGAGAGTCAGTTGACGGAGGTGGATAATCTGCTGGCAGACTACAATCGTGATATTGTAGAATATATGGCGGAGTGTGAGTTTGACGGCGAGGAATTTGCCCGGGTGGAGGAGAGATTGAATACCATCAACCGTCTGAAGGGGAAATATGGCAGCACGATTCGGGAAATCCTCGACTATGCTGCATCCAGACAGGAAATTCTGGAAAAGCTGGCTGATTATGATGCTTATATGCAGAGCTTGAACAATGAACTTACACGGGCGAAACAGCAATTAAAAGAGGCTTGTGAACGCCTGTCTCAGGTGCGCAGGGAAAATGCGGTACAGCTCACGGAACGTCTGAGGGAGGCGCTGGTGCAGCTGAATTTTCTCACTGTGGAATTTGAGACGGTTGTGCGTCCGGGACAGCAGATTACGGCGAAGGGATATGACGATGTGGAATTTTTGATTTCCACTAACCCCGGGGAGACATTAAAGCCCTTGAGCCAGGTGGCAAGCGGAGGTGAACTGTCCAGAGTGATGCTTGCCATCAAGACAGTGCTTGCGGGCAGGGATGCTATCGATACCCTGATTTTTGATGAGATTGACACCGGCATCAGCGGCAGAACTGCATGGAAAGTCGCGGAGCAGCTGAATGCCGTGAGCAGTGCCCATCAGGTCATCTGTATCACCCATCTTCCGCAGATTGCAGCTATGGCAGATGCTCATTTCATGATTGAAAAAAGCAGCACGGATGACCGCACCATCACAGATATCCGTCAGGTGGACGGGGAGGAGGAGCTTGCGGAGCTGGCAAGGCTTTTGGGCAGCGATACGCTGACTCAGGCGGCACTCTCCAATGCCCGGGAGATGCGCAGACAGGCGTTGGAGCAGAAACACAAATAAAACATAAATAAAACTGCAGAAATTTCGCATACTAGAACACGGGAAATAACTTTCCGATACAGGTTGCTGATATTGGAAGTGTGAATAGGAAAGCGAGATGATGCAGATATGAAATTTGAGGATACCGGGAAGGACAGAGTCCAGAGACAGGCGGGCGGTGATGCAGTGATTTTCCTGCAGAACTGGCGCAAGAGAGTGCGGAAAATCAGAATTTACCGCATCAGCCTGTGCGTGGCTCTGTCCTTATGTTGTGCCGTCTTGGCGGGATATGGATATTATATGGTGGACAGCCGCATCCCTTCCGTGATTCATGTGCGGGCGGATGAGGAGCAGTCCTTTACATTGGGCGTGCCGGCAAGAGGAGAGATTGTCTCTGCGGGCGCTCAGGGGGAGAGCAACATCCCCCAGGGGGCTGTCACCATCGATTTGAATCAACCGGTCACCCTGAAGACAGGCGGACTGGAAAATTATTTTATGGAGGTCAAGCTGTTTGGATTCCTGCCTTTTAAGCAGGTTGGAATTCAGGTCATTGAGAGCCAGGAATTGATACCGGTGGGCGTTCCCGTTGGAATCTACATGGAGGCAGAAGGTATTCTGGTAATTGGTGTGGGCGAATTTCAGGGGCAGGACGGTCAGGAGCTGTCTCCGGCAAAACATATTCTCCAGTCCGGGGATTACATCCGCAAATTAAACGGAGTGGAGGTCTCCACCAAAGAGGAATTTATAAACGGGATAGAACAAAGCGGTGGAAAGGCACAGGTGGTTACTGTGGAACGCCAGGGGGAACTTATTGATTTACAGGTAAAACCGGCGCAGGATGCCAACGGTGCTTACAAAATCGGTGTTTGGGTAAGGGACAGCACACAGGGGGTCGGAACCCTGACCTATATTGACAGTGACGGGAATTTTGGCGCGCTGGGACATGGCATCACGGACGTGGATACCAGTGCACTTATGGATATGTATGACGGTACCCTGTACCGCACGGAAATCCTTTCCATTCAGAAAGGGCAAGCGGGCAATCCGGGCGAGATGACGGGAATGATTGTATATTCGGACGATAATATTCTGGGTGATATTGATTACAACGGCGCGGAAGGAATCTTTGGCAGCTGTAACGACAAAGCCATGCAGATGGCGGTGGAGGACCCTCTGCCCATCGGTTTCAAGCAGGAAATCAAGAAAGGTGCAGCCCAGATTTTATGTACAGTGGATGGTGAACCCAAATATTATGATGTGAAAATTACGGACATCCATCTGGATCACGACAATGTCAATCGTGGGATAGAACTCACGGTGACAGACCCGGAACTGCTGGAAATCACAGGCGGCATTGTACAGGGAATGAGCGGAGCGCCCATCATTCAGGACGGCAAATTTATCGGCGCTGTGACTCATGTGCTGGTGAATGATTCCACGAAAGGATATGGAATATTTATTGAAAATATGCTTGATGCTATGGCATCAGTGTGCAGCAATGCCCCCTGATGCCTACCTTCAAGTTGTCAAACTAGAAATATAGTGCTATTATGTGGTTGGTAATTTCAAAATAGAGCTAACTTTCACAAAGCATCATACGGGAGGTGGATTTCATGTGGCTTATATTTGCAGCCTTGTCTGCGGTGTTTGCGGCACTCACTTCAATACTGGCAAAAGTTGGTATTGAAGGAGTAAACTCAAATCTTGCGACAGCCATCAGAACAGTTGTAGTAGTTGTCATGGCGTGGGGAATGGTATTCCTGACTCATGCGCAGAGTGGATTATCGGAAATCAGCAGGAAAAGCTGGCTGTTTCTGATTTTGTCCGGATTGGCGACGGGAGCGTCATGGCTTTGTTATTACAGAGCTTTGCAAATGGGGGAAGCGTCAAAGGTGGTTCCGGTTGATAAGATGAGTGTTGTAATCACACTTATATTGGCATTTGTATTTTTGCATGAAGATTTTACAGCAAAATCATTGATAGGCAGTATTCTTATTGG
Source organism: uncultured Acetatifactor sp. (assembly GCA_964617975.1). GTDB lineage: Bacteria > Bacillota > Clostridia > Lachnospirales > Lachnospiraceae > Acetatifactor. Next base: position 10,000 of record CAZUAP010000026.1, on the reverse strand, counting down.
TGTCGGAACTCTGGTCATGGTGTTGTAAAATGTGCATACATAACAATCATATTATTGCGTATCCATGAAGACCGCCATATCAAACGTATGGCGGTTTTCCTATGCACAAAATTAAAGTGTTTTCGAGGTTGGCTCTGAACAGTTAGATTAATTTTATATGTGAAAGAAAGCTCTGACTTTATGTTAAGATGGGATATATAACATGATAAGGAGGAGGTCAAAGGATGAACTACACTACAAAAGAAATGATCAGGTATGCAGAGTATTTATCGGAAAAAGAGCTGTCTGAGAATACGAAAGAGGTCTATCTGAGACAGGCAGGGGAGTTCTTAGCGTTTTTGGAGGGGCGAGAGATTACCAAAAAAGAAACCCTTGCATACAAGAGACGGCTTCTGGAAAAAGGCTGGAAAGCTTCAAGTACCAATCTTTACATTGTAGCGGTGAACAGCTATCTGAAGTACGCGGGACATCAGGAATGCGTCCTCAAGACGGAGAGACTGCAAAGACGTCAATGCCCGGAAAACATCATGACGAAAGAGGAATACCAGAAAATGCTGGCATATGCAAGAGTGAGCGGGAGAAAGAAATACTATTGCATCATGAGGACGCTGGCATTGACGGGAATCCGCATAAGTGAGCTTTCCGACTGCACGGTGGAGGCACTTACACGGAGGAAGTTTGTGACCAGTAACAAGGGGAAAGCTCGGGAAGTATATCTGCCAGATAAGTTGCTCGATGAGCTGACAGAATATTGCAGCGTAAATGGTATAGAAAAAGGAATCATTTTCCGCGGCAATTATGACAAGCCAATCAGCAGGACTACCGTATACAAAATGTTGATACATATGGCAGACATGACGGGCGTACCCAAAGAGAAAGTCCATCCCCATGGGTTTCGGCACCTTTTTGCGATTACTTATATGGAGCAGTATTCCAATCTGTTTGAATTGGCGGACATATTGGGGCATTCCAGCCTGGAGACGACCAGAATCTATACGGCAACCACGGGAGAGGCGAAACGTGAGAGAATGAATCGGTTGACACTGTAAACACCTTCGATACACAAGAATAAGAATCAAATCCAAATGCTATAAGCGATAGAAGTTATCATAATACGATAATATGATAAAAAAGTCAAGCACTAAATTCCCAAAAACTTTAAAATTTTAAAAAATTAAATAAAAAATCAGGATAAATGGAATTTTGAATCCATAAAAATTCGCCGCAAATTACAAATGTATGATTTATACGGCACAAACAGCACAACATAATATCGTAATATGAGGATACAAGTTAAAACGACTGTGAGATGCACAGTTAGAAAAAGGAGGTAAAACAATATGAAACTTGTGGAAAGCACATTGAAAAATAACCGCTGCTACAATGCCGGAACCAAAATCAAGGTCAAAGGGCTGATGCTGCACAGTGTTGGATGTCCGCAGCCTTCGGCGGAGGTTTTTGTGAGACAGTGGAATAATTCAAAAAGCGCGGTTTGTGTCCATGCCTTCATTGACGGCAATACCGGAACGGTTTATCAGACTCTGCCATGGGATTACAAAGGGTGGCACTGCGGCGGTACCGGCAACGGTACATACATTGGTGTGGAGATGTGTGAGCCGGCATGTATCCACTATAATACCGGGGCATCTTTTAGTTGTTCCAATCCGGAGGCGGCACTGGAAGTGGTAAAGCGAACCTATGAAACGGCAGTGGAACTGTTTGCATTTCTCTGTAAAATGTACGGTTTAAATCCTTTGGAGGATGGTGTGATTATCAGCCATAAAGAAGGACATGACAGAGGAGTCGCCTCCGGTCATGCCGACCCGGAACATCTCTGGAACGGACTCAAATGCGGATATACCATGAATGGTTTCCGTCAGGCTGTGGATGCGGAGATGAAGAAACAGGCTTCTGTATCGACGCAGGCTCCTGCACCGAAACAGGCTTCTGCACCAAAACAGCAGGAAATGGCAATCTCGGAGGCGGGTGTGGAGCTTATTGCCAAATACGAAGGCTGCCGACTGACGGCATATCAATGTGCCGCCGGAGTATGGACGATTGGCTACGGACATACCGCAGGCGTGAATCCGGGAGATATGCTGCCCTCGGAGTCAGCGGCGAAAGCTCTCCTCAGGGATGACCTGAAGAAATACGGCGGTCAGGTAAATGACTGCGTCAAAAGTGGAATGATTGCCTTTCCGTTGACACAGAATCAGTTCGATGCGTTGACCAGCTTCTGCTACAACTGCGGATCCGGGAACCTTCGGAAACTGGTATCCGGCAGAGATGCAGCTACCATAGCGGACAAGCTGCTCCTCTATAACAAGGCAGGAGGCAGAGAGCTTGCCGGACTTACCCGCCGCAGGAAAGAAGAAAGAGAATTGTTTCTGGCATAAAAGGTTGCCATAGAAGGTTGGCATAAGTGAGAGAGGATGATACTGCAAAATGGCTGATGAAAGAGAGTTCAAAGAGAACGAGGAAAAAGAAGGCGGCGCTGCGGAGGCGGGATATAAGGAGAGTGATTTCATTCCGCTGGATGATTTGGTCTATGCGCCCCTCCATGCGCTTGCCGAATCCAACAGGCAGCTCCGGGCACAGGTGGTAGATGCCATCAAGAGCATGGGAACGGTTCAAAGGAACGGCACGGAGGAAAATATTCATTTGAACAATATCAATATCGCCTATGAGCAGGTACGTCCGGAGGGGGAGGATGGATACAGTGTGGACAATCTTCAGATGCAGGTGCCGCTGCTGTCAATCATACCGATTACAAACTTAAATGTGGAAAAGGCAGAGATTGATTTCTCCACAGAGGTCAGGGCAGAAAAAGGCGAGGAGGGACAATGCTCCATCACCGCCCGCATCTGCTCTCCGGAACAGCGAGAGAGTGATTTCCTGCCAAGGGTATCCTACAAGATGAAGATTACTTCCCTGCCGGCTACAGAGGGCATTATGCGTCTGACGGATACGTTGAGTTCCAATCAGATTGCGAAGAAAATGGATTCCATACCCGTGGCGGTGGATGGAAATCTCGGCAGCGAGGAACAGAAGAATACTATGCAGGACGTGACGAAACTGCGGGCTAAAATCAAACGTTTCAAACAGCTTTATCAGAAGATTTCCGACATGATTACGGAGCAGGAGCGCATACAGCAGATTAGCAGGAGTGCGTTTGAGGAGGACACCCGGGAGTTTGACAGGGATAAATACCTGATGGCACAGTCCAATATTGCTAACCGTATCATGGAATATCAGGAAAAAGTTATGAATCTGGAAATCGAGTATGGTTTAACTAAGGATTATGAATAACTATGAGTACGAGGTCAAGCAGTTTTGAGGAGATGATTCAAAGTTACGGAGCGGAGCTTGCGGAGGAAATGAATTTGCGGCTTATCTGCGGCATACTCCCACAGGAGTCAGAGATGCTCTGGGTGGAGAGCATCTGTGTCGCAGAGATAGTATATCCGCAGCCCAAACCGGTAAAGCAGGGGTTCCTGAAGTGCCTGAAGAATTTTTTGCGCTGCATTGTGCGGAGAGTAATTGCGTTTTTCCGGAGATGGTTTGGGCGCGACAAATAAATTAAAAAGAAAGAAGGGATTTGAATGGCTATTGCAGAACAATTTGCAGGATTGCAGATGGACAAACTTATCGGTGCGCCGCTGTGTGCGGCGGCTGATGCCAGCACACAGCTGGCAAACTCCACGGCGGACTTTATCAACCGTGTAGGATTTGACAAGGATGGAAAGGTGCGGACAGTGGCATTTGGCTACGAGAAACGAAGTACAAATGAGGACGGTACCAGCAACCTGGATGAAATGAAGGTGGCTGTTCCAATGCTTGCGATTGTACCCATCCCCAATCTCCAGGTGGATGAGGTGAACATCCTCTTTGACATGGAGGTCAAGCAGAGTGAGAAACAGGAGTCGGCATCGGACATGAGCGGCAGCATGAGCGGCTCAATGAATCTTGGGATTATCAAGGTCAGCGTCTCGGGCAGTGTCAGTGCTCATCAGTCCAATACCAGAAGCTCCGACAATTCCGCAAAGTATCATGTGGATGTCCGTGCCACCAATCACGGGACGCCTGAGGGACTTGCAAGAGTGCTTGACATGATGGCAGCGAATGTGGCACCTATGCTGGTGGGAAGCACCTTGAAGGACGGCAATGGGCAGAATTTGTCTGAGCAGGCGAGAGTTAAGGCGGAGCGCCTGAAGGCACTTCGGCAGGAAATCAGCAGTATCGAGAATCAGCTTTCTGCAGCCCAAGACGGACTTAGCTCCAGTCTGACACAGATGAAGAAGGTAGCGGATTCCCAGTTAAATGTTTACAGGGAGGCGATGAACAGACTGCAGAATACAGAGGACAATGGTCAGAAGGATGATGAAGAGAACGGAAAGCTTGTCCTCGAACACTCCCAGGCGATGGATTCGGTGAACCAGAGCTGGAGCTCCTTCCAGAATCAGGTGGGCGATTTCATCAAAATGATTGTGGACAGCAGTACGGAATCAGAGGGGGTGTCCGATATGTTTGCCCTGAAAGCACTGGATGCACAGGGCAAGGCAGCAGCCTACGGAAGCGACGAGAGCTATTACAGCGCATTGGCAGCTGCACAGAAAATTGCTGTAGACAAGCAGAAAAATGTCAGCAGACTCGAAACAGAGCTGTTTGATAAGCGGGCGGAGTACAGTGATGCAGCGGCGGGTAAAGCACAATGAGAAGGGATGAGAAAACAGCCCTGACAGATATTCATTATATCAAACTTGTGCCCATGGGCAGTGTAAATCCCAACAATCCTCTGTCTGACCAGTCCCGCGAGGAACAGGCGGCTCTTTTGAACCGGTGTCTGAATGGCTATCCCAAGGGCATCATTATCGGGAAAGACATTACCGTTGGGCGTTATATGATTGGGGAGCATGAATTGTCCATGGAGAAAATTACCTATCATGTCGGATTCACCAGGAAACCGGCATGGGAACAGGACGAGAAGGAGTGTTCATCATGACAATAGATGCAGAAAGAGAACAGGACAAACTTACATTGAGAGTAAAAGGCAGACTGGAGACCTCCACTGCTCCACAGCTGGAGAAAGAGTTAGGCGACAAGCTGAAAGGTTTACGAGTCCTTGTGATGGATTTCGCGTCTCTGGACTATGTTTCCTCGGCGGGACTGCGGGTGCTGCTCTCCGCCCATAAGTATATGCAGAATCAGGATGGAACCATGGTGGTGCAGGGAGCGAATAAGGAGATTAGGGATGTGTTTTTCCTCACCGGATTTTCAGAGCTTTTGAATATCGAGTAGGAGAATAATATGGAGAATAAGTGTGGAGAACGCATATTGCATTTACAGAATGCGCAGGGAAATCTTCTGAAACTGCGACTGCGCCGGTACCATGAAGGCGATGAGGCAGGCATGATTGCCTGCGTCCGGGATGAATATGGTGACACCTATTTCAAACGGGGATTTTATGACCCGGAATATCTGAAGAAAGAGGCAGCGGAGCACATTACCTTCCTCGTGGCGGAGACGGAGAAGGACGGAATCGCGGGCATGCTGATTTTGAAGAACTTTGCTCCGGAGGAAAGTATGTGCGAGATTGCCTCCCAGATTTTCCGCAAAAAGTACCGAGGTTATGGGCTTGCGATGCCGTTTTTTGAATATGGGATGGAGATTCTTTTGAACCGTGATTATTCGGCGGCGTATTGTCTGCCGGTGCTGTTCCATGATGTGACGCAGAGACTGTTGTACCGTCTGGGACTGCGCGCCACAGGTCTCGTGCTGAATGTGTTTGATATGGAAAATATTACACATTCCTACCGGAATGGCAGGAATCTCAAACATTCTCAGGGGATTCAGATACGGGCAGTGGGAAAGCGGGATGCCGGAAGGATTTATATTCCGCAGGAGCATCAGGAATTTTGCAGGACTGTCTATGAGAGTCTCGGTGTGAAATTTCATATGGCACAGACTACGCTGAGGAATCCGGAGGACATACCGCTTGGCAGTATTCTATCCTGCCGTCAGGACGAACTGCAGAGCAGTTTGGAAATACAAATCCGCCGAATCGGGCAGGATTTGTGGAAACGCCTGTCAGACATCCATGCCAAATATCCACTGGTGGGTAGACAGACTGCAAATGTATTTTTGAACTGCAGTGACCCTAACGCGGAATGGGCATATCGGATGCTGGAGGGACAGGGGTATTTTTTCACCGGATTAAAGCCCTTGTGCAGCGCTGAGGAATATCTGGTGCTGCATCATTCAGGGGAAGTAGAGATTTATCTGGAGGATTATGTGTTCAGTGAAGAATTTGGGAAACTGGCAAACTATATCAGGAAGCAAATGAACGCATGAAGGGAGAAAATTGAAAAATAGAAAGAAGAACAAAACGATTTGCCGCAAGATTACCTCCCTGCTGCTCGCCATGGTATTTACGGCACTGTTCCTCGCCGGGGGAGTCAGTGTATGGAGCTTGAGCTCCATGAAAAATATTTCCGTGGAAAGCAGCACAGAACTGGGGGAGACCGCTGCAGAGAATGCGGAGACGGCACTGGAGGAAATGACAGGAGAGCAGTTGCTGGCTATCGCCACGGAAAAAGCGGTTTATATAGAAGAAAAATTTAATACAGTGATTGCCAGTGTGAGAGGTATTGCACAACTGGCGGAGCAAATTTATCAGAATCCGGACGCCTACCCGGACAGAACTACACCTCTGCCGGTAGAGGGTTCAAGGGAGCTTGCACCACAGCTTTTGTGTTCGGGTGCCCTCTGGGACAGCCTGGCAGAGCAGACAGACGGTTCGCAAGAGGCACTTTCGGAAATGCGTAAGCTGGGAAATATACAGGATTTGCTGGTGCAGTACAATCAAAATAATGACATGATATCTTCCACCTATCTCGCCACGAAAAGCGGCTGGATGTTTCAGGCAGATTATATTTCCTACAGCAAATATACTCAGGATTCTGATATACCGGATTTTTATGAGGCATACACCAGGCAATGGTATCAGCGGGCTTTGCTGGCTCCCGAAGGCGGACACATCTATTCGGACGTAATCAAGGACATTCATGAGGGAGGAGATTGCATTGTCTGTGCCAGTCCCGTCTATGTGGACGGTCAGGTGGTGGCGGTGGCTGGCGTTGGCTCCTATCTGGATACCGTCAACGAAGCGGTGCTGAGTACCGTCATCGGAGAGAGTGGATATGCTTTTTTGGTCAACGAAAAAGGGCAGATTATGGTGTCAGGAGCTGTGGAGGGTGAAACCGCAGCGGACGCAGATGCGAATACGGATTTGCGACAAAGCACTAATGCAGCGCTGGCGGAGGCGGCAGATGATATGGTGCAGGGAGGCAGCAGCCTGACCAAGCTCAGGTTAAACGGCAGGGAGGTTTATCTTGCTTATGTACCCTTGGAGGGTCTCGGCTGGAGTTTTGCTACAGTTGCAGATGTGGAAGAGGTGCTGGCTCCTGCGAGGGAAAGCCAGCAGGAGATACTTGCCCTGACCGATATCGTGTCGGCGCAGCAGAATGCCTCCATACGCAGGACTCTTTTCCTGTTTCTGGCAATTATGCTGCTGGCTGCAGTTTTTATCAGTGTCAGCAGTGTGTTGTTCACGAGAAGAATCACAGACCCTATCCGAAGACTTACCGCTGACGTGGGTAAATTGGACGGAGGCAATCTGGATTACAGGATACAGATTGCCTCCGGGGACGAGGTGGAGGAGTTAGGGAATGCCTTTAATGCTATGACCGGTCAGCTCCAAAATTACATAGGCAATCTGGCAGCAGTCACTGCCGAAAAGGAGCGTATACGAACGGAACTGGGACTTGCATCCCGCATACAGGCAGATATGCTGCCGGACGCAGCCGACTTACTGCCGGAGCGGGAGGAATTTGTCCTGTATGCGTCCATGACCCCGGCAAAGGAGGTGGGAGGAGATTTCTATGATTTCTTCTTCACGGACGAGGATCATCTGGCATTTTTGGTTGCTGATGTATCCGGCAAGGGTGTACCTGCTTCGTTGTTCATGGTGGTAGCCAAAACACTTTTGCAGAGCCGGATTGCCGGAACTGAAAAGCTGGAGCAGGCGGTGACGGAAGTTAACGACAGACTCTGTTCCAACAACAGGAATGGTATGTTTGTCACGGCGTGGATTGGCGTGCTGTGCCTTTCCACCGGTGTGTTGACCTATGTCAATGCCGGACACAATCCACCTCTTTTGGGAAACCGGGAAACCGGCTTTGAATACATGAAGGAGCGGAGCGGTTTTGTTTTGGCAGGGATGGAGGGAACCAAGTATGTCCAGAGAGAAAAAAGACTTATGCCGGGGGATACACTTTTCCTTTACACGGACGGTGTCAGCGAGGCGAACGATGAGCAGGGCAATCTTTATGGAGAAGAACGCCTGAAAGCGCTGCTGAACAGCCGGTGGGAGACGGCTCCGGGACAGCTTGCGAAAACGGTCTGGGAAGAAATTCAGACTTTTCAGGGAAATGCGGAACAGTTTGATGACATCACGATGCTGATTGTCCATTACACGGGAAACTGCTACAGGACAAGAATTTTTCTGCCGGACATATGCAATATTGATGAGGTGAATGAATGGGTGGAACAGTATCTGAAGACAGAAAGCATTTCGCTCAAGACGCGTCTCCATATCCGCATGGCAATCGATGAAATGTATTCCAACATCTGCTACTACAGCGGCGCGACGGAGGCAGTTGTTGGATGCAGGGTGACGGAAAACGAGGAGGAACGAGAGGTTTCACTGTATTTTGAGGATGATGGAATCCCGTACAATCCGCTGGAGCATCCTGACCCCGATGTGACGGAACTATTGGAAAAACGCCGGGAGGGAGGACTTGGCATCTATCTTGTCAAGAAACGGATGGATGAGATGCATTATGAGTATCAAAGTGGTAAAAACAAATTAACATTAAGCAAAAAGGAGAGAATATTATGAGTATGAGACAAGTAAACGCAGGAAAACCGATAGAAGAAAAAAACCAGGAAACTATTATTGCTGCGGTAATGGCGACCATGGGGAATGATAAGCTTCAGCAACAGGAAAAGAAAGAGATTGAAGACGGCATTTGTTTCATGCTGTCCATAGAATGGCTGCGCCAGATTATTGAAAATGGTGGTATCACGGCTGAACTGAAGAAGTTTAATCAAGGGTTAGATACAGCGGATGAAAAGGAAAGAAAAAGAACATTGGCATATTATAAACAGATTGCCAATAACTTCTTTGCCTATGCTCGCAAGGATGAAGGCAAAATTCCAAGAAAGCGCGAGACCGCATGGGAAAATGATCTCTTTGTTTCACTGTGTAGTAATAAGCGGTTGAAAAGTCTGGTTACGTGTCAGTCAAGCGATGCAGCACAGTTGAAGAAACATTATGACGCATGCGGGGAGAAGGGCAACTATTATTTGATCGGATTTTTCTGCACAGGGGGCGGTCATGAAATGGCTTTTACAATAGACGAGAAAGGAAAATACTGGTTTTACGACCCCAATTCCGATGTCTGGGTAGCCGATTCCTTTGGGGATATCCTGCAATATCTCGAGCGAGTGTATGACCTGTCATCGAACGCACCGTATGTGATTGATATATGCGAGGTTGCGCGTGCGTAAACGGATTGCAACAGCTTGTGAAAAAGCCGTGGATGGCACAAAAAACTGCATGAAATGGCAGAATTCAGCATGGATGGTGCGATGATACGGTGCTAAAACTTTCAATAAGGAATGCCGGATTGAGTCGGAAGGACTTGAATCCGGCATTTTCCTGTAGAACAAAAATCTACTTCATCGCAGTGCGAGATGCTTTCTTATGGTTACAGCCTTCAAATATATTACTTAAATATTTCACAATAGTATTGCATATAAATATCTTTTTTGATAATATTTAAATATAAAAAAGCCGCTTTCGCGACTTTTTATGCCACACCGTGTGGCGTCATCAGACGATTTCGGATAAACCTTATTTGCACTCGCCTTGTTAATT
>CAZUAP010000025.1:0-18923 GCA_964617975.1 uncultured Acetatifactor sp. | reverse complement strand
TATTTCGTTTCATGATATTCTTTCTCTACATTGACGTTCCAGATATTTCCTTTATCCCTACGCCCGGAGAGTATATTGTTGACAGTCTCGAAAGCAGTCACCATGGAGTGGTCCATGTTATTATACCGATGTTGTCCGTTGCGTCCTATGCAGTAAAGATTGTCGATGGTGTTGATATAATCCACCACCTCATTGATTTCGCTGTAGGTGTCAAAATATGCAGGATATGCTTTTTTGACGCGCTCCCTGTGGGAATCCAGAATTTCATCGGCAGATTGGATGATTCCCATGCGAACCAATTCCCTTGCCGCGAAGGCAGTGCTGTCTGCATCGCTCATATTCCAGAAGTCATCCCCCTCCGCGCAAAAATATTCCAGTCCAATCCATACATGGGCATTGACATCATCCACCAGATAAGGGGACCAGTTGTTAAAAATCTGTATCCGTCCCAGCTTGACACCGGTATCCTGCACATAAATCCAGCAGTCCGGAATGCGATTGTTAATCGTCTTGATTTTGGTCTTGTTTTTGAGATTCAGGTCGCGGAGCAGTACGCCAATGGTCACAAAATCCCTGTAGGGCAGTCCGTGGGCGATGCGGCTCACGTTTTCGGGGACGATGCTGCCCATACCGGCTACCAGCTCCTTTAAGGGCATGGAGGAGATAAATACATCTCCCGCAAAATCCACCGCCGAACCAGATACGGCATCAATGGCGCGGACGCTTTTTACCGTATCGCCGTCCACAATTACATCTGTCACCCTTGTGTTCAAAATGATTTTCCCGCCGGATTTCCGGATTTCCTCTGCCACAGTTTCCCACAGCTGTCCCGGCCCATATTTGGGATAAATAAATTCTTCTATGAGGGAAGTTTCAACCTTGCGGTTTTTGTCGGGTATCAGTTTGGCAAACATATCCTTCACGATTGCCATGATGGAGAGCCCCTTCACGCGCTGACTGCCCCAGTCCGGTGCAATCTCTCTGGGATGGCGTCCCCACAGCTTCTCTGTATACCCCTCAAAAAACATAGAGTACAGTATCCGTCCAAAACGGTTTATGTAGAAATTTTCCAGAGAGGTTTCCGGCTTTTGGTGAACACAGGAAACAAGATAGCTGCATCCAGCCTTGACGGTCTGGACAAATCCCATATTGATAAAGGTCTGAGGTTTCAGGGAAACGGGATAGTCAAAAAACTTCTTTTTGTAATAGATGCGGGACACGCGCTGACGCAGGAGCATCACACGGTTTTCAACCTCCGGATCAGGACCGTTTTCTGCCAGGGCTTTTTTCCTGCCTAAAACCTTGTCATCGTAGGAAGGGGAGCCTTGCATGGGCAGCATATCGGTCCACCACTTCATGACACGATTGTCTTTGGAGAAGAAACGATGTCCTCCGATGTCCATACGGTTTCCTTTATACTGCACGGTGCGGGAAATGCCGCCGATGGCAGCGCTTTCCTCCAGAATAATCACCTCATATTCTTTGGAACGTTGCAGCAGCTCGTAGGCTGCGGTGAGACCCGCGGGGCCGGCACCGATAATGATTACTTTTTTCATTGCGCATTCTCCTCATAAGTTTCATCAAACATTCTGTAGTAGAGATACTATGGCGCATTCTCCAACTCGGGAAGATTTTTTGGTTCACATAATTCGCGGCGGACATAAATCTTGGAACGTCCTGCGAGAGATAAGCCTTTCCAGATTTTTCCTACATTTCCCTCGTATACCAGCGCATAGTCGTTTATGCTGAATTTTTCGCCCGCGGACAGCAGATGCAGAGGGACATCCATAAACAGCACATCGGGCGCATCTGCCTCAGCCCAGGCGGCAAGAGCGGCATCTGTTTCTTCCTCCGAGGCGCGCCTGTGAGAAGTATAATTTTGCTCCGTGGAGCCGCCGGGAAAGTTATAGAATATATTGTGGTCGAAGTAAGCTGCGACATTATCCATATAGGGGCAATAATTGATATCCATGGCGAGTTCACGAGTGTCAGGGTTGTCTGAATCGTCTGAATCGTATCCCCACTGCCAGGCAATCATAATGCGGTAATCGTCCAGACCGTTCTCAGATAAAAAAGCGGCTTCATTTCTCCCCACGGCGTAGGTGAGGAAGATGTCGGCAACGCTGGAGGATACCCCCCATTCGAGGGACACAAGCATCATCAATGACGTCAGCACCACTGCAAAATTCCGGACGGAATGCCAAAAAGATTCCGCAAATTGCAGTTTCCTTTCCCAGACGGCGGGAGCATCCATGGTCACCCAGAGCCAGAATGTCAAAAACAGCAGAGCTATGCCTGTGTGGTGCAGGGACAAATACACGGCAGAGGAAAAGCCGCCAAACAGCAGGTAAGGCAGGCAAAATAAAAGCGCCGTGCCTTTGACTCTGCCAATATAAATGATACCGCTCCATATGACAATACCGATTGCGAACGCGCTTACCATGAGCGAAGGCGAAAGCAACGCATTGCGCAAAAATACATCCTGACTATAGACATTGGTCAAGGTGACATCGGAGGGCAGGATGAATACCATATATACAAGGCGAACCAATAAATTGTTGGTTGTTTTTTTCTCAAACATCGTAGAGGTGGCATACGTGTCCTCGCGGGGCAGGATGGATGCAATGAGAAATAATGCCAGCGCCAAAAGGGCGGCGAGCCACCATACTCGCTTGTCCCTATAAAAATGTTTCACAAAATCACAAAAACCCTGTTCCCTCAATATCTCCCATACCCATACCAGAGCCAGCCCTCCGGCGAGCACTATCCCGTATGCGCTGGTGAGACACAGCAGCATGAGACACAATACATACCGATGAGGACGCTCGTTGCGCGCACCATATGCCATGGCGAGCAGTACAAAGCTTAACATCATCACACAGTAGGGGCGTGAAATGACGCTGTATTGATAAAAGAAAAAATAGGTGAAGGGCAGCAGAAGCCTGAAAATCCTTGGAAAAGGCGCAAACCATAATATCAGAATGATAGCGGCGCCGGAAAAGAGGAGACTGACGATGCTCAGAGACAATTCATAAGGCATCCCCAGCTTTGCAAAAGGAACTAGAATCAGATGCCATAATTGAGGATGCCCCTCGTAATGCGGAATCGTGAACAGGATGTCCTTGATGGAGGCACATTTGGCAATCTGCCATGCCACAGCCTCGTCATACCATGGCTCGTGAAAAAAAGAGATAACCATATGCGCTGCGCAGTAAAAAACAGCACACCAAATTTCCGGCAGTTTCCCGGGGATGGATTCTATGCGGCTGTTCATCCCAAGGAGCTTGTTCGCGAGACGTTCAAGCAGGTTGAGAAACCTTCTGGATACAGGAGATAACTTGGAACCGGACTCAAATTGCATAATTCTGCCCACCTTCGTAATATTGAGTCAATTATAAACCCAAAAAACATTCCTGAGAACCCCCCTGTTTGGCAGATATCTCAAAAACCTTAAAATAGGCAAAATTCAGGGAAAAACAAAAGCGTTGAAAAATTGCTTGTGCAAAACACCGAAAAGTCAGTGTGCAAATTTCCTGAAAAATATGAAAAATGACAGAATCTTATTGACGGAAAGCCACCTTGGGTGTATATTAGGTTATATAAATTTAAGAAATTTTTTAGAAATTCGTAGGATGGATTGGGGCGAAAAGATGGATTTTGGCAGAAGAAAAATTCGTTTGGGCGAAATTCTCGTAAACAGTAACCTGATTACGGAGGAACAGCTTCAGGCAGCATTGACGGAGCACCGTAAAGCGGGCAAGAAACTGGGCGAATATCTCATAGAACAGAATATTGTTTCCGAGGATGATTTGGTCACGGCGCTGAGCCAGCAGCTGGGATTGGACACGGTGGATTTACAGAATGTCACTGTGGAGAAGTCCATTTTGGATTTGGTTTCTATTGATGTATTGAAAAAGGACGTCATTTTCCCTTACGGTTTCCGGGAGGATAACCTCAGCGTGCTGCGGGTGGCTATGGCGGATCCGTTGGATTACAACGCGCAGGATGATGTCAATCTGATTACAGGCTATCAGGTGGAACCGGTGGTGGCTACCAGCCGCAGCATCATGATGGCAATCGATAAATTCTTCGGCCAGAAGGAGATGAGCTCTGCTCTGGAGGCTTATGCCAAGGAGAAAAAGCTGGATGCCGTGGTGGATGAGGCGGAGGAGGAGAGCGTCAACAGTTCTCCCATCGTTGCTCTGGTAAAGGAAATCATCGAGAAGGCGGCGCGTCAGCGCGCTTCCGATATACATATTGAACCCATGGAGACTTACATCCGGGTTCGCTACCGTATTGACGGTGCGCTCTATGAGCGTATGCGTTACAGCACCAGCGTCCTGTCCTCCATCATCGCCCGTATCAAGATTATCGGCGGTATGGATATCTCCGAAAAGAGAAAACCTCAGGACGGTCGTATTACCCAGATGGTAGACCGCGTGGAGTACGATATCCGTGTATCTATCCTGCCCACGGTATACGGCGAGAAAGTGGTTATGCGTCTCGCCATGAAGACCGCTTTGAACAGAGAGAAGAGTCAGCTGGGTCTGAAACCCTATGAGATGGAACAGTTTGACCATATATTGAAGAACCCTCACGGGATTGTGCTGGTTACCGGACCTACCGGTTCCGGTAAATCAACTACCCTGTATACCGCGCTAAGCGAGCTGAATCAGGAGGATGTAAACATCATCACGGTTGAGGACCCTGTGGAGGCAAATATCGATGGCATCAACCAGGTACAGACCAACAACAAAGCAGATTTGACCTTTGCATCGGCGCTGCGTTCCATTCTGCGTCAGGACCCGGATATCATCATGATTGGTGAGATTCGAGACGGCGAGACAGCGACCATTGCCGTGCAGGCATCCATCACAGGACACTTGGTGGTAAGCACCCTGCATACCAACTCCACGGCAAGTACCGTCACCCGTCTGGAGGATATGGGAATTGAATCCTATCTGATAGCGGATTCCGTGGTGGGCATCATCGCCCAGCGTCTGGTGCGCCGCCTCTGCCCCGCCTGCAAGAAACCCAAACAGGCGACTCGGGACGAGAAGACGATGATGAATATTCCTGCCGAACAGGAATTGACTATATATGAACCCTGCGGCTGTCCCCAGTGCTCGAACACCGGATTCAAAGGTCGAATTGGTGTCTATGAGATTATGAACATGACTCAGGAACTGAGACGTGTCATCAGCAAGCGCGAGGGTGCAGAGCGACTGAAAGAGGAAGCTATGAAACAGGGCATGCGCACCCTGAGAATGAGCGCCACAGAGTATGTGCTGGAGGGCATCACCGCATTCAGCGAGATGGTTCGCGTTTCCTTTGATGAGTAAGAAAGCAGCGAGTAAGAATGCAGACGGACATAGACTTAGAATGCGAGAGAATGCGAGAATTAGATTACAAGAATTAGATTACGAGAATCAGAATATTACGACTACCGGGAGGATGAAAGATGCCAGCATTTGGTTATGTTGCCGTCGACAAGACGGGCAAGGAAGTAAAGGGTACCATTGATGCAGACAATATCGAGATGGCGAGGAGCGAGGCCAAGAGAAAGGAACTGACGCTGGTCAGCATCAAGGAACAGTCGCTCATGAGCAAGGATGTGCAGGTGGATTTTGGCGGTAAGCCCAAGCCCAGAGATTTGAGCGTTATGTGCCGCCAGTTCGTGAGTATGACCAGAGCGGGCGTTACCCTGATAGAGTCCCTGAAGATGCTGTCGGAACAGACGGAGAATAAAAAGCTGCAGGCGGCGCTCCACGAAGTCCGGCTCAGCGTGGAAAAAGGTGAGACCCTTGCCGAATCCATGGCGGCTCATCCCAAGATTTTCCCGGAATTGATGATTAACATGGTGTCTGCCGGCGAGGCATCCGGTAATCTGGACACGGCTCTGGACCGTGTGTCCGTCCAATTGGAGCGGAGTGCCAAGACCCAGGCGATGGTGAAGAAAGCCATGATTTATCCTATAGCGGTATGTATCGTTGCCATTGCGGTGGCAGTGGTCATGCTGGTGGTGGTTATCCCCCAGTATGCGTCCATGTTTGAGGATTTGGGGACGGATTTGCCTGCCATCACCAAGGCGTATGTTTCCATGAGTAATGTCCTCGTCAATTACTGGTTTATCATCGTGCCGGTTATCATTGCAATCATCGTGGGAATCAAGATGTTTGCGGGGACGGATCAAGGCAAGCATTTCTTTGGCAAGCTGGCATTGAAGATTCCTGTTATCAGCAACATGACGATAAAGTCAGCCTCCTCCATGACAGCCAGAACCCTGAGCACTCTGCTGGGTGCAGGCGTGTCCCTCATCGAGGCGGTGGATATCGTCTCCGGCGTGGTGTCCAATGTCTATTTCCAGGAGGCGCTCGCCAATGCCAAGGATGAGATTACCATCGGTATGCCCCTCTCCAGACCTCTGGAGGAATGCGGGCTGTTCCCACCCATGGTATACCATATGATTCGTATCGGTGAGGAGGCAGGTAATACCGAGGAGATGCTGGATAAGCTGGCGGATTACTACGATGAGGAAGTGGAGATGGCAGTGCAGTCCCTGATGGCAGCCATGGAGCCCATGATTATCGTCGTGCTGGCAGTGGTAGTCGGCGGACTGGTAGCCGCTTGTATGGCACCTATGCTGACCATGTACCAGTCTTTGGAGAATCTGTAAATTGATTTAAATAAGTAAGAATTATCCATTCCGGGTAGGGACGGAGTGAATAAGATAAATTAACCAAAAACAACACAAGTAAAGGAGAAATGTATTATGAAGAAGATGAATAACAAGGGCTTCTCACTCGTAGAGCTGATTATCGTTATCGCCATCATGGCTGTACTGGTTGGCGTGCTCGCGCCTCAGTATCTCAAGTATGTTGAGAGCTCCCGCAAGCAGAAAGATGAGTCTGCAGTAGGCGAGGTTCTGAACGCAGTTAAGATTGCATGCTCTGTTGAGGATGTTTACAAGTCACTCGGTACTTCTCAGACGGTGACGGTTTCTGACGGCGCTATTGCCGGTGGTACTACTGAGCTGTTGACGGAGGTTGGATATACTATTACTGCAAGTGACATTGAGTTCACCTCAAAAGCACATGCAGGTCAGACGTATACGATTACCATTACGATTGATTCCACAACCGGAACAGTTAGCGTAACAGGCGCTTGGCCCGGAGCTGCAGGAACCTGATAATGCGCAGTGATGTATCGAAATTAAAGTAAGATACAAAACAAGATGCAAATAAGACACAAATAAGTTACATTTGAAAGGACACCCCCTACATGTTTCCCATGATTATTCTCTACATTATTGTATTCCTATACGGAATCACCATCGGCAGTTTCCTGAACGTAGTTATCTACCGGGTGCCTGCCAAGGAGAATATTGTCACCACCCGTTCCCACTGCATGAACTGTGGGTATCAGCTGGCATGGTACGATTTGGTACCGCTGTTCAGCTATCTGGTGCTTGGGGGCAGGTGTCGCAAATGTAAGACAAAGCTCTCCGTTCAGTATCCTCTCATCGAGGGACTGAACGGGGTGCTGTATCTGGTGGTGTTCGCCAGATATGGACTGAGCATAGACTCCCTACTCTATTGCTTGTTGTTCAGCGCACTCCTTGCTTTGAGTGTAATCGATTTTCGAACTTATGAAATCCCTGTGGGATTTAATTATTTTATACTGGCGCTGGGACTGATTCGCGTATTCACAGACCGGGCAAACTGGCTGGAATATGCAATCGGTCTCGTGGCGGTCAGTGCAGTGTTATATGTACTTTATCTGGTTTCCAGAGGGGCTGCCATCGGAGGGGGAGATGTGAAACTGATGGCTGCCACAGGATTGTTCTTGGGTTGGAAACGCAATCTTCTGGGCTTTTTACTCGGATGTATTTTGGGCTCCGTGATTCATCTGATTCGCATGAAAGTATCCAAGGCGGACCGAGTGCTCGCCATGGGTCCTTATTTATCCATGGGTGTGGCGATTGCCGCTCTCTGGGGAAGTGAGATGATTGACTGGTATCTGGGGATACTGGGATTTTGATTACGAAAACAATGTTGTTTTAAACAGTTGTTTTAAACAGTTTTATATAGAAGATTACATGGAAGAATTTTTCAAAGGCTTTACAATTTAATTTATGGAGGGTACATAAAAAATGGCAAAAGTACTGACGATTGAGCTTGGGCATTCCGTAATCAAGCTGTGCGAGATGGACTACAAGGTGAAGAAACCGAAGATTTATCAGTGCCAGGAGGCAATTACACCTGCGGGCGCCGTGAATGACGGTTACATTGCGGAAGGTAAGATGAAGGATTTGGCATATGCCATCAAAGAGACTATCGCCCGTAATGGTATCAAGACTAAGAAAGTAATTTTTACTGTGGCTTCTGCCAAGATTATCACTCGTGAGGTTACGGTACCCGGTGTGAAGGAATCACAGATTAGCTCGGTTGTACAGGCGAATTTGAATGAGTACTTCCCTGTGAGCCTTGCAGATTATGCGGTGACCCAGTCTCTGGTGCAGACTATCGCGGAAGGTCCTGATATGGGCAAGCATCGTGTGTTGGTCTTCGCGGCGGAGAAATCGCTGTTGGATTCCTATAAGAAATTGGCGTCAGCGTGCGATTTGGATATGCTTAACGTATGCTGTAGTGGTGCAAGCATCATCGAGGCAGCCAGAGGTCAGAGGGCGTCAGGATGTCAGGCAATCATCAAGATGGAGGAAAAATATTCCATCATCAGCGTGGTGAAAGACGGCGTGCTGATGCTGCAGAGAAGTATCAATTACGGTGTGGGAGATGCCATGAATGTGGTTGCCACGCAGGCGAGTTTCGCAGCTCCCGATACGTTATCGGTATGGCGTCTGATTACCAGACAGAACTGTACCGCTGAGTCCGTGCCCAACACCAAGGAGGCAGGACGCCCCGAGGCGAGAGAGGCAGTGACAGAGGCCTTGAATCCTCTGCTCAACGGCATCATCAGAGTGTTTGACTATTTCTCATCTCATTTTGACGGCAACGAGGTGGAGAATGTATCTATCATCGGTTTGGGTGCTCAGTTTATCGGTGTTCCCGAGATTCTGGGCGAGACTCTCGGAATTGTTTGCCGCAAAGCCGGAATGTTTCAGGAAGTGGAGACTTATGACTCCGATGTAAAGCAAAAGAGTGATGCTTACTTCTCCTGTATCGGTGCAGGTTTTGCCGGGGATGGTTTTATCCATGAGGAGTCCAAGGCAAAGCTGAGCAAGGAGATAAATTATTCGGCAATGACTGTTCTGGTGGCTATCTTTGCAGTCGTGCTCGTTCTGGCGATGGTGGCATTGTCCGTGGTTCCTTACGCCAGTGCCAAGGCGGAGGAGACCGAACTGAAAGAGCTGTACACCACCTATGAACAGGGCTTGGTGGCATACAATGAGTATGCTGCAACTCAGGCTTTGGCTGACCAGGTGGGTCTGGGATATGGAATGTCCCAGCACGCCAACGACAGTCTGCTGATATTCCTGGGAGAGCTGGAGCAGAAACTGCCCAGTGATGTGGTGATTGAGGAGTTTTCCTCCGATGACAATCAGTGCTCCCTCAATATGAATGTGGCAGATAAGGAGACCGCTGCCAAGGTGGTTGAGACCTTGCGGCAGTTTGACAGTGTCATGGAAGTTCAGGTGGAGAGTCTGGAGGAAGTAGAAGTCAAGGACGAGGATGGAAACAGTGTGGCTGCTCAGACGGAAGAAGTCGCTTCCGAGGAGGAAGAAGGCGAGGTCACTCAGGTGGCGCAATCCGTAGGGGAAGGCGACGAGCTGGTTCTGCTGGATACGACAGTGAACTTTACCGTGATTTGTGTTTATTATCCCGCTGAAATCAATGCCAGCGACGGGACGAATCAATAGAGCGGGAGGATGAAGACGATGAAGAAAGTGACAAATAAACAGGTTTTTATGGTGGTTCTTGTGGTAGCCATCATTGCAGTTGTACTGGTATATCTGAATGTTTTTACCGCATATAGCACCAAGACGGATGAGCTGAAGACCAGCAATGCGGAGCTGCAGGTTCAGGTGGATGATATGAAACAGTATTATGACAATATGGAGGTGTATCGCACCAGAACATCGGAGCTGACCACCGCCATGGAGGATGAGCTTGCGGATTATCCCGCTGACTCCCGCATTGAGGATGCGGTGATGATGGCAGTGTCCATGCAGGATGTGGCTTTGGTCAATTTTGACCAGATTAATATCGGAGAATCCGAGTCCATCTACACGGTTCCTCAGGAGACGGTGGCTGCAGCCAATATAGAAGGCATGACGGAGGAGCTGAATTTCGTGGAGCGTCAGGTGACTTACAGCAACGAGCTGGATTACACCAACCTGAAGAAATGTATCTCCGAGATTTACAACAGCCCTTACCGCGTGGGAATCAGCGCAGTTACCTATAAGAAACAGAGTGATGAAACCAAGATTATCGATGGAACCATTGACGTTGCATATTACAGCCTGACCGGATTGGGACGCGAGTATGAGCCGCTCACCATTCCCGAGTATCAGAGCGGAACAACAGAGCTTTTTGGAGTGACTGTCACCGAGGAAGATTAATATGAGAAAAATTTCCGGAGCAAAACTGAATCGTAAGGGTATGTCCTTAGTGGAAGTGATTGCGGCGATGGCGATACTTGCCATTGTCGTGGCGCCGACATTGCGTATGTTTTCCAGTGCCACCGGCACGAATTTCCGCGCCAGAATGCGTCAGAGAGCGACCACTGTAGGCGAGAGCGTTATGGAGAGTTTCAAGGCTTACGACATGGCGACGCTTTGCAGCCAGTTCGGCAGCAACAGTTTCAAAGGTGTGACCCAGAGCACGGATTTGGCGGAGCATCCTACCTCCATGTCGGTGGAGGCGGTCAATGCGGGAGGCTCGGTAGTCACCCCGTTGAATACGGACGGCAGGCTCAACACGGATGCTGCCGCTTATACCTTCAAGGTGCTGAATGCCGATGCGGAGGGCAATTATTATGATGTGGATGTGAATGTCACACCCCATTGGCAGTCCGATGTTTTGAAGATGGATGACGCCAGTGAATATTCGGATGCAATTATCTCTCTGGATGAAATGCAGAGTACGACGGCGTATTCCAAGCTGAAGTCCGCTGCGGAGAAGAAGTTTGAGGACGGAGCATCCGGCTATGTGCCTTCGGGTGCCATCAGCCACAGTATCAAGAGCGTTGATATCACCAATTTCACCAGAAATATTGACATGGAAGTCAGCGACACGGGTTCTGTGCAGAAACTGGTTCTGACAGTGACTTACACCTGTAAGGCGGAGGTGAAGTTTTCTTATGTTTCCTCAGCCAGCGTGACGCCGTTGGAGAGTTCTGTGACTTTTGACGGGGCATCGGATGCAGATATGCGGTGGAAGGCGCCCCTTCCGGATGATGCCTCCACGGATACAGAGTGGACGGTATACGATAACAGCGGCACTATCAGCAGCGTGAACGGCAAGCTGAATCATATTTTCCTGTATTATTATCCTGTTTATAATTCGGCTTCCGGATTCGGGACGACCGCAAAGGATGTCATCAGCTTAAACGGAATGGTGACCAGCGGAAGATACAGCGGCTCTGATGCGCTGGAGCTGGTGGTTGCCAAGCAGAAATCCGGGTCCATGACGGATGTGGAGCTGCATAATGCAGAAGTGCTCTATAGTCCTGAGCTGAGTGTGTCATGCTCAGGAGGCGGAGAGGTGGTTTTGCGTTCCAATCTGGGGGACACGTTGAGCTCTATTGCCGGCGGTGTGATACCTTCGGTTGCCGCAACCGGTTTTTCAGAAGTGACGGATATCACGGAGGGACTTCAGCAGGATAAGGTTGCTTTGATTTATGATGTGGAAGTTCATGTGTATGAGGCGGGAACGACAGATGAGGTTGCCACCTTTATCGGAACCGTGAATGATTAAAGAATGTATGGAAGTGTTAGTTATATAGAAAGTAAGCTGTACGAGTATGTGATAGGAAACTTTTTAGAAATTTATTTGTTATGTATGTGGACAAAGTATACGATATAGAGTATAGTAGGATAAACGAGGTGCGTTAATCGTGAAGAAACTGCGTGTGAGAAAATTGAATGATATCGGTTCTGCGCTGTTGACGGTGGTTCTTGTTGTGTCTCTGCTGACGATTCTGGCTACCACGCTCTTGTATATTACCGGGATGAACTTCCAGATTAAGCAGGTGGATTACCAGAATAAAAAGACCTTCTACAGCGGCGAGACTGCTCTGGAGGAGATTCGCGCAGGGCTGATGAAGGATGCCTCCGAGGCAGCTATGGAAGCCTACAATGAAGTGGCGGCAGAGTATGTGTCTCTGGGTGTGGCGGATGCCCGCACTCTGAAGTATAACACGCTCTTTGCCCAGAAACTGCAGGAAAGCTGGAACGATGTGGGCAAACTTCCCACCTATGGAGATAACTGGGATGTATTTTTGTCCTCCTATTTCAGCAATCCTCCCACGGCGGTGCTCACCTTTGACAGTGCTTACGACCTGAATCTGGACGGTCATTTGTCCGTTGCAGAGGCGAATGCCGCAGGTGCTTTTGTGGTGGATGAGACGAATGGTGAGATTCGGATTAAGGGGTTGCAGATTACCTATACGAATGACAGCGGTGTCACTACCATGATTGCCACGGATTTGCTTGTCGCTGCCCCGGCGATTGATTGGAGTGCGGAGAAGAGTCTGACTGCATTGAACGGAGTTGACCCGGCTACGGCGGCGTATGTGAATGTGACAGATGCGTCCGGCTGTGTGAGATATGAGAATTGGAAAAAAGAGTGAGTAGGTGATGGCATGAGACATGACAACAGAGGACTTTCCTTGATTGAGATTATGGTTGTGGTGGCGATTATGGCAGTGGTCACCGGTGTGGGAGTGATGGGACTCAATTCCATGACGGGCAGACCGGCACAGCAGTGTGTTCAGAAGATTGCCTATTCGCTGGAGAGACACCGCACCTCAGCCATGGGTAAGGCGGACGCGAAATACGTTCTGCGGGTGGATTCCTCTACAGGAAAGATTGTGTGTGACGAGTATTTCAGCAATAGCGCCAGCGGGTTTGGAACTCCCACTACGTCAGAAGTGGGGGGCTCGAAGATTACCGTCACCTATGAATGCAAGGATGGGACCACTCATTTGCTTGCAGACGAACCGTTGACTATTATTTTTGACAGAAGCACCGGGGCGTTTAAGGCGTCCGTGGGCGGCAGCTATTGTACTAAGATTACGGCTGCGCGTGGAGGAAGGGAATATAGTATCACTTTGGTTCCTGTAACCGGTAAAGTGTACATTGATTAGGTGTACATAGCTTAAGGGAGGAGAGAGTATGTTATTCAGGAGATTCTGTAAGGACAGGAGAGGACTGTCACTGTTGGAGATGGTGTGTGCGGTTGCGATTCTGAGCATCATCACCACTACCATTGGCGGCGCTCTGGTGGTTTCTACCAATTCATACAGGCGCGGTACGGTGGAGACGGCGCTGCAGCAGGAGGCACAGTTTACGGCGAATATGATTGAGTCGCTGATTATTGATGCCACCAGCAGTGTGGATTACAGCGGCGGTGTGCTGAGCATTGACAATCCGGATTATACCTACGCGATTACCTATGATTCAGGGGCGCGGACATTGTCTTATACGCAGACGGACAAGAGCTCGGGAGCTGTGGATAGCGGTCTGCTGGCTGAGCACGTAAAGTCTTTTAATGCAGATACTTCGGATTTCGCCACATATCGAAATGTGAGACTTCAGTTGAATATGGAGAATTCCGGAAGAACCTTCAACACAGCTTATAATATTACTTCCCGGAATAATCCTACGGCAGGAACCACGCCTTCTCCTACGGCGGTGATTCAGTGCCTGAATGAGATTGTTCTTGAGCCCGGTCAGGGACAGGGCAGCGATGATGGATACCTTCTTCCGGTCACTGTGGTATGTTCCGCCGGAACCGGATACAGCTGCTATTTTGAGAATGAGCCGGACGGCACATTGGATGCCACGGCAGTTCCGGAGACAGGGGGCATCCGTATTCGCATCGGCACCACGGAGGATGGCGGAAGTGACGGATTGCTGCGCCTGTGGATTAGAACAGATGCCACGGACAGCTCTACCGGCGCACCTTTGCAGTCGAAATGCGTGACTGTAAAAATCAGACGTGTCACCGATGTTGATTTGCCTGCAGGTGTGTGCATAGCTGGTTCGGATTTGCAGGAGGGTGCTGTCTATGCAGTATCAGCCCATGCCACAGGTACCAATCTGGATAAGGTGATGGGTGTCTCTTACGATGAGAATTATGTAGACCCGGATACAATTAAGTGGAGTTTCTCTGTGACCGGCGATGGTTCGGCTACCGGTGCAGATTATGTTGAAGTGCTGGCTGGAGAGAATGACAATGACCTGCGTTTCAAGCTGAAGAAGGACATTGAGGCAGGTGTCTCTGTGACGATTACGGCTACGGCACAGCATCCCAGAGGAACCAATGACGCCGGTGTGCGTACAAACAAGTCCGGCAATTACTACGATACGGTTGAGGAGACTTGGGTTCTCAGAAAACTCAGCAATTTCAGCCTGAGCTCCCAGTTCCTGAGAGGCGATGATAACCTTGAGATTGTCGAGAGCGTGCCTTGGCAGGAGATTAAGGACACTTATGGCGGCGGCAACGGGCATCCGGTGCGTTATGTGCGTTTCTGTACAGCCAAGTTAAACCAGAAAGATGAACTGATTGCATTGACCGGAACCTGGACAGATTGGAGACAGCTGACGGATGGCGGTACCAGCGGCAGAGTTATCTTCCGTCCCGGAGATTACGATATTGATTACTCCGAGGCTTTCTGGGTGCAGGTGCAGGTACAGTGGGTGAAGGATAACGGAACGGTTGTGTGGCCTACTTCAAGCACCGCTGCAGGAGAGTATTCCTTCGAGTTTGGTATCCCGGCGGTTACTTTGGTATTTGACTATTACGAGGAGAACGGTCAGAAGGTTCCTCTCGGCGGTGGTATCACCGGTCTGGATTATGACAACAGATTGAAACTGACGAAGAACTACCGCAGGTTCCATGTGACTACCTCTGCAGGTCATATGTCCAAGTGTATCAACAACAACATGAGCGTTAAGGTGCAGAAAAAGAATGGTTCCGACTGGGTGGATACCTCCGGCGTGGAATGGGGATTCGAGTATGAGAGCTCCAATACCGGATATATGAAGTTCAGCACCCAGAATAACGTTCCTGCGGGCAGCTACAGAGCAATCCTGACATGGAGGTCCAGCGCCAACGCCTCACAGGCATATGCCGACGAGGATACAGGAAAGGGTATTTTCTACTTTGATGTCCAGTAACATGACGCATAATAAATAATTGGCATGAATTGCCGCCTTTGGTCTAAAGTGAGCACTGTTCACTTCAACCGAAGGCGGCTTTTTTGCCCTCTCATCTATTATATTTCGCAAAAAAACTTGCACTTCTGAAAATTATGGTGTATAGTGATTCACGATTAACTACAAGTAATATGGGAGAGGAAGTATGGCAAAGTATTTGGTTATCGTGGAGTCACCTGCGAAGGTGAAAACCATCAAGAAATTTTTGGGTGCGAATTATGAAGTTGCCGCCAGCAACGGTCATGTCCGCGATATGCCCAAGAGTCAGCTCGGAATTGACGTAGAGCATGATTATGAGCCGAAATATATCACAATCCGGGGGAAGGGTGATATTCTGGCGTCCCTGCGCAAAGAGGTAAAGAAAGCGGAAAAAATTTATCTGGCTACTGACCCGGACCGCGAGGGGGAGGCTATTTCCTGGCATTTGTATCATGCTTTAAAACTGGAAGATAAGAAGGTATACCGCATTACCTTCAATGAAATTACAAAAAACGCAGTGAAGGAGTCCTTAAAGCATCCCAGAGAAATCAACATGAATCTGGTGGATGCCCAGCAGGCGCGGCGTGTGCTTGACCGTATGGTGGGATATCGGATTTCCCCGCTGCTTTGGGCGAAGATTAAGAGAGGCTTGAGTGCGGGGCGCGTGCAGTCGGTTGCCTTGCGCATTATCTGTGACAGAGAGGATGAAATCAAGGCGTTCATACCGGAGGAGTATTGGTCTCTGGATGTGCAGCTCGCTGTCAAGGGTGAGAAAAAGCCTATCATTGCCAAATATTACGGGACGGACAAAAAGCAGACCATCCACAGCAAAGAGGAAGTGGATGCCATCATGGCTTCCCTGAAAGATGCAGATTACCGTGTCAGCGAGATTAAAAAGGGGGAGCGTGTCAAGAAGGCGCCCCTGCCCTTCACAACCTCCACACTTCAGCAGGAGGCGAGCAAGGTGCTGAATTTCTCCACCCAAAAGACCATGCGTCTGGCACAGCAGCTCTATGAGGGCGTGGATATCAAGGGAGAGGGCACTATCGGTCTGATTACCTATCTGCGTACCGATTCCACCCGTGTGTCCGATGAGGCGCAGGTTATGGCGCATGATTTTATCGCTAAAAACTACGGCGAGGAATATCAGGCGGAAAGCGTAAATACCGCCAAGAGCGGGCAGAAGATTCAGGATGCCCATGAGGCAATTCGCCCCACCGATCCGGCGAGGATTCCGGTGGCAATCAAGGATGAGCTGCCCAGAGATTTATTCCGTCTCTATCAGCTTATATGGAAACGTTTTGTGGCAAGCCGCATGAGCTCTGCCAGATATGAGACTACCTCCGTCAAGATACAGGCGGGGGAGCATTTCTTCACCCTCGCTGCCTCCAAGCTGTTGTTCGACGGCTTTATGAGTGTCTATGTGCAGGAGGATGAGGAGGAGAAGGGCAATACCCTGACCAAGGGACTTTCCAAGGACAGCGAGCTTTCCTTCGAGTCCTTTGACGCCAAACAGCATTTCACACAGCCCCCTGCTCATTACACGGAGGCTGCACTGGTGCGCGCCTTAGAGGAGCTGGGCATTGGACGCCCCAGCACCTATGCACCTACCATCACTACCATTCTCGCCAGAAGATATGTGACGAAGGAGAGCAAAAATCTCTATGTCACAGAGCTGGGCGAGGTGGTGAACAATATGATGAAGGAGGCGTTCCCCACGATTGTGGACGCGAACTTCACTGCCAACATGGAGGCGCTCTTAGACAGCGTGGAGGAGGGCAGCGTCAAGTGGAAAACCATCGTGGCGAATTTCTATCCCGATTTGGATGAGGCGGTGAAACAGGCGGAGAAGGAACTTCCAGAGGTCACTATCGCAGACGAGGAGTCTGAGGAAATCTGTGAGAACTGTGGACGCCATATGGTCATCAAATATGGCCCCCACGGGCGTTTTCTCGCCTGTCCCGGTTTCCCGGAGTGTCGCAATACCAAGCCTTATTTTGAGAAGACGGGTGTGCCCTGTCCCAAGTGCGGCAAGGATATTGTGCTGAAAATGACGAGAAAGGGCAGGAGATACTACGGATGTATCGGATATCCGGAGTGCGACTTTATGACATGGGATAAGCCCTCCAAGGAAAAATGCCCCAAGTGCGGCGGCCTGATGCTGGAGAAGGGCAGTCGCCTTGTGTGCGCGGATAAGAATTGTGGTGAAATTGTCAAATAAATCAAAAAAAATGCTGAAATTCACTCTTTTTGCATTGTAATTTGTTTCGATATGTGATAATATTGTTTTATTCAAGTGTGAAAGTACATATTGTGAAACAATTAACAATTGATAATTGACAAGTAACCTAAAACAAAACATTCCGCAGCAGATTAGGCGGCCAACCGGAAAGAGAGGGAGATTCATGAGCAGCGTGCAGTTGTTGGACAAGACAAGGAAAATCGGAAAGTTATTGCACAATAATAATTCCAGCAAAGTTGTTTTTAACGATATCTGTAAGGTGATGCGTGAAATCCTAAATTCTAATATCCTAGTTATCAGCCGTAAAGGCAAGGTATTGGGCGTCGGTGTGGCGGAGGGCGTGGAGGTTATCCAGGAGCTCATCGGTGAAAGCGTGGGAGGCTTTATCGACCCCATGTTGAATGAACGTCTGCTGGGTGTACTCTCCACCAAAGAAAATGTGAATCTGGAGACACTTGGATTTGAGAGCGAGGACATTCGCAAGTTTCAGGCGACGATTGCTCCCATTGAGATAGCGGGGGAGCGCCTTGGTACCTTGTTTATCTACAAGAGTGATTCACAGTACGATATTGATGACATTATCCTCTGCGAATATGGCACAACGGTGGTTGGACTTGAAATGCTCCGTGCAGTGAATGAGGAGAGTGCGGAGGAGAGCCGCAAGGTGGCGGTGGTGAAATCCGCTATCAGCACCTTGTCCTTCTCGGAGATGGAGGCAATCACGCATATTTTTGATGAACTGAACGGCATGGAGGGAATCCTGGTGGCGAGCAAGATTGCGGACCGTGTGGGGATTACCCGTTCCGTCATTGTCAACGCGCTGCGCAAGTTTGAGAGCGCGGGTGTCATTGAATCCCGTTCCTCAGGAATGAAGGGTACATATATCAAAGTGCTTAACGATGTGGTTTTTGACGAAATTGAGGAGCTGAAACGACAGAACCACCGCGGATAACCGAATAAGAATATGAATGGCAGCTAAGTGAATTGAGCACGAAAAATGGAGTTTTAGTGCACTGCCTTGCAGATAAAAGGATTTATTGTGCGAACAGTAAGTCCTTTTTGTTTGTGGAAATGTGAAGGCATTTATGTACAAAGTGCTGTACTTTTTGTAAAAAGGAAAAAAGGATATTGTCTTTTTGCTGAAATAAACTATAATAAAATAGTGTAGGCGTAATGCTGATGTGAAAGGAGCTATTTATGATTAATACCAATGCTTTTGATTATATCAATGTGCTGGACAAGGCTGCAGATGCCAGCTGGCTTCGCAACGAAGCTATATCCAACAATATTGCCAATGTG
>CAZUAP010000024.1:0-19033 GCA_964617975.1 uncultured Acetatifactor sp. | reverse complement strand
TGATTTCGGTGAGGCGGTGACGGCAGAGCAGGTAGAGCAGGCATTGGGAAGCACGCCGGACATCGGCGCGGTGTTGATTGTGTCGCCCACCTACGAGGGACGTATTGCCGATATACGCGGGATTGCAGAGGTTGTCCACAAAAGGGGGATTCCCCTGATTGTAGATGAAGCGCATGGGGCCCATCTGGGGTTTGCGGAAGGTTTCGCGGAGGGCAGCTGCACGCAGGGTGCAGACCTTGTGGTACACAGTGTCCATAAGACGCTGCCCGCCATGACCCAGACAGCTCTTTTGCATATCAACGGCAGTCGGATTGACAGGGAGAGAGTAAAGCGTTTTCTGCATATATACCAGTCCAGCAGCCCATCTTATCTATTGATGTCCGGCATTGAGGATGCGTTGGAGATTGTGGCAGAGCAGGGTGGGGAGAGATTTGGCAGGTTCCGGGAGCTTTACCGGAAAATGCTGGAGCACCTGCAGGCGTGTCGCGTGCTGTGGTTCGTCCCATGGGAGGATATTGAAAGAGGCAGACAGGACATTGGTAAATTGGTGATTTCCGTAGGGGAGGCAGAGGTGTCCGGTCAATGGATTTACGACCTGCTGCGGGAGAAGTACCATTTACAATGCGAGATGGCGGCGGGCAATTACTGTCTGGCGATGTTTACGCTGGCGGACGACGAGGAAGCCTACGACAGAATGGAGCAGGCACTTTTGGAGATTGACCGTATGCTATGGAATCAAAAGATGGATACGGGTATTCGGGAAGGACAGCATCCGGAAACAAAAGCAGATATTCGGAAGGAACATATATTTATCCCGGATTCCGCATATCCTCTGACAGAAGCCTGGGATATGCCCTGTAAAATGACAAAACTGTCAGATGCGGTGGGATGCCCGGTAGGTGATTTTGTCAACCTGTATCCGCCGGGAATACCCCTGTTGGTGCCCGGGGAAATCCTGAATCATGAGCTGTATGAACAGATTTTGCGTGACAGAGCCCGGGGACTTCGGGTACAGGGGATTGAAGAACAGGATGGAGAGGTCAGCATCCATACAATATGAGGACAAATCCCGAATGTTTGCAGAAGTGAGGTCGGGAATGTTAATACATATCTAATTATTTTAAGAAAACAGGAGTTTTAAAGTATGAGAAAAACAAAGATTATTTGCACGATTGGACCCGCCAGTGAGAATGAGGAATGCTTAAAGCAGCTGATGTCAGCCGGCATGAATGTGGCGAGATTTAATTTTTCCCATGGCACAAAGGAGGAACAGAAGAAAAAGTTTGATTTGGTGGTGAAGGTGAGAGAGGAGCTTGGTCTGCACGTGGCAACTCTGCTGGATACCAGAGGACCCGAAATCCGACTGCAGAATTTTGAGGGCGGGAAGGCAGAGCTTGTGGCAGGACAGAAGTTCATATTGACCACCGAGGAGGTCATGGGCAACTCGGAGCGCGCCTCCATCACTTACAAAAATCTGAAAAATGACATTAGCGTCGGAACTGTAATTCTTATCGATGATGGACTAATTGAGATGCGTGTGGAGGAAATCGGAGACCAGGACATTGTCTGTCATGTGGTAAATGGCGGTTTCGTGTCCAATCACAAGGGTGTGAATGTGCCCGGTGCAGTGCTCTCCATGCCCTATATCAGCGATGCTGACAGAGAGGACATTATTTTCGGTGCCGAGACGGGATATGAGTTCCTGGCAGCCTCCTTTGCGAGATGCAAGGAGGATATTTTGGAGGTAAGAAAGCTGCTGCACGAGCATGGCAGTGATATGAAGATTATTGCGAAGATAGAGAATATGCAGGGAATTCAGAATCTTGAGGAAATTCTGAGTGTGTCCGATGGCATTATGGTGGCAAGAGGTGATATGGGCGTGGAGATTCCCCTGGAGGAAGTGCCCGTATTGCAGAAGAAGATGATTAAGATGGCGAATGCTCAGGGCAAACACGTAATCACAGCCACCCAGATGTTGGAATCCATGATAAAAAATCCCCGCCCGACCAGAGCGGAGGCAACGGATATTGCCAATGCCATCTACGACGGCACCACGGCAATCATGCTCTCGGGTGAGAGTGCGGCAGGTCTGTATCCCGTGGAGGCGGTTAAGACTATGTCCCGGATTGCGGAGTGTGCAGAGAAGGATATCGATTATCAGGCAAGAATGACCAAGTCGGAGAAACTGATGATAAGTGCATCTCCCGAGGCGAAAAAAGATATCACTACGGCGATTGCCCATGCTACCTGTCATACGGCGATGCATTTGGAGGCGGCAGCAATTATCACCGTGACCCTGTCCGGGTTCGCAGCGGAGGCAGTGGCAAGATTCAAGCCGAATTGCCCCATTATCGGCTGTACCATGTCAGACAGGATTGCAAAACAACTGAATCTGCTCTGGGGTGTGACGCCGCTACTGGTGAAAAAGGCAGATACCATGGAGGAGCTGGTTGCAGAATCCGTGAAGACAGCCAAGGAAGCAGGCATGATTAAGTCTGGTGACAGAGTTGTCATTACAGCAGGCGTGCCTTTGGGTATTACAGGAAAGACAAATATGCTTAGAGTGGTGGAAGTCTAAATGGGTAAAATCTTTTATCTGATGGGAAAAAGTTCATCCGGAAAAGACACAATCTTTAAGGAGCTGCTGCAGCGGAACGGACAAAATGCGGGCGAGGCGGGGCTCAGTACCATCGTGCCCTACACGACCAGACCAATCCGCGCAGGCGAGCAGGAGGGCGTGGAATATCATTTCACGGACGAGGCAGGATTCCAAAAGCTGCTTAGCTCAGGGAAAGTGATTGAACAGCGGGAGTACCATACCTTTCATGGTCTCTGGCGGTATTTCACCGTGGATGACGGACAGTTCGTGCCGGAGGGCAGGCAGGATTACCTCATGATAGGCACGCTGGAGGCATATCAGAGTATGCAGCGATATTTCGGTGTTCAGAAGGTTCTGCCCATATTGATAGAGCTGGATGACGGGGTGCGTCTGCAGAGGGCGTTGGACAGGGAGAAGAAACAGCAGCAGCCGAAGTACGAGGAGATGTGCCGCCGCTTTCTGGCGGACAGCGAAGATTTTTCCGAGGATAAAATCAAGGCAGCAGGCATCGACAGGCGGTTTCAGAATGATTGTCTGGAAGGGTGCCTTGCGGAAATTATGGAATACATCCGGCAATACGGATAATAACCGCCGCAAAAATGCCGATATAAAAATGGGGAGGTGGGCGTATGGAAATCAAAGTCAATCAAATACAACAGACCGCTCCGGTGGAGCAGACACAGCCGGCATCGTCCACCGACGGCAGCTTTAAATTTATGCTCGCCAGCAACATTGAGGAAGCGGAGTTACAGGCGAGATTAAATACTCTCATGGAGGAGATTACCATGCAGGGAGAGCGCCTCGCCAAAAAGCGGGACGTGAAGGACATGAAACATTACCGGGGGCTGGTAAAGAGTTTCCTGAACGAAGTGGTGACGCATTCCCATTCCTTTTCCAGAGAAAATTTTCTGGACAGGCGGGGGCGGCACCGGGTATACGGAATCATCCGGCTGGTGGATGAAAATCTTGACCAGCTGGCACAGGAGCTTATGAAGGACGAGAAGGATAACCTGGCTATTCTCGGCAAAATCGGCGAGATAAAGGGACTGCTTTTGGATATTTTCACCTGAGGACTGGAGGGAAGATACAAATGGCAAAATTTACGGATATTATTGGTCAGGAACAGATAAAAGAGCATCTGCAGAATGCTCTGGCGGCAAAAAAGATTTCTCACGCATATATCATCAACGGAGAGAAATCTTCCGGCAAGGAGTTTATTGCAAAGGTGTTTGCGATGGCGCTGCAGTGCGAGCGGGGGGATACGGAGCCCTGTCAGGAGTGTCATTCCTGTAAGCAGGCATTGTCCGGCAATCAGCCTGATATCATACGCGTGACACATGACAAGCCCAACACCATCAGCGTGGATGATATCCGTGGGCAGATTAACGGAGATGTGGCAATCAAACCGTACAGCAGCCCCTACAAGGTTTACATTGTGAATGAGGCGGAGAAAATGACGCAGCAGGCACAGAATGCTTTGTTAAAGACTTTGGAGGAGCCGCCGGAGTATGCGGTGATTCTCCTGCTCACCACCAACGTCAATGCGCTGCTACCCACGATTCTCAGCCGCTGCGTGGTGCTGAACATGAAACCGGTGGCGGACGCAAAGGTGCGGAAATTCCTGATGGAGGAGTTGCGGGTGCCGGACTATAAGGCGGATGTCTGTGTGGCTTTTGCCAGAGGAAATGTGGGGAAAGCCAAAGCGCTGGCATCCAGTGAGGATTTTGAAAATATCAAAAATGAGGCTCTGTCGCTGTTAAAATACATTCATGATATGGAGCTGCATGAGATGGTGGCTGCCATAAAGAAAATCAGCGAATACAAGCTGGAAATAAATGATTATTTTGATATCATGGCAATCTGGTACAGGGATGTATTATTGTTCAAGGCGACCAAGGATGCCAACCATCTGGTCTTTCGGGAGGAGCTTGGAGCACTGCGCAAATGTGCCCAGCGCAGCAGCTATGAAGGAATTGAGACAGTCATCCGGGCTCTGGATACGGCAAAACAAAGGCTGGAGGCAAATGTCAATTTTGAGCTTGTGATGGAACTGCTTTTCCTCACCATCCAGGAATATGGTTGAGCGTATGGGAAAGGTGTGCTATAATAGTCAGGTATCTGTACTGTGATACAGATGACAAAACATTATCATGTTTGAAAGTAATTGCGACAATCATTTCAATAACGCAGCTTTTGTGCAGTTTTGTATATATCCATAAACAGGCATTAGTTCTGCTACTCTGTAGAGTAGCATGCGCCGAGCACTTAGAGCCTGTACTTTAGGCTCTTATGTGTCCGCTGCGAAAAACACATAGCGAAAGCGTGCCTGTGTTGGATATATACAAACTGCACAATTGCGGAAGTTATCAACAATCTCGCAATTACCTAATAATTATTTACAGTGTGAGGTATATAGATTATGACCAGAGTGATAGGCGTGAGATTTCGTACAGCGGGGAAGATTTATTTTTTTGACCCATTGGAGTTTGAGATAAAGCGCGGAGACCATGTTATCGTGGAGACTGCCAGAGGTATTGAGTTTGGCACGGTGGTATCGGATATCCGCGAGGTGGAGGACGACAAGGTTGTCCAGCCGTTAAAGCCGGTGATTCGCATTGCTACCCAGAGGGATGTGGAGCAGGAACAGGCGAACCGGCAAAAAGAAAAGGATGCTTTTCAGATTTGCCTTGCAAAGATTCGCAAGCATAATCTGGAGATGAAACTGATTGATGCAGAATACACCTTTGACAACAACAAGGTGCTCTTTTATTTTACAGCGGATGGGCGTATTGACTTCCGCGAGCTGGTGAAGGATTTGGCAGGGGTGTTCAAGACCAGAATCGAGCTGCGCCAGATTGGCGTTCGGGATGAGACGAAGATTATCGGCGGAATCGGTATCTGCGGCAGACCCCTTTGCTGTCACAGCTATCTGTCCGACTTCATTCCCGTCTCCATCAAGATGGCGAAGGAGCAGAATCTGTCCCTGAATCCGACGAAAATTTCAGGGGTCTGCGGACGTTTGATGTGTTGTCTGAAAAATGAGGAAGAAACCTATGAAGAGCTGAACAGGCGGCTGCCCAGCGTTGGAGATATGGTGACTGCGGAGGATGGATGCAAGGGAGAGGTACAGAGCGTTAATGTCCTCAGACAACTGGTAAAGGTGATTGTGGAGGATGGCGATTCCAAGGAAATCCGCGAGTATGAGGTAGGACAGCTTCATTTCAAGAGAAAGCATTCCAAGAAGGAGCGCATGGAACTTTCCCCCGAGGAGCAGCAGGAGCTTGAGAGGCTTGAGCAGGTTGAACTGGAGGAGAGCAAGTCCGAGGAGCAGACAGGCGGCAGGCAGGACAACCGGTCGGATAACCGGTCGGAGGGACGCCGTCAGGACAATTATCGCCAGAACGGCGGTAACGGCGAATCCAGACGGGAGCGCGCTCAGCGGGACGGCGGAGAGGAACGCCGTGGGAACCGCGGCGAGAGACGTCAGAATAATAACAACCGCCCGGAGCAGCGCAGTGAGAAGGCGCAGGAGAACCGGTCCGGGAATCGGCAGGATAGCCGGCAGGAAAATAGACAGGACAATCGTCAGGACAACCGCTCCGGCGAGAGACGTTACAGGAAAGACCGGAGGAACCGGACAGGAAGGAAACCTGAGCAGAATGAAAATGAAGGAAATTCATCTGAACCCCGGTGAGAGAATTGATGATCTGCAGCGCAACGGCTACGGTATCATTCAAAATCCGGAAAAATTCTGTTTTGGCATGGACGCGGTACTTTTGACCGGATTTGCGAGGGCGGGTGAGCAGGATGTGCTGCTTGACCTTGGGACAGGCACAGGGATTATTCCGCTGCTCATGTCCGCAAAGTATCATTGTGCCCATCTGACCGGTCTGGAGATTCAGGAGGAGAGCGCGGACATGGCGCGCAGAAGCGTGTCGATGAATGGGCTTGAGGATAAAATCGATATTGTGACAGGGGATATTAAGGAAGCAGACCAGTGTTTTCAGTCTGCTTCCTTTGACTGTATCACCTGCAATCCCCCCTATATGATAGGAAAGCATGGGCTTGCAAATCCCGAGGCACCCAAGGCGATTGCCCGGCATGAGATTCTCTGCACTCTGGAGGATGTGGTCCGGGTGACGGCAAAGCTGTTGAAACCGGGCGGACATTTCTTTCTGGTGCACAGACCGTTCCGTCTGGCAGAGATTATGACAACTTTGTCACAATACAAGCTGGAACCCAAGCGTATGCAGCTGGTCTACCCTTACGTGGACAGAGAGCCCAACATGGTGCTGGTGGAGGCGGTGCGAGGGGGACGTCCCCGCATGACAGTGGAAAAGCCTTTGATTATCTTTGAGCGTCAGGGAGTTTATATGCCGGAGATTCGGGACGTGTACGGCTTTTAGGAGGAGTTTTGATGGCAGGAACATTGTATTTGTGCGCCACCCCCATCGGCAATCTGGGAGATATGACGCCCCGGGTGATTCAGACCCTTCAGAGTGTGGATGTGATTGCTGCGGAGGATACCCGCAACAGCATCAGGCTGTTAAATCATTTCGACATCCATACCCCCATGACAAGCTATCATGAATATAACAAGGTGGAAAAGGCAAAACAGCTCGTAGGGCAGCTTTTGAACGGGCAGAATATCGCGCTGATTACCGATGCCGGGACTCCGGCGATTTCCGACCCCGGGGAGGTGCTGGTACAGATGTGCCACGAGAGCGGGGTGTCGGTGACTTCGCTGCCAGGACCTGCCGCCTGCATCACGGCGCTGACGCTGTCGGGACTTTCCACCAGACGCTTTTGCTTTGAGGGATTTCTGCCTTCGGACAAGAGGGAGAAAAAAATCATATTGGAGGAGCTGACCCGGGAGAGTCGCACCATGATTCTCTACGAGGCACCGCATCATCTGGTGCGCACTCTGGAGGAGCTGCATCAGGCGCTGGGACAGCGGCGCATCACCCTTTGCCGGGAACTGACCAAGAAGTTTGAGACGGTGATGCCCACCACGCTGGAGGACGCGCTGGAGTATTATCAAACCGAGGAACCCCGGGGCGAGTATGTGCTTGTGCTGGAGGGCAGGAGTTTCGAGGAGAAACGCCGGGAAGAGATTGCCTCTTGGGAGAGCCTGAGCATTGAGGAGCATATGAATTACTATGAGGAGCAGGGCATGGACAATAAGGCTGCGATGAAACAGGTGGCAAAGGACCGGGGCGTGGGAAAGAGGGAGATATACGCATATCTTCATGGAGAGTAACTCCATGAAGTAATTCTTCATGAGAAGATTAGTGTGAGAAAGGCAG
This sequence comes from uncultured Acetatifactor sp., assembly GCA_964617975.1. Taxonomy (GTDB): domain Bacteria; phylum Bacillota; class Clostridia; order Lachnospirales; family Lachnospiraceae; genus Acetatifactor. The sequence goes on along the minus strand of CAZUAP010000024.1, from coordinate 11,128 downwards.
GCATGGGATGGCGAGTGGTTGTGACATTTGTGTCAATTATGTATATGACGAGGACTATGAGTGCTACTGCTGTATGGTGAATCTGGACGAGGACGAGATGTATCGTTTTTTGTCCGGTACTCAGCGGGAATGTCCGTATTTTCGACTGGACGATGAATATGGAGTAGTGCGGCATCAAATGTAGAACAGTGATGCTGCGGAGAGGAAAATTATGAAATTTATGAAACAGCTGTCAATAATTCTGGCAGTATCTTTTATAGCGGAATTGATGGAGTATCTGATTCCCCTGCCGGTGGCAGCAAGCGTCTACGGACTGCTGTTGATGCTGCTGGGGCTGGTGACGAAGGTGATACCGCTTGAAAAGGTGGAAGGTGCGGCAGATTTCTTAGTGGAAATCATGCCCATTCTTTTTGTCCCGCCGACGGTGTCCATCATGACCAGCGTGGATGCGATGAAACAGATGATGGTTCCGCTGTGTGTGATTTCGGTGGTGTCCACTATTTTAATCATGACGGTGACGGGAAGAACGGCACAGGCTATCCTGCGGGCGGGACGACGTAAGAACCGCTCGGAGCAGGGAGGTAAAGCAGATGAATGAGATTCTTTTGGAGTGCGGTTTTTTTGGCGTGGTCATCACACTTCTTGCCTATGAAATCGGTGTTGTCGCAAAGCGTAAGCTGAAGGCGGCGATTGTAAATCCGCTGCTGATTGCGGTGATTTTAATCATATGTTTTCTGTTAGTATGTCATGTGGATTATGAGACCTATGAGGCGGGAGCAAAATATATCAGTTATTTTCTGACCCCCGCCACGGTGAGTCTGGCGATACCCTTGTATCGGCGGCTGGAGCTTTTGAAAAAATATCCGCTGGCAATCTTTGTGGGCATCGCCTCCGGGGTGCTGACCGCCATGGTGAGCATCTTTCTCATGAGTCTGGCATTCGGGCTGACCCATACGCAGTATGTGACATTGCTGCCCAAATCCATCACCACGGCAATCGCCATGGGCGTGTCCGAGAAACAGGGGGGAATTGTGGGGCTTACGGTGGTCTCCATCAGCATCACCGGGATTCTAGGAAATGTGGCGGCAGAGACGGTTTGTCGACTGTTTCACATTGAGGAGCCCATCGCCAGAGGGCTTGCCATCGGAACGGCATCCCACGCCATGGGAACCTCCAAGGCAATGGAGCTGGGCGAGATAGAGGGTGCCATGAGCAGTCTGTCCATCGTGGTGGCGGGCGTTATGACTGTGGTTGCAGTGCCTTTTTTTGCAAGACTGATTGGATAACTGATTAGATATCTATCGGATAGATGAGCAAAATGCCATCTTGACATACTGAAAAAATTAAAATAAAGTTAAATTATGTATGTGGATTGGGCGTACGGAAACTTAAATATGGGAGGGAGAAGATGAAGAAAAAATCAATGAAGAAGTGGCTGGCGTTGCTGTTGGCGGGAATCATGACAGTGACACCGGTCTCCACAGCTTATGCGGAAAGTGACGATGCGGCAGCGAGTGCTGTGGAAGTAAGTATTGTGCAGGACACAGAGGATGAGGACGAGCCTGCCGCAGAGATTCCGGAGACAGGAGACGTTGAGGAGCTCCCGGAAACCGGAAGTGTTGAGGATACGACAGAGCAGGATGTCGAGGATACGACGGTTTCCGACGAGACGGAGGATGCTGCAGAGACGGAAGATACAGCAGAGACAGTCGAAGAAACGGATTTGGATGAGACTGGGGAGCCCGGCGAGACCGCAGACCAACCTAAGAGCGATGTCAGCGGAAATGATGCAGACGAGACTGACGGAAACGGTGATGCGGCAGAGGAAGAAATTCCGCAGGAGAAGAATCATAAAGCACCGGAGCTGGAAATGGAATTGACGGCAGCCATGGTTGCAGAGAAGGTGGAGCTGCAGGGAACGGCAGACCGTCTGGAGGGATATCAGGGAGATGTCCAGTATGCAGCTCATGAAGCAGTCTTTTTTGCGGACACAAAGGATTATGCAAATACCGTGGCAAAGGGATATGGGGCGACACTGTCGTCTTATGAGAATGGGGTAGCCGTAATCTCTTTTGATGAGGAAGCCACAGAGATTATTGCCATGGCGGAGGACAGTGATGTGCTGCTTCCTGCCGTGTACCCTAATTACATATATTACACTTGCAATGAACTTGTGGAATATGATGAGCAGTCCGCAGATTTGAATGTGGCTGCGACTGGGAAAACGGATCCGTATTTGTCCACAGACCAGTATTATCATGATGAGATTAATTCTTCCGGAGCATGGTCTTATAATTCCAAAGCCGGAAAAGGCGTCAAGGTTGCGGTGATTGACAGCGGTATCGAAAAGGGACATGAAGATTTAAAGGGCAGAGTAGGTTCGACCAGCAGTACCTACACTGGCATATATGGAAACAAATCCTACAATGGTGCAGCTGATAATGACCGCCACGGAACGCACGTAGCCGGCATTATTGCAGCCAACAAGGACAACGGCAAAGGCGGTGCGGGAATCGCGTACAACGCAACCATCGTGTCCATCAAGGCATTGGAGGAAAATCCGCTGAAGAGTACCGCGTCCGGGAGTACGGCGGGAATTATCCAGGCTGTCAATGCGGCGGTCAAGAGTGGCGCGAGAGTCATCAATATGAGTCTTGGCGGGCCTTATTATGACGCTTTGTTTGAGAGTGTTGTCAATGCAGCAGTCAACAAGGGCGTTGTGGTGGTAGCAGCGGCGGGAAATGATTCCAAGTCCTTATCTAAGACCAAGACCAGCAGCAATTATTATTCGCCTGCCTGCTTTGACAATGTCATCACTGTTTCGGCGAAACAGAAGGGCTCGGCGTCCCTGGCATCTTTTTCCAACTATGGCTCAGGGATTATTGATATAACGGCACCGGGCACATCCATTTACTCCACCGTGCCGAGCAGTTCCTATGCAGCCATAGACGGTACTTCTCAGGCAGCGCCTATGGTGGCAGCAGCAGCGGCTTACATTATCTCGGTACGCCCGGATTTGCAGAAAGCCAAGACCAAGACCACGGTTGACATGGTCAAAAAGATATTGCAGGATTCGGCGACAAAGACCGGATATACCAATTCCGCTAATTTTGGTTCAGGACTTTTGAACGTGGAGGCAGCTATCAAGATGGCTGCGCCCTCCGCTGCCAACAATACGGAGCTTCAGGCGCCGAAAGTGACCATCGGGGGCAGCGCAGTTACCAATAGTCAGACGATACAGAGCACGGATGCGATTACCCTGACATCGGCATTAGGCACCACGGCAGACAGTAATATCAAGATTTACTATACCTTGGACGGCAAGAATCCCACGGAAAAGAGTACGCTTTACACAGGAGCGTTTTCCATCGGAGCATCGGGCAGCAAGACGCTCAAGGCGGTTGCTGTCTACTACGGCACCCAGAGTGCAGTCACGACCCTCAAGGTTAAGGTCAATGCCAATGTGACGAGTTTCAGCATCAAGTCCAAGACAGGTTCGAGTTACCTGAGTGCAGGGAAAACCCTGACATTGATAGCGTACAATTTCCGACCGACCTATGCGACCAATCAAAAAGTCACGTGGGAAATCACCTCGGGCAGCGAATATGCGTCCATCGATACCAAGGGTGTGCTGAAGGCAAAGGCGGGCATCACGGAGCAGCAGACTGTTACTGTTCAGGCGACGGCAGACGGTTCAGGGGTAACAGCGAAAAAAACGATTACACTGGTGCCGGCGGCCACGGCATTAAAACTCAGCGATGCGAAGGATGCTTCCGTAAAGCTGGAATATCCTGATACCAAACAGATGATCGTTGTGGCGACGCCTGCGGCGGCGAAGGTATCTGTTACCTACACATCGTCCAATACCAAAGTGGCGACTGTGACGAGCACAGGACAGGTGAGAGCCGTGGGAGCAGGAACCGCGACGATTACGGCGCAGACGACGGACGGCAGCAATAAGAAGGTGACCATGAAGGTTACTGTGACGAAGGCAGTTCAGAGCGTATCCGTCACCTCCAAGACCGGTCTCTATCAGACAGCATCCGGCAAGACCCTGCAGATGGTCGCGACGGTGACATCGAATGCCACGAATAAACAGGTAAAATGGACCGTGGAGAGCGGTCAGGATGCAGCAACGATTTCTGCCTCCGGAGCGTTGAAGGCAGGAAAAGTCAACGCGGTTTCCACCGTTAAGGTGAGAGCGACGGCTGTGGACGGTTCCGGAAAATATGGCGAGGCGACAGTTACGATATATCCTTCCGCCGCAAATAAGATTGCGCTGGAGGATGGCAACTCCTGCACCCTGGGTACGGTGACCAAAGGCACTTTTACAACCAGTGTGCAGCTGCATCCCTATACAGATAATTACGACAGCAATGCCTCCTACGGCAGACAGAAGGACAGTGGAACCACAAATCTGGGTAACTTCACTTACACCTCCTCCAACACAAAGGTTGCGATGGTCAGTGAAACAGGTTTGGTGACTGCGAGAGCAGTGGGAAGTGCAACCATCAAGATTACGGCGAAGGACGGAAGCGGAAAGAGCGTAAGCTGCAAGGTGAAAGTCGTCAAGCCGGTGACAAGCATAAGCGTCTACTCGAAAAACAGTATGACTATCGTGGGAAAGGGTAAGAGCTTATCTCTGGGGGCATTGACGAACTCTGATGCAACGAACAAGAAAGTGACGTGGACAAGTTCTGATACCAGTGTGGCTACTGTGGATAAAAACGGCAAGGTGACCGGCAAGAGCTATGGCACCTCCTCCACCAACACCGCTACTGCCAAGATTACCGCAACGGCAGCGGACGGAAGTGGAGTGACAAGCACCTTTACCGTGACAGTGACACCTGCAGTGAAGAAGTTCCAGTTCCATGTAAGAAAGCTGTTTACATATTCATGGAGCTCTGCTGCAGTGACTACCATGTCCAAGGGCAGTTCGGAAAAATTATCATATTATTGTCCGTATATCTTTGACGAAGTCTCCGGCAATACGACACCGAACACCAGCGACGCACTGTATGCTTATTACTATGACATTGTGGATTTGTCCTGCTCCAACAGCAATGTGATTCAGATTAATACCGGTGCGGACGGTTATACCTATCTGATTCCGGTGTCAAAGGGAAAAGCCACGATTACCTATAAGACGCTGGACGGTTCCAACAAGAAGTGCAAATTGACAATCACGGTGTATTAACTCCGGCTGTGGAGCAACTTTGAAAAAGACAGAAGGAAAATGGATGAAGAAAAAAGTGATGGTAATCAGCCTGCTGCTTATTTTTGCGGTAATTGTCGGTATAGTCCTGTATCTGCTGACCAGACCGCGTGAGCTGGACACGGAGAAATTTGATATGCCACAGGTTCAGGCATCTGCAGAAGACGCCGCGGCGATAGAAAAAGAAACCTCAAAAGAAACCTCTGATGAGGTTTCTTTTGGGAAACCCAACACTACCTCAGATACAGCATCGTTGGAAACGTCTGAGGATATCTCCGCCGAAGGCTCTGTGGGAACATTAGTTGTGGAAACATCCGGGGAGGTACCGATGGGGACAAAACAGAAGGATTATGTAGAGAATCAGGTCGTTGCGGTTGCAGACTCCAAATCGGAGGCAAAAAAGATTGCCGGGCAGATTGGCGGAGAGCTGCTGTCCTATGACAATCAGGTGGCGGTCATTCAGATTGGTATTACTGTGGAAGAAATGATGCAGCGGTTGGATGAGGACCCCACGCTTCCCAAGGTTTATCCAAATTACACGAACTATCAGAATTATTCCTATTAGATTAGACTCTATTAAATTAGATTCCTGATTCACAAATTGAAATTTCAAGGGGCTGCCGCTTTACGACTTTTTAGGCGATAAAGTGACAGCCCCTTGTTGGCTGCTTTTAACGCTTTCTACAAAGCTGTCTGGGAGAACAAGGATTTTACGTGTTCCACTTCCTCGTCCGTCGCCTTGGCAGCAGGCACATAGTAGGACTTTTCACGAGCAATCTGATACAGCTCCTCCTGAGACTGCTCACAGGCATTGCGCATCTGCTTCAGCATGCTCTTTAACTCCTTATTTTCCGACTGGGCAATCATCCCTGCATAGCGGGTCAGTTCACCGTTGATACCGGCAAGGGTATCTGCGACCATTATTTTTTCCTGCATTCTAATAACCATACCTTTCTGATTTTTGCATTTTAATTCAAAAACTTCATCAACTGCTGCTTGTTCTCCATGGCGGACTTGGCACCCTTTTCAAAAAACTGCTTAATCTGGGTATCCTGTGCCTCTTTGGCATAGGCTTCCAGCTTGCAGTGCGTGGTGTCGAAACCGCCGATGAGATGGCGAAGATTCTGTAAGTCGAGTTCTGAAATATTGCTCATGATTTTCCCTCCTGATATTTTTCTTACAAGGTTATTGTGCGGCATTTTGAATAAAATATGCGAAAAATATTTTCCTTGACAAATATACTCACAGTGATATACTTTGAATATCAAACAACTTGAAATTCAAACAAAGAAGGTAAAATGCAATGAATTTGAAACCGTTAAAAATTGGGGATTTGACAGCTCCCATACCAGTGATTCAGGGAGGCATGGGCGTGGGCATCAGCCTGCATAAGCTGGCAGGAGCCGTGGCTGCGGAGGGTGGCATCGGCATTATCTCCACCGCTCAGATTGGTTTTCGGGAGGAAGGCTTTGATGATGACCCCATCGGAACCAACCTGCGCGCCATCGCCATGGAAATCGAGAGGGCGAGGGAGATTGCAAAGGGGGGCATCATCGGTGTGAATATTATGGTTGCCACCCGCAATTATGAGGAGTATGTGAAGGCGGCTGTGCAGGCCGGAGTGGACTTGATTATCTCCGGTGCCGGGCTGCCCATGAATCTGCCGCTTCTGGCGGGGGAGAGCCGTACCAAAATCGCACCCATTGTATCCAGTCAGAAGTCAGCGCAGGTTATCTTTAAATACTGGCTGAAAAAATATGACCGGCTGCCGGATTTGGTGGTAATCGAAGGACCGAAGGCGGGAGGACATCTGGGTTTCTCGCTGGAACAGCTGGAGCAGTATCTCGCCGGAGAGCTGGACTATGATGAGGAAATCCGCAGGATTGTGCAGTATGTGAAGACTCAGGCCGAGGAGAGGGGCGTGGAGATTCCTGTGGTAGTGGCAGGCGGCATTTATACCAGAGAGGATGCGGAGCACGCCATGGATTTGGGGGCGGACGGTGTCCAGATGGCAACCCGTTTCGTGACCACCTATGAATGCGATGCGCCGGATGCCTACAAGCAGACATATATTGATGCCGCCGAGGAGGATATCACTTTGGTGAAAAGTCCCGTGGGGATGCCCGGACGCGCCATCTCCAATGCCTTCCTGAAACGCACGAAGGAAGGACAGGTTCCTCACGGAAAGTGCCACCTCTGCGTCAGCACCTGTAAGCCCGCGGAGACACCTTATTGCATCACGGATGCGTTGGTAAATGCTGCGAGAGGGCAGGTGGAGGATGCGCTGCTGTTTTGCGGTACCAACGCCTGCAGAGCGACGAAGTTGGAGCGTGTACACGACATCCTGCAGGAATTTGCCTGAGGGATGCCCCGGGTTCTTCTTGGAAGTGAACTGACAGCATATACTGTCTTAAACGAAAGCAGGAGATGCTGTTATGTTAAATTATATCTGGGCTGTTATGATTATGCTGGGGGTAATCTATGGGGCGCTGACCGGCCGTATGGCGGATGTGACTAACGCGGCGCTGGACAGTGCAGGGGAGGCAATTTCCCTGTGCATTACCATGGCGGGCGTGGTAGCGTTGTGGATGGGCCTCATGGAGATTGCAAAGGAAGCGGGACTGATTCAGAAGATGACGAAGGGAATCAGTCCTTTTTTGGACTTTATGTTTCCCAATATTCCCGCCGGACATCCGGCGAGGGAGTACATTGCAGCCAATTTGATTGCCAATATTCTGGGACTCGGCTGGGCGTGTACGCCTGCGGGGCTCAAGGCGATGGAGGAGCTGGCAAAGCTGGAGGAACAGCGGGGGACTGCCGGATATGGGAATAACAGAGGCGGTGAGCGCAGCGGGATGCGGGCGGAGCGCGTTGCCAGCCCGGAGATGTGCGCTTTTTTGATTCTCAATATCTCCTCATTGCAGTTGATTCCGGTGAATATGATTGCCTACCGCAGCCAATATGGCAGTGTGAATCCGGCAGGGATTCTGGTGCCGGCGATTATCGCCACTGGTGTCAGCACCCTGACTGCCATCCTGTACTGTAAGCTGCATCCGGCAAGCTGAGGAAATACGGATTCCCTCAGAGCTTTGCCAACACTATGCTTGCTATGGTTCCGGCAAGGGTCGAAAGCAGCGCACCGGGCAGTGTGTAGCGGGTCTTGGTGACCTTTGCCGCCAGAAAATAGACGCTCATGGTGTAGAACACTGTCTCCGTACAGCTCATGAGAATGGAGGTCACCAGCCCGGCGTAGGAGTCCGGGCCATTGGTCTTGAAGATATCCAGCACCAATCCGGTGGCTGCGGAGGAGGAGAACAGCTTGACAACCAGCAGAGGAATGAGCTGGGAGGGTAAACCCAAGACTTCCGTCAGCGGAGCCAGAAACCATCCCAGCAGCTCAAAGAATCCGGAGGCGCGCAGCACGCCCACTGCCACCAGAAGTCCAATCAGTGTGGGAACGATATCCGCCACAATCTTCAGCCCGTCTTTCGCACCGTTCAAAAAACTCTCATATACCTTCACCCTTCCAACCAGACCATACCCCACCACAAAGAAAATCAACATCGGAATAATAATGTCCGACAGATGAACCAAAATATTCATGTGCGGCTCTCCTTTCCTATAGATAATTGCTGTAACCTCTCCTCCAGAGATGTGAAATCCGATGCCCCTGCATCCAGCAGGAAACTATGGAATGCGCGGTCGCTGTAGTTCTCCTGCCAGAGAGTTTCCGCTTTGCTTTTCAGCTCCAGAATCTCCAGATAGCCGAGGTAGTATTTCAGGTAATTGCAGGGGTCATCTGCGATGTAGCAGTACACGGCGTTTACGGCGGAGGTGTTTTGGATGCCGAAACCGGACAGATACTCCGCAATTTCCTCCCGGGAGGCATTTTCATAGTGAATCTTGATATCCAATGTGGAGTAAAGGCACAGGAGCAGACTGCGGTTGTGCTTTTCTGCCTGAACGCAGAGAGCATCCTCTGTTCGTCCTTGTTCCTGCAGCAGCTGTGAGGCATAATCATATCCGTAAAATTCCACATAGAGAGCCCATCCCTCCAGATACCCTCCGTACCAGAGGAGCTGACGCACCATGTTCTCGTCTCGGTTCAGAAAAGATTGATTCTGGTACACGGTCTGATAGAGATGACCCGGGTAGCCCTCGTGGGCGAGAGTGGCATAGAGCTCCAGACCCGAGGGAGCATTCTTTTGATTGATATAAATAACATTGTTGTCAGTATCGTCCAGAGGGACTGTGAGATAGAAGGCGGGAGCACAATATTCCTCCAGATTGGAGGACACTGTCTTGATTTTCACCTCCGGAAAAGAGGCAGTGTCCGGAAACTCGGGAAAATCGTCCGTCATCCGGTTCTGTAAATCCTTTAACATGGCGTCTGCATCTGTGTAAGGAAGTGTGGTGTAGGACTCTTCCTCCAGATATTCCGTCAGCTCAGGATGTTGGGTCACCAGGGTGCAGATGGCGTTGTATTCCTCGCTGATAGTCTCTTGGAGCAGCGTCTGTATCTCCTCCACGGGACGGTACGAGCCGGTCTGGGAGATGAGCAGATACCGGTAGTAGTCCTGACCCTGAGCGCGGGAGGCGAGCCCCGATGGAAGTGCCTCCACGCCGTCTGCATCCTCCAGCAAAAACAGCCCGTCGGCAAGCGATTCATAGGCGGGCTGCAGCACCGTGCGCAGCAGGCGGTCATTTTGTGCGGTGTAGCCTGCAGCCTCCTTTTCGCTGATGGTGCCGTTTTCCAACAACTGTTCCAGCCGTTCCTGAAAGGTGGTCTGCAAAAAGTGGCTGCCTTCCTCCAGAGCAGATTTGGTGACAATAGTGTCACATTGGTTTTGAACCAGACGGAGAGAATAGGTGGACATGGAAAGTCCTTTGGATGCGCGCTCCTGTTCATAGGTGAGCAGGGAGGCGAAATAAGTGTCTGTCTGCTCCAGCAGAGCCAGATAGTCCTCCACATCCTGTTTGGTGCGGAAGGTATACTCCGCCAGCAAAATCGGGAGCTGGGACTGTATGCCGTTAGAGGGCGACAAGGGCGCATCATACAGCGGAAAGTTCGATAAATTCAAAGAGTTTTGCAATGTGCGCACCAACAGCTCATAAGTGTAAGCGTCCTCTTTGGTGAGCCGCTCGGGACGGATTTGTGCCAGCTCGTTCAAGGTGCTTTCCAGCGCATCGCGGCTCGCCTGCTGCGAGGAGGCATCATAGGCGGGCAGGACGGGCTCATAGTCGTAGATTCCAAAGTCCTCAGGGGACGCCAGCGTATAGTGCATATTCAAGGTGTTGGAAAGCATTTTCTCCGCAAAGAGCTGGCTGGTCAGACGGGAAAATTTTCTCTGATCCTGTTTATGACCGAAAAGAGATAATATCAAAATGGTAAAGGCAAGTAACAAAGCGGCATACAGAATCAGTTGCCGCAGGGAGAGAGGGGAGCGTTTTTTCAAAATAAAATTACCCGGAATCTATTGATATTGATTCATTTTATGTGAAAACTAAGACAGATATTATAGAAAAAGCACGTGGACGAACGGTGTAATTCATGATATGATATGTACTGAATGTTTTGACTATAGAGACGTGCACTGCGACAGTAGGCTCAGAAACGGAGGAAGAAATGACAAACTTGGAATTGAAAAAGCATGCTAATGACGTCCGCAAGGGCATCATCACCGGTGTGCACAGTGCAAAAGCGGGGCATCCCGGAGGTTCCCTTTCCGCTGCGGATGTATTTACCTTTTTGTATTTTGAGGAGATGAATATTGACCCCAAGAATCCGCAGATGGAGGACAGAGACCGTTTTGTGCTGTCCAAGGGACATACCGCGCCCGGTCTGTATGCTGCACTTGCCAACAGGGGCTTTTTCCCCGTGGAGGATTTGGTGACTTTGAGAAAACTCGGCTC
>CAZUAP010000023.1:0-19170 GCA_964617975.1 uncultured Acetatifactor sp. | reverse complement strand
CTCCTCAATGGACTTCACAATCTCGTTGAAGCGCTCCTCACTGTAGTTGACCAAATCCATCTTGTTCACTGCAAACACAAAATGCTTGATACCCATCAGCGCGCAGATTCTGGAATGTCGTCTGGTCTGTACTAAAACTCCCTGCTTGGCATCCACCATAACCACTGCCAGCTGCGCAAACGAAGCGCCTACCGCCATGTTTCGGGTATATTCCTCGTGGCCCGGAGTATCCGCAACGATAAAACTTCTGTTGTCCGTGGTAAAATAACGATATGCCACGTCAATGGTAATGCCCTGCTCCCGCTCCGCCATCAGACCGTCCAAAAGCAGTGAGTAGTCTATCTCTCCGCCTCTGGAGCCCACTTTACTGTCCAGAATCAAAGCCTTCTCCTGGTCTGCGTACAAGAGCTTGGAATCGTATAAAATATGTCCAATCAAGGTGGACTTTCCGTCATCTACACTTCCGCATGTAATAAATTTCAACAATCCGCTCATCCTAGAAATACCCCTCTCTCTTTCTCTTTTCCATACTTGCTGCTCCGCCATCCTTGTCAATCACACGGCTGGTTCTCTCGGACTCCACGGAGCTCAGGGTCTCCTGAATAATTTCATCCAATGTGGTGGCTGTGGACTCCACTCCGCCGGAGAGCGGGTAACAGCCCAAAGTTCTGAAACGCACCATCTTCATCTCCGGCTTTTCCCCGGGATTCAGGCGCATCCGGTCATCATCCACCATGATGATGTTGCCGTCCCGGTATACCACCGGTCTCTCCGCCGCGAAATAAAGCGGAACGATGGGGATATTCTCCCTCTTGATATACTGCCAGATATCCTTCTCCGTCCAGTTGGAGATAGGGAATACACGAATGCTCTCCCCCTTGTTAATCTCCGTATTGTAGAGTTTCCACATCTCCGGCCGCTGATTCTTGGGGTCCCAGGCATGAGACGCATTCCGGAAGGAGAAAATTCTCTCCTTGGCACGGCTCTTTTCCTCGTCCCGTCGTCCGCCGCCGAATGCCGCCGTAAACCCGTACTTATTCAATGCCTGTTTCAACGCCTGAGTCTTCATGATATCAGTATAGGAAGAACCGTGGTCAAAGGGATTGATACCCTTCTCCACTCCCTCCTGATTGATATACTCCAGCATCTCAATGCCCAGCTCCTTAGCTCTCCTGTCACGGAATTCAATCATCTCCTTGAATTTCCATGTGGTATTCACGTGCAGAAAGGGAAAGGGCGGTTTCTCCGGGTAAAATGCCTTCATCGCCAGATGAAGCATCACCGAGCTGTCTTTTCCTATGGAATACAGCATAACCGGTTTCTCACACTCCGCCGCAACCTCGCGGATGATATAGATTGCTTCTGCCTCCAATTCGTCCAAATGCGATAGTCCACTCATGTTTTTAATCTCCTCTTTAATATTTATTAGAATTTCTCCGGTTCACATCAATAGTGGTGATATTCTGGTCTTTATCCTTGATTCTCCAGTGCAGGATATCCCCTTCCGACTCCACCGTCATGGAGCTTCCGTTGCCGCCGATATCCGCACCCAGAAAGAACTCTATGGCACCCACGGGGCATTCTTTTACACAGGATACACAGCCCCAGCAGTCCTTGGGATATTCCATGACCGCCTTTTTGTCCCTGAGCGCAATCAGCGTCCCGGGACAGACCTCGGTGCATCTGCCGCAGCCGATACAGCGCTCCTTATTGATTCGTATGCTCATATTCATCCTCCCTTACAATCTCCCGCAGGAACACCTGAAGCCTGCCGTCCACCATTTTGGAATTGAGATATTTAAAGTACGCCTCATCCCTGTCCGGATAATCCAGATTTTCATTAAAGGAATGCCATCGGGTCTCCTTGCGGTTCAGCAGATGGGCGATGACGGACTTGCATACCACCAGCCGCTCCTTGAGCTCATAGGCAAACATCAGCTCGTGCATATCCTTCGCCGCCATATGCTCTGCCAATTCCATGAGTTTGTCGATTTTTTCATCGGCAAGGTGAAGCTGTTTTTCATTGAACTGGTAATTGCTGGCAATGCCGCCCGCGTACTCGTCCATGACCTTCTGCATGCCCTCCTCCAACTCCTCCACGGTAAACACTGGATTCGTCTCATTGCGGGTTGCCTCATAGGCATCCAGAATCTCAGAAATTTTACCGTCCAGACATGCCGTCTCCGCCTCGGACAGACCTCTTGTTACGGCAGGCTCTCCCGCCAGCTTTTCGAGGATGTCTCTGGCTGCAATCTTGCCTTCCGCCAGAGCTCCCGTCACATACTTCTGTGGGCAGCCCCCAGCCACGTCTCCTGCGGCGTAAAGCCTGTGTACCGTGGTCTCCCTGTGGGTATTCACCCAGTAGCCGCTGGCGGTATGTCCGCCCACGATATAAGGCTCTGTGCCCTGTATCTCCACGTCCTGTTCTCCGGGTCCCTTGCCGCTCTCAATCCACTTTAGGGTCTGACTGGGCGCCATGTTCAGATACGCCTTCAGCAAATCCTCTTCCTGCTCTTTTGTGATGCCGCTGGTCTGCAGATAGCAGGGACCGTTGCCCAGCTGATTTTCCTTCACCGTCCCGTAGACGCGCTCGCTGGTGGTGAGTCCGTATTTGTCCTCGTAGACAAAGCCTCTGGAATTCACCTGTTTCGCCCGGACACCCTGAGCAATGGTTCCCGTGGGGGCAATGGTATCCTTGCACCGCAGTGCAATAAAACGCATCTCAAAGGTGGTCATCTCCGCGCCGGCACGTATGCCCATAGCATAACCGGCACCGGTATTGAAGGGCGGATACCACATTTTATGTCTGGAAAAGCCCGGATTGTTCGGCTTGTAAAGTCCGGCTGCACCGCCTGTCGCCACCAGCACGGCTCTGGCATGAATCACGTAGGCAGTCTCCTCCCGGATGGAAAATCCCACCGCTCCGTAGACCTGCCCCCGCTCCACCAGCAAATCCGTGATATTCACATTGTTCAGCACTTCGACACCCTCCGCCTCCTGCACTGCCCTGGCGAGAATCGGCTTGAAATTTTCTCCGTTAATCTTGATATTGCGGTTGCCCCGCGCCACATAGTCCCCGTTCTCATCCTTGAGAATCACCAGCCCCAGCCGTTCCATGTCCGCAGTGACCTCATTGAACTCCTTGGCGGCAGTGAGCAGCAAATCCTGACGCACAATGCCCGCCGCATCCTTGGTGGCATAATCCACATAATCCTGAGGCGTCCTGCCCTTTACGATATAGGCGTTGATGGCATTCACTCCCGCCGCCAGACAGCCGCTGCGCTTGATGTTTGCCTTCTCCGCAATCAACACGGACAGCCCGCTGTCACGGCTGATGGTCAATGCCGCATAACAGCCCGCCGTACCGCCTCCGATTATCAGCACATCCTTATAAATATGCTTTGTCTTCAATCTCTCTTTCATTTTCCATATATTCCTTCCCGTTTAGAGTGTGACCACGCCTGCACCCTGCAGCTCCTCGTTTCGCAGGATATAGGTCCGCTTGTCATCATAAGCGTACATCCGATAGACAATCACGCACATTTTCTCCCCCAGCTCCACCGGACGCCGCTCCAGCGACCTGTTAGTGACCAGCCGTATGCCGTTGACGTTCAACGTCAGCTGCAGGCAGTTGCCCCGAAAGGAAATGTCCTCGATGATTCCCGGCTCGGAATATTCGATGATATTTCGGAACTTTGCGTTGTCGCGCTTGAAAGCCTCAATAAATTCCGGACGGATAATCGCTCCCTTGTAGTCCCCCTTTGAAAATCCCCGAATCTTATGATACTCCTCCACCTTCTCCGATGCCCCGATAAAGGTGGCGACAAATTCCGTCTTGGGATTTTTATATATATTGATGGGCGAACCAATCTGCTCAATTCTGCCTCGGTTGGTGACGATAATCTCATCCGCAACCTCCACCGCCTCATCCTGGTCATGGGTGACAAAGATGCTGGTGATGCCCACCTTGTGAATCATTTCCTTCAGCCAGTTGCGGATATCTCCCCGCACCTTGGCATCCAGTGCGGCAAAGGGCTCATCCAGAAGCAGCACCTTGGGATTGGGCGCCAGCGCTCTGGCGAATGCCACACGCTGTCTCTGTCCGCCGGAAAGCTGGTTGGGATAACGCTGCTCCATACCGGAAAGCCCCACCAGCTGCACCATCTCCATGACCCGCTCCTTAATCGCCTTCTTGGACATCTTCTGAATTTCCAGACCGAAAGCGATATTGTCAAACACCGTCATATACCGAAACAGCGCATAATTTTGAAACACAAACCCTATGCCCCTCTTGGAGCCCGGCACATCGGTCACATCCTTGCCATCTATGAGGATGGTGCCGGTGTCAGGATTTTCCAGACCTGCAAGCATACGCAGAATCGTGGTTTTCCCGCTACCGCTGGGTCCCAGAAGCGCCACCAGTTTCCCCTGCTCCACTCCGAAGGTCACATGGTCCGATGCCTTGAAATCGCCGTAATGTTTATTTATGTCATGCAATTCAACGTACATAAAAATCTCCATTCTATGGGATATTTTTCCTGTGTTCCACCAGATTCTTGACAATCAGCACCGCCACGGCAATGATTACCAGAATGGAGGATGCTGCAAAAGCTGCCGTGATGGATTCGGCGGAACCGGACAGATACAGCGCATCAATTTCCAATGGCAATGTAAACGTCTGCCCTCTGGTCTTGGACAGCGCGTTGACCGCTCCGAACTCCCCCAGCGCCCTTGCCGTGCAGAGTACCACGCCATACAACAGGGACCACTTCATCTGGGGAAAAGTAACCCGCTTAAAAATCGTCCAGCCATCCGCTCCCATCAGTGCCGCGGCCTCCTCCTCGTCCTTTCCCTGAGCGTTCAACACCGGAATAATCTCCCGGGACACAAAGGGGAACGTGACAAAAATCGTCGCCAACACCACCCCGGGCAGCGCGAACACAATCTTGACATTCGTGCCGAAAAATTCATTGACTGCATCCACAATCCCGCTTGCCCAGCCCATCCTTCCGAAGGTCATGATAAAGGCAAGACCTGCGATGACCGGGGATATGGAAAAGGGAATGTCTATCAGGGTGGCGAGCACCTGTTTGCCTTTAAAGGAAAACTTTGTGAGCAGATAGGCGGCGGCGATGCCAAACACACTGTTCACTGCCACTGCCAGCACCGTCGCCAACAGTGTCACCTTCAACGCCGACAACACATATTCGTTTGTCAAAGACTGTATGTAAAATGCAAACCCTTCACTCAGGGCGCTGACGAGAACGGAAACCAACGGCATCACCAGCATCACCAGCAGAAACACCACGCTCACCGCGATGAGAATGCCTTTCACCAGCTTATTTTCCTCTCTTGTCTTCATGTGCATCACCATCCTTTCCCGACAGTTTTGTCGTTTTGCTACACACCGCTCGTCCTTCTGGACTGCTGCAGTTGGACAATATTGACAAACAGCAAAATCAAAAAGGAGAACACCAGCATCACCAGCGCAATGGCCGTGGCGGAGGCATAATCAACATAATTCAACTTCTGCATAATGACATAGGATATGACCTGTGTACCGTTTCTGGCACTGTTGCCGGATATGTAGATGACACTTCCGTACTCTCCCACGCCCCTGGCAAACGCCAGTCCAAAGCCCGTCAGCAGAGCAGGACGAAGCTCCGGCAGAATCACTTTGAAAAAGGTCCTGCGTTTGCTTGAACCCAGGATAAAGGATGCCTCCTCGTACTGTGGATCCAGATTCTCCAGCACAGGCTGCAGGGCGCGGACCACAAAGGGAATCCCCACAAACACCAGCGCCACGATGATGCCCAGTCTCGTATAGGAGACATGGATACCCAGCTTCGCCAGATACTTTCCCGGGATTCCGGTATCGGAATACATCCTGGAGAGCGTGATGCCCGCAACCGCTGTGGGGAGGGCAAAAGGCAGCTCTATCACCCCATCCAACAGGCGCTTGCCCGGAAATTCATACCGCACCAGCACCCACGCCAATATCAGTCCAAACACACAGTTAATCAGCGCGGCAATCAAAGAACAGCCAAAGCTCGTTATAAGTGCATTTATCACAACCTTTTGGGAAATCAGGTTCCACAGCTCCAAAGGGCTCAGCTCAAATGCCTTGATGAAAACCGAGACAAGCGGAATCAGCACCAAAAGCGACAGCATAGTCACCGTGATGCCCAGCGTGAGCCCGAACCCCGGAATCACGCGAACCGGCTTCGCCGTTTCACGTCCGCTCTCTTTCTTCCTTTCCCTGAATTTAAATCCCGTAAATTTCATCAAACACTCCACCGTCTTCAAAGAATTTTTCATAGACCGCATCCCAGCCGCCGAAATCCTCTATCGTGCAAAGCTCCATATGCAAATCAAACACATCGCTGAACTCCTGCAGGATTTCCTCATTGTAGGGACGATATCCGTTTTCTCCCGCGAGCCTCTGTGCCTCGTCCGAATACAGATAGGACAGATACTCCGCACCTGCCTCCTGCGTCCCACGCTTGGCCGCCACCGCGTCAACCACCGCGACACTGGGCTGCGCCAGAATGCTGACGCTGGGATTGACAATCTCATATTCCTCCGGATATTCCCTGACCGTGGCGAGCGCCTCATTTTCCCATGCCAACAGCACATCCCCCTGTCGGTTCTCCACAAAGGTCGTGGTGGCTGACCGCGCCCCGGAATCCATGACTGTCACATTGGCATACAGTCGTGTCATATAATCCTTGATTTGCTCCTCATCCCCGTCATATGTAAGGTCCGCATAATGCCATGCGGCTAAGAAAATCCAGCAGGCACCTCCACTGCTCTTGGGGTCCGGCGCAATTATCTCCACGCCATCGTCCGTCAAGTCCCCCCAGTCCTGCAGGTTTTTCTCATTGCCTTTTCTGACCAGAAAGACAATGGTTGAGGTGTAGGGTGCAGAATCCCCGGGCAGACGCTCCTCCCATCCGGATTCCAGGAGATTGACCTTCTCCAGCAGGGACACATCGTGCGCCAATGCCAGAGTGACCACGTCCGCGTCCAGCCCCTCGATGACGGAGCGCACCTGCGCACTGGAACCGCCATGGGACTGCACGATTTCAATGGGCTCCCCATGCTCTTCCTCATAATAGTTTTTAAACAATTTATTGTATTCTTCATAAAATTCACGAGTGGGATCATAAGACACATTTACAAGCGTGAGGACACTGTCCTGTGCCTGATTGCGATGATGTACTGAAAACAACACGAAAAGGAGCACAAGTACAGCAACAGAAAGGCATATTTTTTTCATTGCAACGACCTCCGCTCCCGAAATTTTATCAAAAATTTAATTCAAGGCAAATTATAACACCACAATTCCTATTTGTAAAGTAGGAATTGTTCATCAGCAGAAAAACGCCACACATCAATTTGATTTGTCACTAACGCTTTAAGCATAGAAAAACCACCCCAAAACTTTGACTGAGTGTGACGGGGTGGGATTTCTACTCAATATTCATAAGGTCAACCGCTTTGTGGGCGGTTGTTCCTTTTTGTATCTATAATGTAGCACATCTTACCATTCTTTGCAATAAGTATATTCGTCAGTATTATAGCTATGATTCCCTCGTGAGCAACTCCTCCAAAAAGCAAGCCACGCCGCTCTCCCGGTTTGTGCCGGTGGTATAGCCTGCTGCCCTCCGAGCCTTCTCTCCACCATTCTCCATGACCACGCCGTATCCTGCCCACTCCAACATCTCCGCATCGTTGGCACCGTCCCCAAAGGCTGCCACCTGCCGCGCAGGGATTTCCAGCCTCCGGCAAAGCCACTGCAGTGTGCTTCCCTTGTCCACACCACTGTTAGTCAGTTCGATGCCCAGTCCATCCGATGCCAGGTTGAACTTTCTTATACTTTCCAAATCTGCCCGCAGCGCATCCAGTTGTCCTGCCACCCGGCAGGGCATATTGATTTTGGTCACTTTGGGACGTGCCTCCAGCAGCCAGTCCTCAAAATGTTCCACAACCATGTGCCGGTTTTCCGCAAAATATTCTCTGTGAAATCCGGGCACCTGGTAACGTTCCAGATGCACCGCTGTATCCCGCTCCAGAACCACTGTCCCCTCTGCAAAAATCTCCATAAAAGGCCCATATGGTCGGATTCTTTTTAGTGCTTCCAAGCAGTTTTCCACGGTGATATAATTTGCGAACAGCACATTGCCGGTATGCTCATCCACCAGACGGGAACCATTGCTTGTAATGCTGTAATCCATCTCAGGCAATATGCTCTTTGGCAGAAGTCCCTCACATCTCCCGGTGGCCACCACATATATCCAGCCCCGTCTCCTTGCATTGGATATGGTCTCATAATTTTGCGATGTGATATGGTTGCCTTCATACAGCAGCGTCCCGTCCAAATCCGTCACAACCATCCCTTTTTTCTGCTCCATCGCGCTCCCCCATCCTACCTGTACTAGCCTTTTTGAACTTCTCCACGCGCCTGTCCTGCTTTTGCCTCCCGGTAAAGAGAAAGCAGATACTCCCCACAGGCATAAGTCGCCGTGATGTAAGCATCCTGAATGGCCCTAGCTGCTTTTCTGGTGACTGCTCCCGTCTCAAAGGTCAAATCCCCCTGGTATCCTATTTCAGCCAGAACCGGTATCAGCTCCTTCCATTTGACAGTCCCCATAAATGGCAGGAGATGTTCGTCCCTGGTTCCGTTGTTGTCATTGATATGAAGATTTTTCAGGCGATGTCCCACGGCCCGCAGGGCCTGTTCCTGATTCAGTTTCATTTCGTTGGCATGACCGAAATCCCAGCAAATCCCCACTCTGTCATCCCGGTAAGAATCCACTAATTCAATGAGCTGCTCATAATTCTGACCGTATCTGGCCACAATTTCCCTCTGGAAAGGTGCAAACAGATTCTCATATGCCGTCCCCACATTGTACTTCATCCCAAGCTCTATATAAGGTTCATAGTAAGTCCGGGTGAGTTGAAAACTGTCCGATACAGTGCAGTTGTGAAATATATCCGTCAGAGGATGCACCGTGGCGTATTTCACCCCCAGCATACCACTGGCAATATAGGCTCTTCTGGTGCACTCGTCAAAATATTCCACCCCGCCGCTCTTTTGCAGGTTCGCGTCCAAAGAGGGATGAATGTGATAGAAAGGAATATGGCTCTGGGAAAAAGTCACCCCCAGCTTTGCCGCCGTATCCGCCACCCGGTCCACTTTTTTCTGCCAGTCCTCCCCACGCAGGATATAATCCGTATGGGTATAAAAACCAAAATTAAAATCCAACACCCGGTACCCGTGTCCGTGAAGCCTCTCCACCACTTCAGTTCCTTCAATCAGCCAGGGGTCATCACAGGCCTCCGATAATAATGCCGTTGTTGTCGATAATTCCATTTTCTCAATCCCCCCTTTTACTTCATGGCAGCCTTGGAGTATCCGGTCAACATATATTTCTGGAACACCAAAAACAGAAGCACGATGGGCACCATGGAGATCAATGCACCAGCCATGACAACGTTCATCTTCTCCAGAATCTCGCCGGCTCCAAAGGAGTCATACAGCTTTACCAGACCCACGGAAATCATCCGATATTCATCCTTGTTGGTGACAATCTTCGGCCAGAAATAACTGTTCCAAGAACCAATCACAGAAAGCAGCGTCACTGTGATGATGGTAGCCTTGCACATGGGCATCATCACATACCGGATAGTTCCAAAGATACCCAAACCGTCAATCTTGCCCGCATCAATATAGCTTTGATCCACTGTCATAAACGCCTGCCTCACCATAAAGATAAAATAGGGAGACACCAGCTTGGGCAGCATCAACCCCATATAGGTATTAATCCAGTGCATTCTGGAGCATAGCACATACAGTGGAATAAAGGTCACCTGCTCCGGAATCATCATAGCTCCCAGCACCAAATAGAACAGCAAATTTTTCCCGGCGAAATTTCCCTTGGAAAAGGCATAGGCCGCCAGCACCCCCGTCACCACCTGGCTCACAGTGGTGAAAAAGGTCACCACCAGAGTATTCCACAGATACCGTCCCAACGGTACCTTCTTCATTGCATCGGTGAAATTGCTCAGTTCCACGCTGGAGGGCCAGAAATGCGGAATTTTGGTCAGGAGCTCACTGGAGGGTTTCAGCGCCGTATTGAGCATCCAGTAAATGGGAAAAATCATGACGGCAGTGACCAATATTGCCAAAATTGTCTGTAAGACTGCCCCTGTTCTTTTTTTCCGTTGCATACACATTTCCTCCATTTCCTTGCAGGGAAGTTACCTGTCTGTTTTCTAAACATCATAATTCACTGTCCTGTTGGACCATTTCAACGTCAGGATTGTGAGTCCAAATACCATCAGGAAGAACACCGTGGAAACTACTGCGGCGCGATCCATCCGGTAATCCACAAATGCCAGATTATAAATCAGATACACGATTACCTCCGTGCTGTAATAAGGACCTCCCCCTGTCAGCACATCCACCGACTGATATACCTTCATGGCTGTGATAAACTGTGTCACAAACAAAAACAACGTGGTAGGTGCCACCAGCGGCACTGTGATATACCGGAACTGCTGCCATTTGGACGCCCCCTCCATAGAAGCAGATTCATAATATTCCTTGGATATGCCCTGCATGGAAGACAGATAAATCATCATGGCATATCCCACTGTGTGCCAGGCCGTCAGAATGATGAGCGAAAGCAGGGCGATTTTGCCATCCGTCAGCCATTTCACTTTCTCCAAACCTAATTGCCCCAGCATATAATTGATGACACCGAAATTCTCATTCATAAGAAACAGAAAAATCATGGCAGAAGTGGACATTGCCACATACTTGGGCAGGAATACCGCCGCACGCATAAAGGAAAAGAGCTTATTCATCCGGTTAAACAGGAGTGCCAACAGCACCCCGCCCACAATGGTCACCGCCATGGAACCTGCAGCATAGCAAAAGGTGATGCCCAGACTTTGAAAGAAACGGTTCCCGGCTGCATTCTGAAAAAACCATTCCCAGTTGGTCAGCCCCACATACTGATAATCCGTGCGCAGCATGTTCCAGTCAGTAAAACTGTACCGGAACAGCTCCGCCAGCGGATAATAATTGAGGATGACGATTAACACCAATGCCGGCGCACAACAAAGGAATTCTTTGAGTTTTCTATGGCTTTTGTGCCTGTGCATAAGTCTGCTGCGGACAACATTTTTCGTGTCCTCCATAGTCTTTGTAACCTGTTCTCCGTCCCATTTGCGGGGCGCTGTGCTGATGATAATGTCATCCATGTTTTTTCACCTAATTTCCTTCCAGAATATAGTTGACTTCTTCTACGATTTTGGGAATGGTCTCATCCACGTCCTGTCCCCCGTTGAAAATCAGAGACAAATCCTCGCCGATGGCGGTAATCGCCTTGGTGAAATAAGGAGACGGATTCTTGGCCACGATGGTATCCATATTGTTGTAAATATTAATCATATCGGGGTAAAGTGCAAGGAAATCATTGATATTGTCCCCCTCCAGCAAACTCTTTCTGGTGGGCAGGTATGCACTCTCTAGCGCAAATTCCTTGGCATTCTCCTCGTTGGTGATAAAGGTCAGGAACTGGAACGCCGCATTTTTTACGTTCTGGTCATTTTGTGCCGGAATAAACAAAGTTGCACCTGCGGTGGTGGAGAGATTGTTGGCATTCTCCGGCACCAATGTTACGCCAATGTCGAAGTCTACAGTCTCCAACGCCGTGTCATAGAACGTGGATGAATAAACGATTGCTGCGGTCTCGCCGTTGATGAATTTCGTCTTCAAATCCGTCTCCGTGGAGGAACCGGTATTTACCCACTCGATGGCGCCGTCTTCCACCAGTGTCTTCATATCTTTCACCCAGGTTACCACTTTTTCGTCTCCCATCAGGCATCCGTCTCCGATGGGGTCCACTCCGGTGTTCAACAACAATGTATTTACATAGTTGAAGGTACTTCCGGCTCCGGGAGTGGAGAGACCTGATTTTCCGGTTGCCTTATGAAATTCCTCCGCCCAGGTCTTGGTCTCCTCCCAAGTGGAAGGGAACTCCGTCAGACCGGACACTTCCTGTAAGAGGTCCTTGTTATAATACACCACTGTGGTGGAAGGTCCATAGGGGAAGGCATACTGCTGTCCGTCCACAATCAAGGGGTCTACAAAGCCCTGATAAAAATCACTTTCATATCCATAAGCCTCCATATAGGCATCCAGAGGTTCTGCCACCCCGCTGTCAGCGTAGGTGATGACCTGAGGATAGTTGATAACGGACAGCCCCGGCAGACCATCCTGCGCCGCCTGAGCTGCAGCAATCTGCTCCTTGATGGCAGCATAGTTACCTACATACACCGGAACCACCGTCACCAGATCCTGGGACTCATTGAAAGCATCGCAGACAGGAACGGTATAGGAATCCTCCATGCTGGACCAGAATTCAATGGTGACAGGTTCTGTCACCGCATAGGGATTATCGGTTGCCTCTGTGGCTATTTCATTGGAATTTTCCGCAGTTTCTTGCTGGGTCTGAGTCGCACTTGCCTGGGACGCATTGGAGCCTGCTGTCTGTCCGCATGCGGTCAGTGCCAGTATGGTCGCTGCTGCTGTGATTGATACTAGTTTGTTCCATTTTTTCATAATGCTTCTCCTTTACTGGGTTTCATAAAATATATTTTCATTTTGCAAAATGAGCTTATAAAAGTTCCTGCAGTCTCTGCCAGGTTTCCTCCGACAGTTCTGCATCCCCCATCCTCCATTCTCTTCCCAGGGAATGATATTTGGACTCCCCCAGGCGATGATACTTCAACAGTTCATAGGAGGTGTTCGGGTACTGTTTTACAAAATCACGAATGGCACTGATTTCCTGAACCGTATCATTGACACCGGGGATTACCGGGGTCCTGACACAAACCGGCTTTTGTGGAAATTGTCTGCGCATCCTGTCAAAATTTTCCAGAATAATTTTATTGGAAACACCTGTAAAACGCCTGTGTTTCTCCTCATCCAACAGCTTGATATCATACAGAATCAAGTCCAGATTTTCAAACACTCTCTCCAAGTTGGGATAAGCTGCAAACCCTGTGGTCTCGATGGCTCTGTGGATGTGCCGCTTGCCCGCTTCTTTCAATAAGGTTTCCGAGAAATCCGGCTGCATCAGCGGTTCTCCGCCGCTTAAGGTTATACCTCCATAGGAATTCCGGTAAAACACGGCATCCTGCTCCACTACATCCAGAATCTCCCGTACACTTTTTTTCTCTCCCACCACCGTCAATGCCTGGGCGGGACACACATCCTCGTAAGTCTCGGGATGTTTTCCTTCTTCCGGATGAATCTCTATAAATCCATCCTCCCTGCAGGAGACAATGTGATCCGTATCTGCCATCCTGCAGCTTCCGCAGTGGATACAACGACTGCCACAATAAAACAGTTCTCTTTCGGGATTCTGGGATTCCGGATTGGCGCACCAGATGCAGGATAGGGGACAGCCCTTCAGAAAAACTGTTGTCCTGATTCCTGTGCCGTCCTGTATGGAAAAATGCTGTATATTGAATACAATACCTTCCTCCCTGTTCATATCCCGCCGACTCCTCTTTTTCCGCAGTCCGAAACGCTTTAGGCGATTGCCGTGTGGCTGGTTCTGCTGATAATATCATTCTGTAAATCCACACTGAGATTTACAAAATATGCACTGTAGCCTGCCACCCGCACAATCAGATTCCGGTAATTTTCCGGATGTTTCTGGGCATCCAGAAGGGTCTCCTGATTGATGACATTAAATTGGATATGCCACAGTTTTAAATCTCTCCAACTCTTGATAAACTGTACCAGTCTTACCGTACCGGCCTCCCCTTCCAGACAGGCGGGAGTAAATTTCAGATTTAACAGTCTGGCTGCCCGGTTGGCGCGACCTCCATTTTTCGCATGATAATTGGACAAAAGCACCGCTGTTGGGCCGTTCACGTCTGCCCCCTGAGCTGCGGAGGTGCCATCCGAAAGGGCTTCTCCCCCGCGTCTTCCGTCCGGAAGCGCACTGACAACACGACCCATAGCCACATTTGCCGACACCGGCACATAACGCACATCAATTTTTAAGTTGGTGCCTGACGCCCTGCTCTCCTCCTCGGCTACACGACCTGCCAGAGCATCCAGTTCTCTGGCCAGCAAATCCACATCCGAATCATTGTTGCCATAGCTTGGAGAATGCAGCAGTCTCTGCCGCAGAATCTCATATCCTTCAAAGTCCGCATCTAGGACCTTCAGCAATTCCTCCAGCGTCACGTAATTCTTTTCAAACACATTCTTCCGGATGGCTGACAGGGAATCTATGGTGGTGGCAAAGCCTACCAGATCGAAGAATCCCAAATCGATACCTCCCTCCACCTTCGGCTGATGGAGATCCACTCCTTGTTCCATGCACAAATCATGAAGGCTGGAGCAAAGTGGTGTGGCAAAATGCTGTGCTCTCAGTCTGTGGGCGATAAATAACTGACGGCACCCTCTGCGCAGATAATAATCAGCCTGTTTTTGGAAGGCTGCGTAAAAATCCTCCCAAGTATGAAGGCTGTCGAGCGTTCCGGTCTCCAAAGTCAGAAGTTCTTCACCGTATTGTTTCATCCTGCCGTTTCTGAGCGTCAGTTCCACCACAGCAGCAATGTTGATGGCAGGTCCCGGAGTCGTCAGCGTCTCCCGGTTCACCAGTCTGGTCTCCGTGCAACCGGATACCGCATAGTCATTGGCCTCTGCAAAGGTAGCTCCCTTTGCCAGATAAACCGGAATAATCTCTTCATCATTCAACAGTTTCGGATGACCGCTGCCCATTTTGATTGTCTCTGCCACCTCATACAGAAAACGTTCCGGTGTATTCTCATGAATCCGCGCCGCCAAATCAGGATAATCCAACGGCAAATCCCGCTTATTCTCCAACAACAGATAGGACAATTCATTCGTGGCATCATATCCGTCCCTGTCCACTCCGCCGATAGTCACAGCCTCCCAATGGGCATATCCGTCACTGAAAGATCCGCCTGCGGGGCTGACATACATATCCCGGTATTGAGAAATCCCGTACCAGAGGCAGGAAAACAATTCCTTCACCTTGGTGTCATCAATGCGCCCCTCCTGAATGTCCTTTTTGTAATAAGGATATAAATACTGGTCCATCCGGCCGTTGGAAATGGTTCCCCCGGTCTTTTGCTCCAGTCTGGAAAACATTTGCATAAAGAACTGTGCCTGCAATGCCTCATAAAAGGTTTCTGCCGGAAGTTTCGGCACCTTTTTACAGATGCGGGAGATTTCCAAAAGCTCTGCTTTCCTCACCGGGTTCTGCGTGGCCTCCGCTTTTTCCGCCGCCTTTTTGCTGTAGCGTTCCGCAAACAAAATGATGGCATCCGCCACCAGCACAATCTCCTGATAAAATTCTTTTTTCCCGGCATCCGCAGCCTGTGCACCGTCAAGTTTCGCAAGTTTTTCCAATGCTTCCTCTTTGATGGAAAGGAAACCTCTCTTGATACCCTTCTCATAATCCAGTACCCACTGGGATGCCCCAATCATGGTGACCTTGTCATTGACCAGATACCGGGATGTCTTCACATCTGCCGGGTCATAGGTCAGCTTTAAGATATCCTCCGGAAGACTCTTTGCAAAGGAATCATAAAAGGAACGGCCCTCCCAATAGGGTGCCACTTCCTCCAACAGATACTGTCTGTCTTCCTCTCGCAGTTGGAAACTCGCCTCCCTGCGGTTGTCCAGAACTTCCTTTAATCCGGATAAAAAGCATCCGTCCATCTCCGGGTACAGGACGCCATACCGCTCAGGACCGCCAATCTGTCCTGCCAGAAGCTGATCTTCCTCGATATCAATATCCATGTTCTCAACGATATGATACAATGCCTTGGCGTACCGCAGACCGATGGGCTCTCCCTCCGTCTCCCGAAAGGATTCCGTAAAATATTTTGCCCTGCGGATATCCACATAAGTTTTTTCATTCTGCAGCCTCTCATGAAGCCTCTTAACTCTCTGGGAGGTAAATCTAAACGTCTCAGCCATATTCATACCCCTTTTCTAATACACTTTCATTACACATTTCCGAAGCCTTTTGTAATTTCCTGTTCTGTAAAGTATTTAAACACCAAAAACGCTCCCATAAAAGGGAGATTCCTGAAATCGATTTCAATATCCTACTGTTTTTTGCTGATTTTCGTGAGGAGACCGGAGGTTATCCTCAGATTCTGACATCTTTTTTCCACGTTTTCCGCACCGTTCCCACCCCGTATGTGAAAACGTAATCAGATGAGAGCTTTATTGATTCTGGGGCATTGTCTTCTCTCCTCCTCCACAATTTTCAGAAGTCTTGGCGCACTGTACGCGAAAAATTCCTGGTATGCCTGACAAAAGCGGTTTTTCTCCTGCCCCTGCAGGAGCTGATAATCCCTTTTGCAACCGCCCCGGCACACTCCGGCATATGCACAGTCTGCACACGCCTTTTTCTCCGGGGCCTGTGTCAAAAAGTCCAAGGCTTTTTGTGTATGAAGTGCTTCCTCCAGCGACATTGTCAGAAGATTTCCCAGATACCAGGCATCCTGCACATAAAAGTCGCAGGGGTATAGACTGCCGTCCTGCTCCACCACCAGATAGCTGCCGCAGCTGCCGGAGGCTGCACAGCAGGAAGGCTCTCTGCCGCAGCCCAGATGCACATAATCCTCAAACTGGCGGATGCTGACATAATCCCCGTTCAGCCATCCCTGGTACCACAGGTCAAAGAGCCCTTTCAGGAACTCCGCATATTCTCTCCCGGACAGCGCAAAGTTCTGCTCACCGCAGTCTTCCGGCTCGATGCAGGGGATGAACTGCAGATACGTCCCCCCCAGAGCCTTCATATAACGAAAAAGACGCTCCGGCTTTTTTGCCGCTTGTCTGGTCACCACGCACACAAGATTTGTCCGCACCTTTTTTTGCTGTAACAAGCGAAAGGCTTTCTCCACCTTTTCCGCGCTGCCCCTCCCCTGACTGTCCTTGCGGTACAGGTCATGGACAAAGGGCATCCCGTCAAAGGAAAGCCCCACCAGAAAATCATGGGCCGCCAGAAAATCCGCCCATTTTTCCTCCAGCACAATGCCGTTGGTCTGTATAGCATAAAAGACACGCTGTCCCGGTTTCTTTTTGCTCTCGATTTCCGCTACAAAGTCCTCATAAAACTGCAGCCCCGCCAAGGTTGGCTCGCCACCCTGAAAGGTAATCTCAATGGTGCGCTCCGCCTCCTGTATCACTCTCTCAATCAGAGTGCTCCGCACTTTTTCGGACATAATACCGGGCTTTAAGCCTGTCATACGCCCCAGCTCCTCCTTGTAAAAGCAGTAGCTGCACTCCAGATTGCAAAGTCCCGATACAGGTTTCACCAATAGACTGATTCTCTGCATTGTCCCTATCCCCTTTTACGCATGACAGATTTGATCCGGGAATCTGCTCCCCGTCTCCAGAAGTGCCATCAGAAGTTTCTCCCGATAATCTCTCACAACATCCCTGTAGGAAATGTCTGCCGCCAGGTTCCTCTGCTCCAGAGGATCTTCTACCCTGTCTGTCAATTCGCATTCCCCGGTCTGATACTGGATAAATTTGTACCGCTCATCCAGATACCCCACTGTATTGATATCCCTCTCAAAATATCCATTCCGGTACTCAATCAGGCACCTGCTGCGGGGATGTCCTCCGGTCAATGCTGGCACAAGCGAAACCCCTTCACAGTATCTTGGTGTCTTTACACCTGCCAGTTCACACAATGTGGGGTAGAGATCTATGGAGCTTGCCAAGGCATCACTGCATCCGGCCTCCACTCCCGGTGCGCGGATAATCAGCGGAACGTTCAACAAACCGTCATAGAAAAAAGGTCCCTTTAACCACAATCCATGATCTCCCATCAACTCCCCGTGGTCAGATGTCACCAGGATGATGGTGTCCTCCAGTGTACCTGTCTCCCGCAGTGCCTCCAGTATCCTGCCCACGCCCTGGTCTATGAGATCCACCATGGCATAAGTGTTTCGGATGCGCTGATCCCTCTCCTCACTGGAAATCCCGGCATCCTTCACCTCTCCCCCTGCTGCTCTGCCGCCAGAGGCAAGCCCCATATCTGCCAAAATCCGCTCATCCATAAACTCTGCCACCTTTTCGGCAGTTCCCTGCACCCGCTTTTTCATCTCGTCCGACATTCCCGGTGTCTCCCGAAGAAGTCCCGCCCGGTGCCAGATTCCCTCCTTCATCTGTCGGTAATGCTCCGGTCTCGTGGCCAGATCATCCCCCTCGCACACCGGCAGTTTGACCGGGGTATCCCGGTAGCGCAACGCCGTCTCATAGGGGGGATTGAAGGGGTGATGGGGATCCGGGAAGCTGGCCAACACAAAGAAGGGTTTCTCTCCCCCTGCATGATTTCGTATATAATCCGCTGCCCGCTCTCCCACAAACTGGGAATCATGCAGGCTTTCCGGCATGGTGGTAACCGGACAATAGGGGAACTCCGGAAGTCGCTTTGCCACCGTCATATCATCTGTTCCCCCATGGGCATGAAACCACTTTCCGTAATGGGCCAGCGGTGCCGTCACATGACCGATGGTAAATTCCACATGGTCAAATCCCCAAAAGGGACCATTCCAGTCAAAGTTATCCCCCACCTCTTTCCAATAGCGGTGATCCTCCTTGCTGCCTCTCGGAACCTTCTCCCCACAGTCCATGGGTTCAAAATGTAATTTTCCGATGCTGCAGGTGTCATACCTCTGGTCGTGAAGGGTATTGCCCAGTGTGGGCAGCGTATAGGGCAGCATCAGCCCGTTCGTCCACATGCCATGGCTGCGGGGATGCAGTCCCGTAAAAATAGACATCCGATTCGGCATACAGATGGGATTGTTCACGTAGCAGTTGTCAAAACGCACCCCCTTACTTCCGATTTCATCCAGATTTGGCGTTCTCACATAAGGGTTCCCGAAACACCCCAGATAGTCCTTTCTGAGCTGATCCGCCATAATCATCACAATATTTTTTTTCATTTTCCCTGCACACTCCTTTTTGTCCGCATTGTATTTAATCCGCATGGCAGTCAATAGCAGATGATAGATTATGCCAAGGTGCGGATTCCTTTGACCAGAGCATCAATGTCCTCCGGTGAATTATACAACGCCAGTGTAGGT
>CAZUAP010000022.1:0-19307 GCA_964617975.1 uncultured Acetatifactor sp. | reverse complement strand
GATAACCTGGTCAAAAGTAACAGTATTGCCAGCCTCTGCATCGAGCTTCTCAACCTTGAGAACATCGCCCTCAGAAACCTTGTACTGTTTTCCACCTGTTGCAATAATTGCGTACATATAAGGCACCTCCTTCATAGAACCGATGCAAACCTGCTGCACAGTTCTTTACTCGCTAGCTTTGGTGGCGAAATTCCCACGGGAATTCACACTTCTACCTAGCTATGCGGCATACCATGACATATTACCACGTCATGTCTCAAAATGTCAATACCTATATTCCAAAAATCAAATCAAAATCAAAAATTCAAGCTGATGCTGCCTATCTGTCATTGATGACCAATTCCAGAATCTTGCTTATGTAAGTCAGGTTGGTCAAATCACTGTCCGACCACTTTCTCGACATATCGCTCATTTTACAATAGGCAATATAGCCTTCATGCTGCTTACAGTCCATTTTATAAACCAAAGCCGTTCTTATTCCTCGGCTCACCATATACTTATACATCTTAGGGCAGAGCAGCTCAATGGGCTCCGGTTTGTCAATCACCGCCATAGCGTTGTTTCCTCTGTAGAGGTGCACAAAATTTTCCTCATGAATACACTCGGAAAAGGTTCTGTCCAGCCGCACTTCGCCGTCCATACTCCATTTGCTCTCCAGCAGGACTTTCTTTTCATTCCCATAGGACAGGCGCACTTCCTCCAGTCCAAAAGCCTCACCAATGTCCTTGAGCAGCATATCAAACGGACGATTCGTCTGTCTTGCAACATACTCAAGCATCTTCAGTACAAGCTCCTCCTTGTCCTGACGGCGGCTTGCGCTGTTCATCACACTGACGTTTTCCCCCTCCGAGAGCACATCCCCATGCACCTCAGGAGCATAGACGATATATCGGTTCTTTCCCTTCTGCTTGGCAAGATAAAGCATCTTATCCGCTATCTTAAACAAATCATCATAGATATATCCGTCCGCGGGGTAGGTTGACACACCGATGGAACAGGTAATCGGCGGAACATCCTTGCGCTCCTTATATGCCCACTCAACATTGTTTCTAATCGTTCTGAGAATCCCTCTCAGGTCAGAAAGATTATTGACGCCCTCCAAAACTACGAACATCTCATCGCCGCCGATTCGACCTACAACGCCCTTACCTGCGACCGCATCCTTAAGGATATCCGCCACCCTCGCCAAAACTTCATCGCCAAACATATGCCCCAAAGTATCATTGACCTGTTTGAAATTATCAACATCAATCACACAGAGGTTCACGTTGTACTTCGGCTTGCGTTTCAGGAGGTTTTCTGTATATTCCAGCACAACTCTCTTGCTCAGCAGTCCGGTGGTCACATCCTTGTCGGTATCGTTCAGCACACTTTCCACTGCACCGTCCGCCCCACTTCTGAGCACACATCCAAACACAATCTGCTCCTTGTGTGTATTCTCAACCGTCCTGCCCTTTAACAATCGTATATTCGCCTGTCCGTCAGTCAGTTCATCCGGCAGCTCCAGCCGGCACTCAAAATTTTTGGTGCCGTTTTTTATATTATTGCAGAACTCCAAGAAATCCGCCCGCACTGCCTCATCCACAATTTTCTGAAACCACATCTCGCGAAATTCATCCAGCGTCCCTCTGAAAGAATACACCCGGTTTGTGGCGGAGCCGCTGAATATCTGCATGGAATCTTTGCCTGTATCGTAGGTAAAGAGTTCCTCGCCCCACATATCGATTAGCTCACTGTATACCTGATTTTCATCACATACGCCGCAAAGGCGTTCCTGCAGTTCCTCGATATCCTGAATCTTGACCTCAACATAGACTTCCGCCCCATCCTTGACAGAAACCCCCATGAGTTCTGTCAGAACATGATGATACTGTCCACCGGCCGTGCGCATACGCACCACCAGAGTGAAACTCTCTCCAATCCCTAAGTCTCCCACAATCTGTCTGAAATAAGGAAGTCCATCCGAGGGGAAACATCCCGCAATCGACGCATAATTCTCCGAACCGACGTAGTTATAAAACCCTTGGTCAGCCTTAGCAATCTGAAGCCGCTTATCTACCAAAGCCGTTCCGGTATATGATTTTACCATAATATTCTCCTCAAATATTTTCTTCAAACCTGATGCGTAATCATTTTATCTTCCGTTAAATACCAGTTCAATCATCTTGGCGATAAGGTTCAGATACACCTTATCCGAATCCTTCCAAAGTCTGGAAACCATTTCCTCTTTGAAAAAAGCGACATATCCCGGAACATTACCGCTCATCCGATAGATGATAGCTGCGGTCACATGCTGCTCGTTCAAAGTTTTGTACACCTCCGGGCATGAAAATTCTACATCCGCAGTGTGATGAATCACCGCTAGATTATTTTCATCAAAAAGCTGACGGAACTGTTTGGACTGTAGATAGTCCATCTGATATTCCGCCGGGGGATTGCCGTCCGTTCTGCAGCGCACCGGCTTATATACGGATTCCTCAAAGAAAACGTCCGCCTCCGCAAGGTTAAACATCGCTGCCGTCTCATCCAGCACCAGTTGAACACCCATCATGCCTTTGTGCAGGAAGTTTTCCATAAAATTCAGAATCATGTGCTCTCTGCTCTCATGGGGAGTTCCCTGAGCTGCAGTGGAAGAACTCTGCGCCGTCTCATTCTTTTGCCGCCAGTCCCCGTGAACCTCCGGAGTGTAGATGACATATCGGTTTTTTCCACCCTCCTTCGCAAGATACAGCATCTTGTCTGCGAGTTTAAATAAGTCATCATAATTGTCTGCATCTGTCGGGAACGCAGCTGCTCCTATGGAACAACTCAGATGCAAATCATCCCTCACACCTTTGTACGCCCATTCTACGTTTGTACGGGCCGTCCTGAGGATGCTTCTGAGGTCAATTCTGTCGGAAATCTTCTCCAAAAAGATAATCATCTCATCTCCGCCGATGCGTCCCACAACGCCCCTGTCACCCACAGCGGATTTCAAAATATCCGCAACGGACATGAGTACCTCATCTCCGAACATATGCCCGAAGTTATCATTTACAAATTTAAAATTGTCGATATCCACAATGCAGAGATAGCATTTCCCGGATGAGCCCGCGTCAATGGCACCCTTGATGTACTCCGTCACAGTGCGTTTGCTCAACAGCCCCGTCACCTCGTCCTTGCCAACGCTCTCACCGAGACGCGATTTCCTCCGATGGGAATTCTTGGTCATTGTGTAGACACAGCCCAAAACGATGCCATCCCCCTGTGCGTCAGCAATGGTCTTGCCTTTCAGCAGATAAAGCTCTACGTCATCTCCCCGAATAAGGTGAGGCAGCATAACTTCATGTGAAAAATGCCGGCTGCCCTGCCTCAAGTCATCGCAAAAATGTTCAAAGGTCTCCTCATACTTTTCCGGAA
Source organism: uncultured Acetatifactor sp. (assembly GCA_964617975.1). GTDB lineage: Bacteria > Bacillota > Clostridia > Lachnospirales > Lachnospiraceae > Acetatifactor. Next base: position 15,908 of record CAZUAP010000022.1, on the reverse strand, counting down.
ACAGCTTGTTATCCACCAGTGACTGTTCCCACTCATCAAGACTGCCCTTAAAAACTCGGACACGCTGCTGTTCGCCTCCCATGAACAGATGAAACTCGTCCTTGCGGATGTTATATTTGAAAAACAATTCGTCCATGAGGTCCAGATAAACCCCAAGCTCGCGAATTTCAGAGCCCATTATATTCAGTTCCTCATCCAGCTGCTCTACCGACTGAATGTTCAAACACAAAAAATCTCCCTCATCGCCCAACTTTTCTCTGCTGATATCCGCAAAAACCCAGTGAAGACTTTCATCCGGACGCAGGACACGATATGTAAGCAATTCTCGTTCCCCTGAAGAAAAGACGGACTGCATTACCGCCTCCAGCTTTGGAAAATCTTCTTTATCAACGCTCTGCTCTAAGAATTGGGGAGTCTCCCATCCGATAAACTGATAGAAACCCTGATCAGCTCTGATAATTTTAAAATCTTTGTCAATTGTGGCAGTTCCAGTTCTAAAGTATGCCATGTAAAAGGTTCTCCTGTATTAATGTATTAAAGCATATATAACTTTTAATTCATGACTTTTATTCCACGACTTTGTCTACTGCGCATTGCGCTTTTCAAAGTCTTCTATATACTGTACGATAAGTTTCACAGTACCGTCCACGCCGAGCACGCTGCTGTTAATGCACAAATCATAGCTATCCGCACGCCCCCACTTTTTGGAGGAGTAATAGTTGTAATAGCTCTGTCTCTGCTTATCTTTCTTGATAATCATATCCCGGGCTTTGCCCTCTGAGAGATTATATTTCTCCATGATGCGCTTTGCCTTCGCGTCCTCATCCGCATAGATAAAAAGGTGCACACAATTCTTGTAATCAGCCAGCGCGTAATCCGCACAACGCCCAACAATCACGCAGGAACCCTCATCTGCAATCTTTTTGATTGTATCAAACTGTGCCAAAAATACTTTATGGCTGATAGGCATATCCACAAAAGAGGATGAATTATAGCCAAAGGAATAGGTATCCATCACAAGATTGTACAAAAAAGAATTGGTGGGACGCTCATCATGGTTCTGAATCATCTCCTCGCAGAAACCGCTCTCCTTTGCAGCGCGGGTGAGGAGCTCCTTATCATAGCACTTGATGCCAAAATGCTCTGCAACCTTTTCGCCGATTTCCCGTCCGGCAGAACCGAATTGACGTCCGATGGTAATTATTGTATTCATAAAAAACACCTCCAATTCATGATTTTTCTGATATCATTATACAATGTTTTTTCACGAAATACAATATTTTTCATGTAAATCAACAAATTGGCAGACTCTTATTCCAGAATTTTCAGCAGATTTTCAAAATATTCCGGCAAAGGCGCATCCGCCTCCACATATTCTCCGGTCCTCGGATGTATAAAACCGAGAGTTTTGGCGTGAAGTGTCTGCCCTTGCAGCTTAAACGGGCATTTCCGCCCCACAGCATAAACCTCATCCCCCAGCAGCGGATGTCCGATGCTCGCCATATGCACGCGAATCTGGTGGGTTCTTCCGGTCTCCAGCACACACTCAATGTAAGTATACTTCTGGAAGTGTTTCAGCACTCTGTAATGTGTCACTGCACGCTTTCCGTCCCTCTCGTTGACCGCCATCTTTTTGCGGTCTGACGGATGTCTCCCCACAGGGCGGTCAATCACTCCCTCGTCCTCCTGCAGCACTCCGTAGCATATGGCATGATAACGTCTGTTGATGCTGTGTTCCTTCAGCTGCTTTGCAATGGAATTGTGAGCCATATCGTTTTTACAGGCAATGATTGAGCCCGTGGTATCTCTGTCAATTCGATGCACAATTCCGGGCCGCATAACGCCGTTTATACCCGAAAGCTGCCCACCGCAATGAAACATCAGCGCATTGACCAGCGTGCCGCTGTAATGACCTGCAGCCGGATGAACCACCATTCCCTTAGGTTTATTGACCACGATGACATCCTCATCTTCATAAAGGATGTCCAGAGGAATATCCTCTGCCGCAATATCCGGCTCCACGGTCTCCGGCAGCGTAAAGCGCACCTCATCCTCCGCTTTCACCCTGTAACTGCTCTTAACAGCCGTACCGTTGACGCTCACTCTGCCTTCTTTTATCATTTTCTGGATATAAGACCGGGATAAAGAATCAATGAGCATACTGACACATCTGTCAATACGCTCATTCTCCATATCTTCGCTGATATTAAAAACAAATTCGTCCATGCCGTCACATCTCCCTGTACCGGTTCTGCTTAAAGCTCAGAAACTCCAAATCCCTCTCCTGAAATACGAATAAAAACATCACAAAGAGACTGAGTGTCGCCACCACGATATAGATATCCGCCACGTTGAAAATCGGATAATTAATCAACACAAAGGAGATAAAATCCACCACATAATCAAAGCGGAATCTGTCTATCATATTGCCGATTCCGCCTGCTATGATGACAGAAAGCAATATGTGAACGCCGGTAAACTTCCTCGTCTCCGGCAGCTTGAACAAAAAGAAAAGTATCACAGCAAGAAAGACGATGCCCACAAACAAGATAAAAAACTTCTGGTTTTGGAGCATACCGAAAGCCGAACCGCGGTTTTCAAGATATTGCAGCTCCAGCACATCGTCAATCAGCACAAATGCAGATTTTCCTTTTAACTGTGTGATTGCCAGATACTTGGTAAACTGGTCGAATGCGAGGAGCAGAACAGCCAAGACTGCATCTAAGAACAGCATCTTCTTTCTGCTCACTTTTTCATTTTCTCTTTGATGTTTATTTTCCTTACGCATGGGCATCCTCGTCACTGAAATAAATTTCGTTTATGGCTGCAAGAATCTCCTCGTCCGTGACCGTACTGTCTATCACAGCCTTTCCAATCTTTTTCAACAGGATAAAGCGGATTTTCCCGGCAGACATCTTTTTGTCTGATTTTGTGAGCTTTAAAATCTGCTGAGGCTCAATATCCTCCACGGTAATCGGCAGATAAAAGGGCACAAACATATCACGGATTTCGTAATATTCCTCCATGGACAGCATTTCCTTTTTCCAGGAGATATAAGCCGCAGCCACCGTACCCAGTGCAACACACTCACCGTGATACAATTCAAAATTCTTAGCCTTCTCAATGGCATGACCGATGGTGTGTCCCAGATTGAGCAGCGCTCTGTCCCCCTGTTCCGTCGGGTCTTTCTCCACCACAAGTTTCTTAATGCCGCAGCAGCGCACCACCATCTCCTCCAGCACGTTCAAATCCTTTTCACATATCTCGTACATATTCTCAATCAGCCACTCATAAAAAGCGGCATCCTTGATGAGTGCGGATTTCATCACCTCGGCAAATCCCGAATAAAACTGTCTGTCCTCCAGCGTGTGCAGTACAGAGAGGTTCATATAGACCAATCGGGGCATTTTGAATGCACCCACCATGTTCTTGTATCCGTCAAAATCCACGCCCGTCTTGCCGCCGATAGAGCTGTCCGCCTGCGCCAGCAGTGTGGTAGGAATCTGTATGAAGTCAATACCTCTCAAGTAGGTGGCTGCCGTGTAGCCGGTCAAATCGCCCACAACGCCGCCTCCCAGCGCAATCAGCATATCCTTTCTGTCAAACCCCTCCTCAATCAAAAAGGCATAGAGCCCTCTCACTGTGTCCAGTGTTTTGCTCGCCTCCCCTGCCGGGAATACATACTTGACTGCCTTCAGACAGTTCCCCTCAAGCTGTTTTAAAAGTTCCTCACCATACAGCTTGTCCACCGTGGAATCCGTCACAATGCACAGCCGTTTCCGGTCTACCTCCAGATTCTTCAATTCCTCCGTCAATCCCTCAAAGGACTGAGAAAACACAATATCATAACAAGGCTTTTTGTTGTACAAAACAGGTAATCTCTGCGCCATATTCTCTCCTAAAAGGGCTCCCCTGTCCGGGAAGCCCCCAATTTACTTTTGTTTTATTGATGCACAAATTTCAGATTCCCGTATTCAGAGGCATCTCAAAGGAGCTGCCCAGAAGGTCCTGGAAATCTCCGGAAATATCCACACTGGCAGGTGTGATAATAAAAATATAATGCGAAATCTTCTGCAGATTGCCGGAAATCGCAAAGCAGGAACCGGAAGTAAAATCAATGATGCGCTGAGCAATATCAACGTCCAAGCCTTCCAGATTCAGCACAACCGTCCGGTTTGCCAAAAGCGTCTCCGTAATCTCTCTGGCATCCTCTACCGTGCTGGGTTTAATCACACATACCTCCATGCCGTTGCCTGCCACCTTTCGTGTCACGTTCTGCCGAATCGGAGTCACCTTGGGCTGCACAGTCTTTTTGACAGCGCGCTCCTCACGCTCGGGCTCTGCCGACTCCCTCACGGTCTTGCCGGGAACCACTCTCCTGGGTGCGGGCTCGACATCTTCCTCATCATCTGCATAATCCTCATCGTAATACTCATCGTCTTCCTCGTTTAATTTCATGTAATTCAGAAACTTGTCCATGACACCCATCTTTAACTCTCCTTTTCGTAGTTACGCTCGCCGAAGATACCTGTCCCCACCCTGACGCAGGTGGCACCCTCCTCGACAGCAACTATGTAATCGCCTGTCATTCCCATGGAAAGCACATTTCCCATGTTTACATTATCATCGTTTTTACACATGATGTCAACAGACAATTGTTTCAATTTGCGAAAAAATTCACGATTTTCCTCAGGATTCTCCACATAAGGCGCTATCGTCATAAGTCCTTTGATGCAAATTCCGGGAAGTTTTGCAATTTGACGCACCATCTCTTCCGTCTCCTCAGGAGCGACTCCAAATTTGCTCTCCTCCCCGGCGACATTCACTTCGACAAGTATGTTGACGCAAATCCCCCTCTTGACAGCCTCCCTGCTGATTTCCTCTGCCAGCCTGACGGAGTCGACACTGTGAATCAGGTAAACCTTATCCACAATATATTTTACTTTGTTGCGCTGCAGATGTCCTATCATGTGCCATCGGACATCCGGGGGCATCTGAGGAATCTTATCCAGCAGTTCCTGCACCTTGTTTTCGCCAAAATCTCTGGCACCGGCATCATAAGCCTCCCGCAGCATTTCCACCGGTTTGGTTTTGCTCACCGCTATCAGGGTGACCTCCGATGGTTCACGTTCCGCCTTCTCACACGCACTGCGGATGTTTTCTTCTACCCTGCTGATATTCTCACGAATCATCTCAACCCATCTCCCATCAGTCATTGATAAATTGATCATCATGTACTGAATCTGCATTCAGTGCAATATAATCATACACGTTTAAACCATATTGGGTATTTGCCTTCACAATGGCATATTCTTCATTCTGGGCGAGCACACTAATCTGCTTGAAATCCGCATATCCGTTATTGACATTATACACGCCTGTGAGTGTAGCCCTCCGGCTCACCGTGAAAGTCTCCTGCCCATCCTCTTTGAACAGCAGGTCGCCCGCCTCCAAAATTGTGGCATCCACATAATACTCTCCGGTATCACTATCATAGCTGTACAGCGATATTTCGTACAGCTTGCTGGATACCTCACCGTTCTCCATAATATACTGTCTCAGCACCTGTCCTTTACCATCGTCTCCCTCCGGTGTCACAAAATCCTCGGGAATCAGGTAAAACTCCTTATCTACAATCGCAGAATTGGGAATTTTTAATCCGGAATCATCGTTCAGAAGCAGTTCTATCTCCAAAAACCTGTCATTAACAAAAGTAATCATGGAGTTGGTAAAGGAAAGCTGCAGGTAATGATTTCCATCGCTGTTGTTCAAAAGTTTGACCGCCCCCCAGGACTCGTACTGGTTCTTCAGGAAACGCACCTTAATATACTGTTCTTCCTCCAGCTCTGCCCCCCGCTCTGCATCCTCCACAGGAATGACAATGGACCAGTTTTCATCAGTCGAGAGCTTGTACGCGGCATCCCCTTTCTCCAGAAGGGTATTACTGAGCATCTGAACCTTTTTCTCTTCGTATTCCTTCTTGTCAAACATATCCTCCGTCACCTGGTCCGCCGTCAGGGTCTCATATCCGTCCACCCAGTAGCTTACGATACCGGTGTCCGACGCATAACACCGGTCCACGATATTGGTGACCCCTGAAGATGTATTAAGACGGTCGATGCTTTCCAGCATATTTACGTTTGCAAGTTTCTGAACAGTATTCTTAAGAGAAGTTTTGAAATCATAGACCGTGGAAAAATCTTCCTTGTCAAACCCATGTGAAAAATTGACAAGTTCACTTCTAAATTCCAGCAGTTCACTGTCACTCAGGGCATTTTCCCCCAGATTCTCGCTTTCCAATTCTTCACTCAGTCTTCCAGTCTCGTCCACGATGTAAACCAAATCATTGACAGCTACTCTCTCTCCCTCATTGGCATAATAATTGATATATCCTGCGGACGTTGTGTTTACCACCGTCTCATCACGAATCACAATGCCTCTGTAAATGTTATTGGTGGCGAGGGAGCCTTTTTGAACCTCATATCTCACGATATGTCCCGTCTGAAAATAGAGAATTACACAGACAATGACGTATACAAAAATCACCGCAAAGATAATCATTCCGATGTTGAGATTCAAAGGTTTCCTGTATTTTCTTATGTTACTAACGTTATTGCTATTTTTTCTGTTTCGTCCCGCTCCGGTTCTGGCCGCCAATTTCACTTCCTCCGAAAGAAAACACTATCCGCAATCCATTGAAAAGCCCCGGAAATCCGAGGCTTTTGTTTCAAAATTATTCTGAATGTATTTTAATCTCCCTACAGAGAGATAACAATCTTGTCTCTCAAATTCTCAGGCAGCTCTGACTCATCCATGGAAACGCTCAAGATGAAGTCCACGCCAAATGCCTCGCTGACCTTAGAAAGTTTCTCAACTACTGCGCTGATATCCTGAACATCCAGAGCGGATATCTTCAGAAAGCTGTCAAAATACATCTGCTGTAAATCATGATCCTGAGAGAGGATTCCACACACAAAGCCGATAAACTCGCTGCTGTTCTCAATCATGTACTGCGAAACATCAATCAATCGCACTTTGTTATTCAGCTCGTACATATGCTTGGTACTCTTGTCCAGATATACAATACTGCCTGCGACGCTTTTCACTTCGCTGTTTACCTTATCCAGCAAATGTTTTGTCTTGCCTTTTCCCTTTTTACCTACAATTAACTGAACCATCCGCAAATCCTCCTATTGTACATTAATATCAAGCAAACTTCCAATATAGTCCTATTATAGTTTATTCTCCGGCAAAAGACAACCACTATTTATTGATTTCATCCAACAAATCTGTCATCTGCTGATACAGATAATCATTGTTCTCTGCGCGCAGAATGACTGAAATATAGGGTGCCCCTGCATTATCTCTGGAAAGCAGTATCAGACAATGTCCCGCCGAATTGGTAGTTCCGGTCTTGCCGCCTATGACATTGACATTGGACGGCGCCTGAAAATCCCCCTTCAAGAAACGGTTCGTGGTATTATAAGACACCTCTTTTGCCTTGCCGTTGGCATCGTAGTAGGTGGTCTGATAGCTGGACATCTGGATAATTTCGCTGAATGTCTCGTACTTAACTGCCTCATTGAAAATGAGATACAAATCATAGGGTGTTGTATAGTGGTTATCATCGCTGAGTCCGTGGGCATTTACGAAATTAGTATTGGTAGCTCCAAGCTTTTTTGCCTCGTCATTCATCATAACCACAAAATTATCGATGCTGCCGCCGATGTTTTCGGCAATCAGATTCGCCACATCGTTGGCGGAATACAGAAGAAGAATATGCAATGCCTGATCCAAGGTCATGGTGTCCCCGCTTTTCAAGCCGCACAGCTGCGCACCGGACTCCGAGATTTTCACTGCATCTGTGGCGGTGAGCTGCTGGTCCAAAGAACCGTTTTGCAGCGCAACCAACGCCGTCATTATCTTCGTCAAGCTCGCGGGGTACAGACGCTCGTGAGCATTTTTAGAATAAATCACTTCCTTGTCGTTCAAATCAAAAAGCACCGCTGCCTCCGCATGTGCCATATCGACTGCATCATCGTCCATGACATCTCCGGAAACAACGCACAAATCAGCTGCAAACGGTTTGGCAGCGCCGTCCGTCTGTCCCACCGTGACGTTAAAGCTGCTCACCTTCGCAGCAGTCTGATAGTCCATATCGTACTTCAGGCTGCCGCATCCGGTGAACAGGGATAACATCATTGCAGCTGCTATAAGCAATACTATTGTTTTTCTATTTATTGTACATTTCACGCCACTCTAAATCTCCTCTTTCCAAGGATTTTATCAATAATTCTGCACTGGCAAGATTCGTTGCCACAGGTATATTATACATATCACAGAGCCGCAATACATTGTTTATATCCAACTCGTTTTTCTGGGGGCTAAGGGGATCTCTCAAAAAAATGACAAGATCAATCTCGTTGTGCTCAATCTGAGCGCTCATCTGTTGTTCTCCGCCGAGATGTCCTGCCAGGTACTTGTGTACGGACAGGTTGGTGACTTCCTCAATCAGCCGCCCCGTAGTACCGGTAGCATAAAGCTCATGTCTGCTCAAAATTCCCCGATAAGCGATACAGAAATTCTGCATCAGTTTCTTTTTTGCATCATGTGCAATCAACGCAACATTCATAATAACACCTTCTTTAATACCTTCTAGCCAGCTTGCTGGCTTGTACTTCGCCCGGCTTGCAGGCGAACATTTAAAACAAATCCAATGCCGATAAAGCAGCTCATCAGCGAGGTCAGCCCATAGCTCACAAAAGGGAGCGGCAAACCTGTATTGGGCAGGATAAATGTCGCAACACCGATATTGAAAAAGCCCTGAAACGCAATCAAGCCTCCCATTCCGGCCGCAATGATTCTTCCGGCCATATCCTTCGCCCTTCGGGCTACGGAAATGCACTCCAGCGCTACCCCCATTATCAATACAATGACTACAACACTTCCTTTAAATCCAAACTCCTCTCCTATTACTGCAAAGATAAAGTCCGTCTGTGCTTCCGAGATAAAATCTCCGTTCTTCACAGAAGTAATCTCATTGTTTTTGTATCCTTTGCCGTCCAACTGCCCCGAGCCGATAGCCATCACAGAGTTGAGCTGCTGATATGCTTCCGATGTGGCATACTCCTCAGGATTGATGAATGCAAGGATTCTGTTTTGCTGATGTTCTTTCAAAATTGTCTGATCCGGCTGAACTGCGATGGAAACCACCACAATCAGCGCCGGGACCACCACTGCCAAAGCCCCCAAAATGTACTTCCAGCTGATGCCCCCTGCGAACAGAATGACGCAGAAAATTACCAATACCGTGATGCTGGTGGACAAATCAGGCTGCTCCTCAATTAAAATCCATGGAACACCAACAAGGACGACGCATGCCCCCAACATCTTCAGTGTATTTAATTTATCTTTATATTTCATAATAAACTCTGCGAAGAATAAAATCAACAAAATTTTCGCAGTTTCTGACGGTTGAAACGTAATTGATCCGATTTCCAGCCAGCGCTGTGCCCCTTTGTGGTCTTCCCCCTTGAACATAACCAGAATCAGCAGCGCAAGATTGCCCGCATACATCAGCCAATACAGGCGCAGCACGCTGTGATAATTGATGAAGGAAAGCGCAATCATCAGCACAGCTCCCGCTATTGCACCGATAAGCTGTTTCGTCTGCAGGGACTCCTCCGCGCTGCCAATCGCCACAACGCCGATGGCAGCCAGAGCAAGCACCATAAATATTAACTTAAAATCATAATCCCGTAATTTATAATTTCTGAACATAGTGTCCTCATTTAGTGTGTAAATCCAGTATTGGAATATTTGCATAGAGTACAGGGGTTTTGCCTCTGCCGGTCTTATTTCCCTTTGCCTGTATCTGAATATCCATGTTACCGGTATCTATCTTCATGTATTTTGAAATCACTTTTGCAATATCCGCTTTGATGAGCTCCATAACCTCCGGGGAACAGTTGACCCTGTCCGAAATCAGTAAAATTTTCAATCTGTCCTTGGCAACCTGGCAGGAGCTCTTTTTACGAAAGAAATGCCGCATACAAACTCCCTCCCTCACGCTTTGTGAAATATGCCAGAAACTTTAGTCCAAAAGGAAATACCTCTCTCAAGATTGATAAATGGCAGCTCTTTCCCGAGAATACGCTGTACAATGTTGGCATAAGCGATTCCCGCAGGGGAATCGCCCCCCACCAGCGGCTCTCCCTGGTTTGTGGAGATGACTACATTCTCATCATCCGGCACAATGCCAATCAGCGGCACTGCCAGAATATCCACCACATCCGCCGCCGACATCATATCTCCCCGTTTCACCATATCCATGCGCAGCCGATTGATAATCAGGTCAATCTGCTTGAAACCGTTTGCCTCCAACAGCCCGACAATGCGGTCCGCATCCCGGATTGCAGAGACCTCCGGAGTTGTGACCACCAGCGCCCTGTCCGCACCCGCAATGGCATTTTGAAATCCCTGTTCGATTCCAGCCGGACAGTCGAGAATGATATAATCAAACTGCTCCCTCAAATGTTCAATCACCTTGACCATCTGCCCCGGTGAAACGGCACTCTTGTCTCTTGTCTGGGCGGAGGGCATCAGATAAAGCCCCTGATGACGTTTGTCCCTGATGAGAGCCTGCTTGATGCGGCAGTTTCCCTCCACCACATCCACCAGATTGTACACAATCCTGTTCTCCAGTCCCATGACCACATCCAGATTGCGCAGTCCGATGTCCGTGTCGATGAGACACACCTTTTTCCCCAGATTTGCCAGACCTGTTCCTACGTTTGCGGATGTGGTGGTCTTGCCCACACCGCCTTTACCTGAAGTGACGACAATGACTTCCGGGTTCCTTGGCCCGGAGGAATTCTGTGCTTCCATGTTTTGTACCTCCGTTCACATTTTTGTCGTCCAACCTTCCCGCAGCACTTCCTTAGAAATCGCTGAGTTTATCTTTGGCAAGCACCTCAATGGTAATCTGATCGTTTTTCACATATGCAATTTTCGGCTGTTCCTTTCGGGGGAAGCCCCGCTTTATCCTGCTGTTTTGTTGAATATATTTGAAATCGCCGATTCGTAATTCTTCCGGCTGCATTTCAAGCGCTGCCACAAAAGCTCCCTGCCGGCCGTTTGCACCGGCATAAGCCTCACCGTAAAGTCCTCCCAGCACGATCACGTTTTTGGCGCTGATCACGCGGCTGCCCCGGCACACATCGCCGAGGACGATGACGCTTTTTTCCGTCTCGAAGGTTTCATGCTTTTTCAGGCTTCCTCTGACAAACTGTCCGTCGCCCTCTTCGGCAAGTTCCCTGTCCACACGGTTGATCGCTTTGATAAAATTCCTGTTCGTCTCCTCATTTTTGCCGACGATACAGATGATCTTAAGGTCACTGTTTTCATGGATCACATTCAGGATACCGATCTCTTCCGAAGGGGACAGGAGACGTCCCTCAATGGCAAGCGCCATTGAGGCCTTTCCGAAGAAATTTCTCGCATCCGAAAACTTCAGGGCTATATCATCCAGCAGTTCCTCAAAAGGAATCTCCTCATTCAGATAAAGAGTGATTCCCTTCGGAAAGCTTTTGATCAAAACCGCATCCTTCATAGTGCCTCCTACATTTCATTTGAAATACCACCGTCTGGCGTATCTGCCGTACCGGTGATCAGCTCCTCTTCCTCCGCCAGACCGTAGTAATATTTGATGATATCTCTGGTGGCCTGAGCCGCGTAATCGGAGGAATAGCCGAATGGGATCCTGGTCGCAAAAGCGATCTCCGGCTCCTCGTAGGGCGCATAGCCGACGAAAAGCGCATGGTTGGGGCGGGAGCTTGTCTGCTCCGCAGTACCGGTCTTGCCGGCTACATTGACAGCAAGATCACTGAAATACGTCTTGTTCTGAACCACCTGGCGCATACCGGAATGGATGGCATCCCAGTATTCCTGGGGCATGTCGATCTGATTCCTCACATCAGGCTCAAACTCTTCTATCAGATTTCCCTCGGAATCCGTCACCCTGTCAAGCAGGGTCAGGTTAAAGCAGGTGCCGCTGTTTGCCACCGTTGTGACATACCGTGCGAGTCCCACCGTAGTGTAGCTGTTGTTGCCCTGTCCGATGGAGGAACGAACCGGGTCCTCCGTGGAAACATTCGGAGCCGTCTCCGCGATCTCCACCCCGGATTTTTCCGTCAGACCGTACATATCTGCATATTTGTAAAGAGTGTCCAGTCCTTCCGTCACATTGTAGGAGCCGTTTCTGGTGGACAAAAGGTAGCCCACATTGTAAAAGAAATAGTTGCACGAATCCCTGATCGCCGTCGACACCACCTCGGTTCCGTGTCCGCTGTGCCGCCAGCATCTGGGCGACGGGGTGATCTCGGTAAAGGTGCCGGTGCAATACGCCGTACTCCTGAGATTTATCACACCCTCCATCAGCCCGGCCGTGGCTGTCACCATCTTAAAGGTGGAGCCGGGCGCCATTGCCGACTGGGTTGCAAAATTATACTGAGGCATGGACTTGTCCGCATTCAGCTTTGCATAATACTCCGCATCCACGGAATTTGCCATTTTGTTGTTGTCGTAGCCGGGATAGGAAACCATGGCCAGCACTTCCCCGGTATTCACATCCACGATGACACTCGATGCATTACAGGGATCAAGCGCCAGCTGTGCCGGTGTGATGTCCAGATTTTCAATCCGGTTCATCATAAAGTCATAGGCACTTAATTTTCCTGCGTAAAGCGCCTCCTCATCCTCAACCGGGACTTCGATCAGCTTCTGCTCGCAGAGTGCCATGCAGACCTGCCTGCCCGTTATCACATCGGAGAGCAGCATGTACTTGTAAAAGCGTTTCTGGAATTCCGTATTCCTGTCTATCATGGAAATGATATAGTCGATCATTTTGTCATAAATTTCAGCGGAATCCGAGTACTTGTCATCCAGGTTCAGCTTGCTGACATCAATCCAGTTCTGAGCAATACAGTATTTCAGGTACTCGTTCAGGCTGATGACCTCATCCGTCGCCCAGGCGATCTGCGTGGCATCCGAAGAATCCACCTCGGAGGTGATGATCACACCGTTTTTATTCAGAAGACTTACAATATTGCTCTCATAAACCTGATATTCTTTGGAAAGCTTGTTGTAGGGTGTCATTCCCTCCGAGAGCTCGTACCTCAGTTCTTCATACACCTGATCCCTGTAGGCTTCGTAGGCGCTGTATATCTCGGCTTCTGTCTCCCCTGCATTTTCGGAAGCCATATGCTTTAAATCCAGGACAGCGTTATTGAACATGGTATAGTAAACATCATATATCGGGATTTTGATATCCGAACTGCCGGAGCTTTCACTTGCCGTATACTCCCTGGCATTGATGATCTTGCTGGATACCAGTCCCGCAAGCTTCTGCTCCAGGATATTGTAAACTGCCTTGGTCAGTTCCGCATCGATGGTCAGGTACACATCCTGCCCGGCCTTTGCCTCCTCCCGCTCCTCGATGGAGATCACCTTTCCCGTGTTGTCCACCACTACCTTCTCGTAGCCCTTGGTACCCTGCAGGGTGGTCTCCATATAAGCTTCTATACCGCTCTTTCCCACGACATCATTGATCGAGTATACATCCGAGCCCTTTCCCTGTTCCTCCAGTTCCTCGTTTAAGGAGGTCAGTTCATCGGAGGAGATTTTTCCGGTGTAGCCCAGGACATGGGCAAAATACTGACTGTCCACGTATTTTCTGATGGTGTCCTCCACGATACTCACGCCGGGAAGCTCCTCGGAATTTTCCATGATGACAGCCACGGTTTTCTCGCTGACATTGGTGGCGACAGTCGTGCCTATGTATTTGCGGTAAGAGGTCAGGTTCATGGCATAGCGGATCGTGACCATCTTCAGCCAGTCTTCGTTGTTATATCCCTTTCCCGGGATAAAATCGGATTTTGTATCGCCCTCGATCTCATAGTCGCCGATGGCAAAGCCCTTGCTGCGGCTTAAATATTCCATCACATCCAGGGCGGTGGAGGTCCTCTCCTCGTCGCTCAGCTTGTCCACGGTAGTATAGCCGTAAACATCGGCGAGAAACCTGAGCAGAGTGGAGCCCTCTGCCGTAAAGGCAAACTCTCCGTCCTCATCTACTATGATTTTAAAGTCAGTGATGACATCATCACCGTTTTTTTCTATCATGTCGATCAGCTTCATGATGGTGCTGTTCAGATCCTGATTTTTAGAACTTCCCGACTCAAACACATCCTCGATCTTTACCGAGTAGGCCAGTTCATTGTAGGCGAGCACAGTTCCGTTTCTGTCATAGATATTGCCTCTTGTGCTGGCGATGTCCCTCGTCTTTTCCGTCTGGAGCACAAAGTCCTCCAGATACTCCTCTCCGTGGACGATCTGCAGGTCAAAGCATCGGTAGATCAGTATCCCGCCGAGCAGAAGGAAAACAATGGTGAATACTGTCAGCCTGCTTGTCACGATTTCGATCAGTTTATCTCTCAATTCATCAAACAAACTTCCTGGCCCTCCTTTGCTCCCGCTCCTCCAGTTTCTGATTTATCTTGAGTATCACAGGGTACAGGAACATTGTGATCACAATGGTGTAAAGTGCTTCCGGGACGATCACATGCAGGAAATAATACCCGAACTGAAATCTGCCCCGCAGCATAAACAGCAGGACATAGCAGAGTATCCCATAGGACAGATCGCTTGTGATGATCAGCGCTATGGGAAGTTTGATGTCCTCCGGATAGAAGATCCGGCTGAACTTTCCGTTCAAAAAGCCTATGTACATCAGGACAAGCGCATAAAATCCCAGGAAATTTCCAAAAAAGATATCACTCAAAAGCCCGCAGAAAAAACCGATGACCAGCCCCTCCTTCTCACCTCTCATAAAGCCGAAGGAGGATGTCAGAATGATCATCAGATTGGGAATGATGCCCGCGAAGGCCAGACTGTCAAACACACTGCACTGCAGGATAAAACAAAACAAAACCAAAATGGTGACAACAACTTTTCTAAGCATCCCTACTCCTCGTCCACCGTCTGTTTTAAGTCTGTGATGACCAGCACCTCACCAAGATGCTCGAAATCCACTGCCGGGACAATCCTGCCGGATTTCGTAAGATTGTTGGCGTCCTTGTCAATGCTGCTGATGTATCCGATCAGGATGTTTGGCAGGAACTTGTCGCTGATGGTGGAAGTCACAACCTTGTCCCCCTCCTTTACCAGATCCTTGCTGTCTATGAGCTGGCTGAAGGAAATATAGCCGTCTGTCATGTCCTTCAGGCTTCCGGATACGATCATGTTGTCCTGGGTGGACAGGGTCATGCCGCTGACATTGCTGTTGTCAGAGATGATGGAGGTCACTCTCGCCCAGTTTGGCCCGAGAGAGGTGATCCTTCCCACAAGGCCGCCCCCGGCAATGACATTCATATCCAGGCTCAGGCCGTCCTCGCTTCCCTTGTCAATGATAAAGGAAGAATACCAGTTGCCGGAATCTCTGCCGATGATCCTGGCCCCCACCTTATTGTAATTGCCATACTGCTCGTCGAGCTCCACCAGCTGGCGAAGGGTATTCAGCTCATATTTGTCCTGCTGCAGCAGCGTGTTTTCCTCTGTGAGTGCAGCCACCTGTTCCTTTAAGCTTTCATTTTCCTCCAGAAGCGTTCTGATCTGCACAAGTTCGTCTGTACGGTTGGAAAGCCACTCTCCGATTTTGCCGATGCCCTGCTGGAAAGGGACGACCACGTACCCGACAACGGTGTTAAGCGGTCTGTTGAAGACATCGGTCCCAAAGGTGACAAGCATCATCAGCGTACAGAGAATTGTTAAAATTAAGAGGAGATATTTACTCGGTAAAGTAAATCCCTCCCCTTTTCTTTTTATCACTGGGCTCATTTACTCATCCCTTCAAT
>CAZUAP010000021.1:0-22620 GCA_964617975.1 uncultured Acetatifactor sp. | reverse complement strand
GGAAGTGGATTTTTTTGGTGGGGAGCCTTTGATGAACTGGCAGGTCGTCAAGGATTTGGTAGCCTATGGACGGGAACAGGAAAAGCTTCATGACAAGCATTTCCGGTTCACGCTGACTACTAACGGAGTATTGCTGGACGATGAAGTGATGGAATTTGTCAATAAAGAGATGGGCAATATTGTTTTAAGTATTGACGGCAGGAAGGAAGTCCACGACAGGATGCGTCCGTTCCGTAAGGGAGCAGGGAGCTATGACCTGATTGTTCCGAAGTTCCAGGCGGCTGCAGAAAGCCGCAACCAGACCAATTATTACGTCAGAGGTACCTATACCCACCATAACCTGGACTTTTCCGAAGATGTGAAACATCTGGCGGATTTAGGTTTCAAGCAGATTTCCGTGGAACCTGTGGTGGCGCAGCCCACCGATGATTACGCCATCACGGAGGCCGATATCCCTAAACTGCTGGAGGAGTATGACAAGCTGGCGGTGGAGATGATAAAGCGCAAAAAAGAAGGACGGGCTTTTAATTTCTTCCATTTTATGATAGACTTGCAAGGTGGTCCATGTGTGGCAAAGCGTTTGTCGGGATGCGGTTCCGGCACAGAGTATCTGGCTGTGACACCCTGGGGAGATTTGTATCCCTGCCATCAGTTTGTGGGTAATGAGAAGTTTTTGATGGGCAATGTGGACGCCGGGATTGTCCGGGAGGACATCCGGGATGAATTCAAATGCTGCAATGTCTATGCAAAGGATAAGTGCAGAAAATGTTTTGCAAAGTTCTACTGTAGCGGCGGATGCGCTGCAAATTCCTACAATTTCCACGGTAATATCAATGATGCCTACGATGTGGGCTGTGAGCTTCAGAGGAAGCGAATAGAAACTGCCATCATGCTCAAGGTGGCGGAATCAGAAAGCGAATTACAATAAATGTA
Organism: uncultured Acetatifactor sp.; assembly: GCA_964617975.1. Lineage (GTDB taxonomy): Bacteria > Bacillota > Clostridia > Lachnospirales > Lachnospiraceae > Acetatifactor. Next base: position 21,687 of record CAZUAP010000021.1, on the reverse strand, counting down.
GAAAGAAGGACAAGAGAAAATGAAAAAGAGCAAAGCAATTGTAATCCTGCTCTGTGCGATTCTGCTTTTGGCAGGTATCTCCTATGTGGATTTCCGCGGTGTGGATTCCGATGGTACAGGCAGTGCATCTGACATTAAGCTGGGACTGGATTTGGCGGGCGGTGTCAGCATCACGTATCAGGCAGTTGGAGACGGCACCCCCAGTGCCACAGATATGCAGGATACCATCAACAAGCTGCAGAAGCGTGTTGAAAATTACAGCACTGAGGCGATTGTGTATCAGGAGGGAGTCGACAGAATTAATATTGAGATTCCCGGCGTGAGCGATGCCAATGCAATTCTGGAGGAGCTTGGCAAGCCTGGTTCCCTGTATTTTATCGCAGAGACAGATTCGGATGGCAATGAAAACTATTCCCAGCAGCTTGTCACAGACAGTGACGGCAGCATGAGTTATCAGTATGTGCTCAACAAGACGCTGGATGAGCTGGAGGCGGACGGTTCCATCGTGCTGGTCGGCACGGATGTAAAGGATGCACGCGCGGTTACGACACGTGACAGTATGCAGAATTCCACCTATGCTGTAGATTTGACCATGACTGAGGAAGGCACGGAGAAGTTTGCAACAGCAACCCAAAATGCTTACGATAAGGGCGAGACACTCGGTATTTATTATGACGGTGAATTTGTCAGTGTGCCCAGTGTAAACGGCGTATTCACCGATGGAAATGCCCAGATTACCCCCATGGAGAGCATTGAGGCTGCAGAGTCCCTGGCTTCCACGATTCGTATCGGCGGACTGAAACTGGAGCTGGAAGAACTCCATTCCAAGGTGGTCGGTGCTCAGCTGGGTGTTGAGGCAATCGATACCAGCTTGAAGGCAGGTGCAATCGGACTTGCCATTGTGATTGTATTTATGATTGCTGTGTACTATATCGCCGGTGTGGCTTCCGCATTGGGACTCGGTCTGTATGTGGCATTGATTGTCCTTTTGTTAAACGGTTTCGATTTGACCCTGACCCTTTCCGGTGTGGCAGGTATCATCCTCTCCATCGGTATGGCGGTGGATGCGAACGTGATTATCTTTGCACGTATCCGTGAGGAGCTTGCCACCGGCAAGTCCGTGCAGACTGCATTGAAGATTGGTTTCGATAAGGCTTTGTCTGCCATTGTCGACGGTAATATCACCACTTTGATTGCCGCAGGTGTGCTGTTCTTCCTGGCACCCGGCACCATCCGCGGATTTGCACAGACATTGGCTTTGGGTATTGTATTGTCCATGTTCACCGCACTGGTGGTGACCAGATTTATCTTGAATGCTTTCTATGCGCTCGGTATCAGAGATGCCAAGTGGTACGGTGTGAGCAAGGATCGCAAGGCGATTGATTTCCTGTCCAAGAAGGGACTTTTCTTTGGCATCTCCATTGCAGTGATTGTCGCAGGTTTCGTCGTTATGGGCGTGAACAAGGCAACCACCGGTGATGCGCTGAATTACAGCCTGGAGTTCAAGGGCGGTACCGCGACCACCGTCACCTTCGATGAGAGCATGACTCTGCTGGAGGCAACGGAGCAGATAGTGCCTGTGATTGAGGAAGTGACCGGAAGTGCCGTTCAGGTTCAGACGGTTCAGGATTCCAATGAAGTTATCTTCAAGACCAACAGCCTCGACATCGAGCAGAGAGAGGCTTTGAACGAGGCTCTCATTGAGAACTTTGGTGTGGATGAGTCCCTGATTACCTCCGAGACCATCAGCTCCACCATCAGCGATGAGATGAAGAAGGATACGATTCTGGCAGTGGTGATTGCTATTATCTTTATGCTGATTTACATCCGAATCCGTTTCAGAGACATTCGTTTCGGTATCAGCAGTATTGCTGCACTGCTGCATGATGTGCTGGTTGTACTGGCGTTCTATGCTGCGGCAAAGGTTTCTGTCAGCAACACCTTCATCGCATGTATGCTGACCATTGTCGGTTATTCCGTCAATGCCACCATTGTTATTTTCGACCGTGTGCGTGAGAATATGGCAGTGATGAGCAGAAAGGACGATTTGAAGGAAGTGGTGAACAAGAGTATCACTCAGACTTTGACCAGAAGTATTTTCACTTCCCTGACCACCTTTATCATGGTGGCGTGCCTGTATATACTCGGTGTGACCAGCATCCGTGACTTTGCACTGCCTTTGATGGTAGGTATCGTCTGCGGTGCTTATTCCTCCGTATGTGTTACCGGTGGACTGTGGTATGTGTTGAGAACCAAATTCCCGCCCAAGACTTCTTCCAAGTAAAAGCCCGGCGGACACAGTAGTTTAGAATACTTCTATATAGTTACCAAAGGTAGTTACCAAAGGAGATTAGAGGCGTCGGCGACAAACCGGCGCCTTTTTAGAAATTTATGGAAAAATGGTTGGTGGCGGCCAAGAAGGCCGATTTTGACAAATGGGCAGCGGAATTTCATATCAGTCCTGTCGTGGCAAGAATTTTGCGCAACAGAGATTTGACGGAGGAGACGCAGGTGGACAGGTTCCTGCACGGCACTCTGGAGGACTGTTATTCACCGTGGCTTCTAAAGGATATGGATAAGGCTGTGGAGACAGTGTGGCAGGCGATTGCAGACGGCAGGCAAATCCGTGTCATCGGGGATTATGACGTGGATGGAATCTGTTCGGCATATATTTTGACTAAGGGGCTTCGCTTTATGGGAGGCAGGGTGGACACCGCCATTCCCCATCGCATTCATGACGGATACGGCTTGAACGACCACTTGATTGAAACTGCAAAGGCGGATGGCATCGGGCTGATTGTCACCTGCGACAATGGGATAGCGGCATCCGCGCAGATTGCACTTGCCAATTCCTACGACATTGGGGTGGTGGTCACAGACCACCATGAGGTTCCGGAAATCCCACCGGCACTGGCGGTAGTAGACCCCAAGCGGGAGGACTGTGAATATCCCTTCAAGGGAATCTGTGGCGGAGTGGTGGCATATAAGCTGATTCAGGCAATGTTGGAGCGTGGGATGCAAAAGGGCGGAGCGGAAATACAATCTCAGGAGACATCGGAGCTGATGGAGGAGCTTTTGGAATTTGCAGCTTTTTCTACGGTGTGTGATGTGATGGAGTTGAGAGATGAAAACCGTATTCTGGTGAAGGAAGGACTGAAACGCCTGCGCAGGAGCCGCAACATCGGTCTGCGGGCACTGATGGAGGTGAATGGACTAGAGCCGGAGAAACTGTCGGCACATCATCTGGGGTTTGTGCTTGGCCCCTGTCTGAATGCCACGGGAAGGCTGGATACGGCGAAAAGGGCGTTGGAGCTTTTGATGAGCGTCGACAAGGTACAGGCGATGAGTGCCGCGCGTGAGCTTGTGGATATGAATACCAGCCGCAAGAACATGACCCTGCAGGGTGTGGAACAGGCAGAGCAGTATATCCGGGAAAATCATATGGAGCAGGACAAGGTTCTGGTCATCTTTCTGCCGCAGGTGCATGAGAGCTTGGCGGGCATCATTGCCGGAAGGGTGCGGGAGAAGTACAACAGACCCACCTTTGTGCTCACCAGAGGCGAGGAGGGGGTCAAGGGGTCCGGACGCTCTATCGAGAGCTATCATATGTATGAGGCGTTGACCCAGGTGCGAGAGTTTTTCACCAAATATGGGGGACATAAGCTGGCGGCAGGGCTTTCTATGGAGGAGCGGAATGTGGAGATTCTGCGCCGTGAGCTGAATGCAAGATGTCGGCTTACGGAGGAGGATTTTATTCCAAAGGTACATATTGATGTCCCTATGCCGCTTTCCTATGCGGATGAAAAGCTGGCAGGAGAGCTTGAGCTTCTGGAGCCCTTCGGGGTGGGCAATCCCAAACCCCTCTTTGCTCAGAAAAATCTTGTGTTTATCGCGGGGGCAAAGATGGGGGCAGGCGGAAACTGTGCACGATTCCGGGTGCGTACACCGGAAGGAACCGCGGAGCAGATGGTGATGTTTCGGAATCTGGAAACATTTGAAACCTTTTTGACGGAAAAGTATGGACCGGACAGTGTGGGAAAGCTGTATGGAGGAACGGGGGACTTTCAGGTCTCTGTGGTATATCAGCTGGGGTTGAATACCTACAGAGGCAGGACGGAAAAGCAGTTAATCATACAAAATTTCTGCTGAGCCGTATATGTTTATTTATTTCCTATTTTCTTTTAAGATTTTCATTATAGTTTAGACACACTTTGGACACAATTATTTTGTAAGATAAATCTCGGATAGTTGAGAAATCACTATCTCCCCCTCATAAGAAACGGAAAAATCTCGGCTATGCCGGGATTTTTCTGATTTTTCTGATTTTTACCATTTCTGGTTGTGAGAACGTACAAAATGGAGTAAAATAGATTGATATGTTGTAATTAAATCGTGTGTTTCGGAAGGGGCTTTACAGTATGGAGTCAAGGACAGTTTTGTTGTCGCAATTATTGGAACGGATAGAATATGAATGCCTTCAGGGCAGCGTTGACCGTCGGGTGGATGCAGTCGTCTATGACTCCCGCAAGGTGAGTGAGGGATGTCTGTTTATCTGCATCAGAGGTGCCAATTTTGACGGTCATGATTTTGCGGCAGAAGCGGCGGAGCAGGGAGCGAAGGTATTGGTGGTTTCGGAGGATGTGAAAGGGCTGGAAAACCGGGATGTGACGATTATCCGGGTGGCTGATACGCGCTATGCCATGGCTTTCATCTCTGCGGCGTGGTTCGGACATCCCGCGGAGAAATTAAAGACAATCGGCATCACGGGGACAAAGGGCAAGACCACATCCACCTATCTTGTGAAATCCATTTTGGAAAATGCCGGCTATCGGGTAGGTCTTGTGGGCACCATTGAGATTATCATCGGAGATAAACGCATTCATGCGGACAATACCACGCCGGAATCCTATCTGCTGCAGGAGTATTTTGCAGCTATGGTGGAGGCAGGCATGGACGCGGTGGTGATGGAAGTTTCCTCCCAGGCCTTGATGCTGCACCGTTCTCAGGGATTTGTGTTTGACTATGGCATCTTCACCAATCTGGAGCCTGACCACATAGGCCCCAACGAGCACAAAGATTTTGAGGATTATCTGCATTGCAAGTCTCTGCTGTTTGGGCAGTGCCGTGTCGGTATCGGAAACGGCGACGACAGCCATTTTGAACAGGTGATGGAAGGGCATACCTGCAGTCTGGAGAGTTTCGGCATGGGAGAGGGCTGCAGCCTGAGAGCGGAGAATCTGAGTCTGGTACATAAGCCCGGAGAGCTGGGGGTGAAGTTCCATGTGACCTTTGCCAACCCTGACGAGCAGGGATTTGACGTGGAGGTGCCTACGCCGGGACGTTTCAGCGTCTACAATGCACTTACGGCAATCGCCATCTGCAGGCATTTTGAGGTGCAGGAGGAGGATATCAAAAAGGCTTTGCTGGCAGCCCATGTGAAGGGGCGCATTGAGATGGTGAAGGTATCGGATGAGTTCACCCTGTTGATTGATTATGCGCACAATGCCATGGCGCTTGAGAGCCTTCTGACTACCTTGAAGGAGTATGAGCCGCACAGGCTGGTGTGTGTCTTTGGATGCGGAGGAAACCGCGCCAAATCTCGCCGCTTTGAGATGGGCGAGGTCAGCGGGAGACTGGCGGATTTGACCGTGATTACCTCCGACAATCCACGCTTTGAGGAACCGTTGGACATCATGGCGGACATCAGGACGGGCATCTCCAAAACCGACGGAAAATACGTGGAGATTTGTGACCGCAAGGAGGCAATCCGCTATGCCATTGAACACGGTGAGCCCGGGGACATCATCGTCCTGGCAGGCAAGGGACATGAGGATTACCAGGAAATCAAGGGAGTGAAGTATCCCATGGATGAGAGAGATTTAATCCGGGATATTCTGGCGGACAGATAAGGCGGGGAAAGCATTGCGGGAACAGTATGCAGATATCATAGTGGATATCTCTCATGAAAAACTGGATAAAACATTTCAGTACCGGGTTCCGCAGAGTTTGCAGGATAAGCTGGAGCCGGGGATGTGTGTGCAGATTCCCTTCGGAAACGGCAACCGGCTCATCAAGGGCTATGTGCTGGAGGTCGGGGAAAAATGTAAGTTTGACCCCGGACGGACCAAGGAGATTGCCGGGGTGGATGAGCGGGATGTGGATGCCACGGACAAGATGATTGCGCTGGCTGCCTGGATTCGCAAAAATTACGGCTCCACCATGATACAGGCATTAAAGACCGTGCTGCCTGCCAGACAGTCCGTCAAAAAGCTGGAACAGCGATTCGTGGAGGCTTTGATGAACCGTGAGGAGCTGATTTCCCTGTTGGGGGAGTGCCAGCGCAAACGACAGTCTGCCAAGGTCAGGCTGTTGGAGGCATTGCTGGAGCAGAATCCCATTCCTTATCAGTGGATTACCGGAAAATTAAATGTGTCCGCCGCCACGGTCAGAAGTCTGGAGAAGGCAGGTGCCCTTCGCATCGTCACCACGGAGCATTTTCGGAATCCGGTGAAGATTGCAGACGGCGGCAGACGGGATGTGCGGAGTCTGAGCGCAGACCAGCGCCGGATTGTGGACGAGGTGATGCAGGATTACGATGGCGGGAAAACAGGTACTTATCTGATACACGGGATTACCGGGAGCGGTAAGACAGAGGTTTATATAGAGCTGATTGCTGAGGTGGTCAAAAGAGGCAGGCAGGCGATTGTGCTGATACCGGAGATTGCCCTGACCTATCAGACCCTGCTGCGGTTTTACAGGAGGTTCGGAGACCGGGTCAGCGTCCTGAATTCCTCACTTTCCCCCGGAGAGAAATACGATCAGTGTGAGAGGGCAAAGCGCGGTGAGATTGATGTGATTATCGGTCCCAGGTCTGCGCTGTTCACGCCTTTTCCAAAGATTGGTCTCATCGTCATGGACGAGGAGCATGAGGGCAGCTATAAGAGTGAGGGCACGCCCAAATATCACGCCAGAGAGACGGCGCTGGAGGTGGCGAGAATCCACGGCGCAAGCGTGGTGCTGGGCTCCGCTACCCCTTCTCTGGAAGCCTATTACCGGGCCGAACGGGGGGAATACAGGTTATTCCATCTAAAGGAGAGACTTACGGGAGGCAGTCTCCCGAAAGTTTATATCGTGGATTTGCGGGAAGAATTAAAGCATGGAAACCGCTCAATCTTCAGCGTGAAACTGCAGGAGCTTTTGGCTGACAGACTCTCCAAGGGACAGCAGAGTATGCTCTTTTTGAACCGCAGAGGTTATGCAGGCTTTGTCTCCTGCAGGGCGTGCGGTCATGTGATGAAATGTCCTCACTGCGATGTATCCCTGTCGGAGCACGGGAACGGCAGGCTGCTTTGCCATTACTGCGGCTACAGTGAGCCCAAACCCAAGACTTGCCCCAAGTGCGGTTCCAAATATATTCTTGGGTTCAAGGCAGGAACCCAGCAGATTGAGGAAAAGCTGAAGGAAATGTTTCCGGGGGTGCGGACCCTGCGCATGGACGGGGACACGACAAAGACCAAGGACAGCTATGAGAAAATCCTGTCCGCGTTTGCCAATGAGGAGGCAGATGTGCTCATCGGGACACAGATGATAGTGAAGGGGCATGATTTCCCCAAGGTGACGCTGGTGGGAGTTCTGGCGGCAGATTTATCTCTGAGTGCGGGAGATTACCGGGCGGGGGAGAGAACCTTTCAGCTTCTCACGCAGGCGGTGGGCAGAGCCGGAAGGGGTAACCTGCCGGGTGAGGCGGTCATTCAGACCTATCAGCCGGAGCATTACGCGGTGGTTCACGCTGCCCAACAGGACTATGAAGGATTTTATCAGGAAGAAATTCTTTACCGGGAATTGGGCGGCTATCCCCCGGCGGCACATATGCTGGCAGTACAGATATTTGCTGGGCAGGAGCAGGCAGGGGACGAACTTGCCGGGCGGCTGGCAGATAAAGTGAAGGCGGAAGGCATGACGGTGCTCGGTCCGGCGCCTGCGTCCATCGGCAAAATCAATGACATTTACCGCTTTGTGTTCTATGTGAAACATATGGATTACGGGAGACTGGTGGAAGTCAAGGATGGATTGGAGACGTTGTTGGAGGAATGGCAGCCCAGAGGAGAACAGGTTCAGTTTGATTTTGACCCTATGAACTGTCTATAGAGGATATAAAAAGGATATAAAAAAGATATAGAAAAAGAGATAGAAGAAAAAGAGAACGGAGAGGAAAAAGATGGCAATCAGAAATATCAGAGAGTACGGAGATGAGGTCCTGACCAAGAAATGTAAGGAAGTGACGGAGATGACACCCCGCACAAAAGAATTGATTGAGGATATGTTGGAAACCATGTATGAGGCGGGCGGGGTTGGCCTTGCGGCTCCCCAGGTCGGAATTTTGAAACGCATTGTGGTCATTGACGTGACGGGTGAGGACCCTTACATTATGATTAATCCGCGAATTGTGGAGAGCAGTGGTGAACAGACGGACAAGGAAGGATGTCTCAGCGTGCCCGGAAAATGCGGTGTGGTGACCAGACCCAATTATGTGAAGGCGGTTGCGCTGGATGTGAATATGAAACCCTATGAGGTGGAGGGCACAGAGCTTTTGGCACGTGCCATCTGCCATGAGCTGGACCATCTGGAGGGACACCTCTATGTGGAAAAGGTGGAAGGCGGTCTGCAGGACGTGACGAATGACGAGGAAGAACAGTAAGACGGAAACTCTTACAGACTTGGCAAAAGTAAAGCTGTGTTGGAAGGGAGAGTGCAGGGAGATGAAAATTGTATTCATGGGTACGCCGGATTTTGCCGTGGGTGCATTGGAGGCATTGATTAAGGCGGGACACGAGATTACAGCGGTGGTGACTCAGCCGGACAAGGCGAAGGGGCGCAGCGGACAGCTGCAGTTTCCTCCGGTGAAGGAGTGCGCGCTGTCACATGATATTCCTGTGCTGCAGCCCCGGCGCATCAAGACCCCGGAGGCGATTGCGGAACTGAGCAAATACGAGGCGGACGTGTATATTGTGGCCGCTTTCGGACAGATTTTATCTCAGGAGATTCTGGATATGCCCCGATTTGGCTGCCTGAATATCCATGCCTCTCTGCTGCCAAAGTACAGGGGAGCATCCCCCATTCAGCATGTCATCATCGATGGAGAGCGGGAGACAGGTGTCACCATCATGCAGATGAATGCCGGACTGGACACGGGAGATATGCTCTATACGAAACGCATTCCCATCGAGGGGGACGATACCTATGAGACCCTCCATGACAAGCTGATGGTTCTGGGCGGGCAGGCAATCGTCGAGGCGCTGCCTCTGCTGGAGGCCGGAACATTGGTTCCAACACCCCAGGAGGACTCTCTGAGCTGTTACGCACCTCTCATCGAAAAGCAGATGGGAAAGATAGATTTTGCCGAGAGCGCGGAAGTGCTGGACAGACTGATTCGCGGAGTGACGCCCTGGCCCAGTGCTTATACTTCGTACAAGGGAAAGCAGTTGAAAATATGGCGCGCTGTCCCGGTGAGTGCAGACGAAACCGCGTGGGAGGCAGGGACAGCTCCCGCACCGGGGACGGTGCTGGCGGTGGAGAAAGATTCCGTCACCGTTGCCTGCGGACGGAATGCACTGCGCATTCTGGAACTGCAGTTGGAAGGCAAAAAGCGCATGAGTGCCCACGATTTCCTGCTGGGTGTGAAGATGCAGGCAGGGGAGTGCCTGGGGGCATAAATACAGCACTTTCAGAATTTTCGGTAAGGAGGAAATGAGATGCATTACGGACTTGGATATTATTATGATCCCACCTATATGCTGGTGATTTTGGGGATGCTGCTCTGTCTGGGAGCCAGTGCCTTAGTGAACAGTACCATGAGTAAGTACAAGAAGGTGCGCAGCTCCACCGGTCTTACCGGCGCTGAGACAGCGCAGAGAATCCTGCAAAACGAAGGATTATACAATGTGCAGATAGAGTGCCTGAAGGAGCAGAGCGGTGACCACTATGACCCCAGAACCAATACGGTGCGCCTTTCCTACGACGTCTACAACAGCCCATCGGTCACATCGGTGGCAGTGGCAGCCCATGAGTGCGGACACGCGATTCAGCACGCCAAGGGATATGTGCCCTTGTCTCTGCGTTCCGCCATGGTGCCTGTGGTGAACATTGCCAGCAACGTGGGGCTGCCTCTGATTTTGCTGGGGGTGTTCTTGAGCTGGAATCAGGTGTTGATTCAGATTGGTATCTGGGCGTTTGCCCTGGCGGTGCTGTTTCAGATTGTGACCCTGCCGGTGGAGTTTAACGCCTCCCACAGGGCGGTGGTAAAGATTTCCCAGTATGGTCTGCTCTCCGAGAGGGAGAACGGAGGATGCAAGAAAGTATTGTTGGCAGCAGCGCTGACCTATGTGGCAGCGGCAGCCTCCTCCATCTTACAGCTGCTTCGTCTGCTGCTCTTATTTGGCGGCGGCAGCAGGAGAAGAAATGACTAATTTATTAATTATAACTTGTTAATTATTAGGAAACGAAAGGTGCGTTGAAAGTGGCAGAGAATACCAGAGAGATTGTGTTGGATACCCTGCTGGCCTTAGAGCGGGGAGAAGAATTTTCCCACAGGCTAATCAAGGCAGTGCTGGATAAATATCATTATTTGGAGGAGCGGGACAGGGCTTTTATCAAGCGGCTGACGGAAGGAACTATCGAGAGACAGACAGAACTTGACTATTATCTGAATCATTTTTCCAGTGTCCCGGTGAGGAAGATGAAACCTCTTATCCGCTGTCTCATGCGCATGAGTGTCTACCAGATTCTCTATATGGACAGCGTACCGGACAGTGCGGTCTGCAATGAGGCTTGTAAGCTGGCGCAGAAACGGAAATTCGGTAATTTGAAGGGATTTGTAAACGGCGTGCTGAGAAGTGTTGCACGGCAGAAGGACGGTCTCCCGATGCCTGATGAGAACGCACAGCCCATGGAGTATTTGTCCGTGAGATATTCCATGCCCCTCTGGCTGGTGGAGCTCTGGGTGAAATCCTACGGGAGAGAGCGGGCGGAAAGACTTCTGGAAGGTCTCTTGGCAATCCACCCGGTATCCCTGCGCCTGAGAACAGATTGTACGGAGGAGGAGCGCGGCAGGCTGATACAGGAGATGGAGGCTGTGGGTGCAAAACTTCACAAGAGCAACCTGCTCCCTTATCTCTATACGGTGGAAAATATGGAAAATCTCACGGAGCTTCCCGGCTTTGCCCAGGGGCTTTTTGTGGTGCAGGACGCAAGCTCTGCCATGGCTGTGGAGGCAGCAGGCATCAAGGCGGGGGATTTTGTGGTGGACATCTGTGCCGCTCCGGGAGGAAAGAGTATTCTCGCAGCGGAGCGAGCCGGACGAGTGCTGGCGAGGGACGTGTCGGAGGCGAAGACCGCGCTCATTGGGGAGAATATCGCCCGCATGGGCAGGGACAATATCACCGTGGAAGTACATGATGCCACCGTGGCGGATGAGAGATTGTTTGAACAGGCGGATGTGCTGTTGGCGGATGTGCCCTGCTCCGGGCTTGGCGTTATGGGCAAAAAACGCGATATCAAGTACCGCGTCAGCGAGGAAAGGATTGCCGCCATCTGTGCACTGCAGAGGAATATCCTCGAAAACAGCTGGCGATATGTGAAACCCGGCGGAGTGCTGCTCTACAGCACGTGTACCATCAATCCGGCGGAAAATGAGGAGATGGCGCGCTGGATTCAGGAGAGCTTTCCTTTGTTGCTAGAGGAGGAGAGACAGTTTATGCCCGGGGAGGACGAGACGGATGGATTTTACTATGCAAGATTCCGGCGCAGAGCAAAATAGCGGGAGAAATAAGGAAGATAACCGTGTGGATATCAAATCCCTGACGCTGTCGGAGCTTTCGGAGGAACTGAAAAAGTATGGAGAAAAGGCTTTTCGCGCCAGACAGATGTACGAGTGGATGCATGTGAAACTGGCGAGAGACTTTGACGAGATGACCAATCTCTCCAAGGCGTTTCGGGAGGAATGCAGGGAGAGATATCGATATACGGCGCTGGAGGCACTCAGGGTTCAGGAGTCAAAGCTGGACGGCACGAAGAAGTTTCTCTTTCGGCTTGCCGACGGCAATATGGTGGAGAGCGTCTGGATGCGCTACAAGCATGGCAACTCCGTGTGCATCTCCTCACAGGTGGGATGCCGCATGGGCTGCAGATTCTGTGCATCTACCATAGACGGACTGGAGCGCAGCCTGATGCCCTCGGAGATGCTGGACCAGATTTATGCCATCACCCGTCTCACGGGGGAGCGAGTGTCCAATGTGGTGGTCATGGGAATCGGGGAGCCCATGGACAATTACGATAACCTTTTGAAATTTATTCATATGCTCACGGATGAGAACGGGCTGCATATCAGCCAGAGAAATATCACGGTCTCCACCTGCGGCATTGTGCCCCGGATGCGGCAGCTTGCGGAGGAAAAACTCCAGATTACATTGGCATTGTCCCTTCATGCCACCACGGACGAGAAACGCCGCAGGCTTATGCCCATCGCCAACAAATATTCCATTCCGGAGCTGATGGATGCCTGCAGATATTATTTTGACAACACCGGCAGACGCATCACCTTTGAGTATTCACTTGTGGGCGGGGTCAACGATACCGATGAGGATGCGAGAGAGCTGGCGGAGCTGGCGGCGCCCCTTTGCTGTCATGTGAACCTGATTCCGGTAAATCCCATCAAAGAGCGGGATTTTGTGCAGTCGGAAACAGGGAGAATCCAGGCGTTTAAAAATAAACTTGAAAAGCAGAAAATAAATGTTACAATTAGAAGGGAAATGGGTAGAGATATTGACGGCGCCTGTGGACAGCTCAGAAGGAAAAATCTTGCCAACACCGGAGCCGCAGCCTCACTCATTCGGGAGGAATAAAACGTGCTCAAGACGTTTTCCATTACAGATATCGGTAAAAGAAGAAAAGTAAATCAGGATTATGTATACACATCGGAGAAACCGGTGGGGAATCTGCCCAATCTCTTTGTAGTAGCGGATGGCATGGGAGGTCATAACGCAGGAGATTATGCTTCCAGACTTACCGTGGAGACGCTGGTTCATGAGGCGGAGGATTCCTTTGAAAAAAATCCGGTAAAGATTCTTGGAAAGGCTATTTCCACCGCCAATGAGATAATCCGAAGGAAGGCTGCTGAGGTGCCGGATATGGACGGAATGGGCACCACAGTGGTGGCGGCTACCTGTCTGGGCAGGTATCTGCAGGTGGCAAATGTGGGGGACAGCAGGCTTTACGTGGTCGGCAAAAACATCCGTCAGATTACAAGGGACCATTCCCTGGTGGAGGAGATGGTGCGTGTCGGCACAATCAGTCCGGCGGAGGCGAGAAATCACCCGGATAAGAATATTATCACCAGGGCGATAGGAGCGTGCGACACAGTAGAGCCGGATTTTTTTGCAGTGGAGTTGGAGGAAGGTGATGTAGTGCTCATGTGTTCCGATGGGCTGACCAATATGCTGGAGGATGAGGAAATCCGTATGATATTAAATGGAGCGCGGGACATCGTGGAGAAGGCACAGGCTCTTGTGGATGCCGCCAATGCCAACGGCGGCAGGGACAATATTACAGTGGTGTTGATTGAGCAGGACGAAAAGTGATTATAAGGCTGAGAAAAGGGAATTAACATGATAAAAATTGGTATGATGATCGGTGAACGGTACGAAATACTCGAAAAAATCGGTACCGGAGGTATGTCGGATGTATATAAGGCGAAGTGTCACAAATTGAACCGTTTTGTGGCGGTGAAGGTTCTCAAACAGGAATTTTCCGAAAATGCAAACTTCGTTTCCAAATTCCGCACGGAGGCTCAGGCGGCAGCCGGGCTTGCACATCCGAATATTGTCAATGTATATGATGTGGGTGAGGAGAATGGAATCCACTATATTGTCATGGAACTGGTGGAGGGCATCACTCTCAAAAAGTATATAGAGAAAAAAGCCCGACTCTCCTACAAGGAGGCTGTGAGCATCGCCATCCAAGTGAGCATGGGCATTGAGGCTGCGCATAACAATCATATCATTCACCGGGATATCAAACCTCAGAATATTATTATTTCCAAGGACGGAAAGGTGAAGGTGACGGATTTCGGTATTGCCAAGGCAGCGACCAGCAACACCATCACCTCCAATGTGATGGGGTCTGTTCACTATACCTCTCCGGAGCAGGCGAGAGGCGGCTACAGTGATGAGAAAAGCGATATTTATTCTCTCGGCGTGACAATGTTTGAGATGCTCACAGGGCGTGTTCCCTTCAACGGGGAGACCACGGTGGCAATCGCTATCAAGCATATTCAGGAGGAGCTTCCGTCACCCAAGGAGTTTGTGCCGGAGATTCCCACCAGCGTGGAGAGCATCGTGATAAAGTGCTGTCAGAAATCGCCGGACAGACGTTATCAGAATATGGGTGAGCTGATTGCGGATTTAAAACAGTCTCTGATGAATCCGGATGAAGATTTTGTGGTTATGACGGACCCCGATATGGAGGGAGGAACACGGACAATCAGCGAGGGCGATATGGCGCAGATTAAGCGCCGCTCCGCCTACAGTGAGGAGTATGTGTCCAGGGAGGATTCCATGCGTCTTCGCTCCGATACGGAGGCCATGTATGAGAACGACGAGGAGATGGAGGACGAGACGGATTATGACTACGACCCCAAGATGGAGCGTATCACGACTATTCTGGCGGTGGTGGCAGGTATCATCATCCTCATCATTATTATTATACTTGCAGTGAAACTTTTGGGCGGCAACGGTTCCGGCAGCGGTGATGGACCAATTCTTTCCGAGGAGAGCAGCGGGGAGGCGGATACCGTTGTGATGCCGGATGTGACGGGGATGAATCTGGAGGATGCCAAAAACACGTTGAGCGGACTCGGTCTGTTGACGTCAGTGGAGTATGAGGAGTCCGATACCATCGATGAGGGTGTGGTGATTCGCACAGATGTGGAGATTGGAGACGACGTTGAGCAGGGCAGCACGGTGACACTCGTGGTGAGTGCAGGAACTCAGGGTGTAGAAGTGTGGGAAGTGACCGGATATACCTACGAGGAGGCCAATAACAAGCTGTCAAGTCTTGGTTTCCTGGTGAATAAGGCGGAGGCTTACTCCGATACCGTGGATTCAGGGCTTGTGATTACCCAATCCCCTGTGGGAGGTTCCAAGGCACCCAAGGGAAGCGTGATTACCGTCACTGTGAGTCTGGGCAAGGAGGACAAGAAAATCCGTGTGCCCAATCTGGTGGGTCTCACTGAGCAGGACGGCACCATTGAGGCAATCGAGGCGGGACTTCAGATTGGAAATGTATCGTATGTATACAGCTCTGAGGTGGCGGAGGGATATATCTGTTACCAGAGTTATTCCCATGGCAGCTATGTGGATGCCGGCACCGCGCTGGATATCAAGGTCAGCCAGGGCAAAGAAAGCATCACTTACAAATGCAATGCCAGCATCACGGCGCCTACCACTTCCGAGGCACCTGATTATGTGTCCGGCACAGAAGTGAGCATTAAGCTGGTTACAGATGACGGGAAGGTGCTTCTCGACACCAAGACATCGACCTTCCCGCAGGCTGCAAATTACTACGGACTGACGTCCTCGGGTGGTACGCTCACCATGACCTACAAGGTAACTACGGCGGGCAGCACAACGATTGATTCCGACACCGGTGAGACTATCAGCACGCCGGGTACCTCAGAGGAAAAGAGCTTTACTCGAAGAATTGAGTTCGTGCAGGAATAAGATATGCAGGGGAAGATTATCAAAGGAATTGCCGGATTTTATTATGTTCATGTGAACGGAAGTGATGGCGGCAGAATTTATGAGTGCAAGGCGAAGGGAGTATTCCGCAGAGACCATAAAAAGCCGCTGGTGGGAGACGATGTGCAGCTCGATATCCTGGACGAGGAGAAGGGGCTGGGCAATATCGTCCAAATCCTGCCCAGACACAGCGAACTGATACGCCCTGCGGTGGCGAATGTGGATCAGGCGCTGGTGATATTTGCCATCGTAAAGCCCCAGCCCAATTTTAACCTGCTGGACAGATTCCTGATTATGATGCAGCAGCAGGGGCTTCCCTGTATCATCTGTTTCAATAAGCTGGACATCGATGAGGAAGGCGTGGGGGAGACGTATCGGCAGATTTACGAGAAATGCGGTTACCGAACACTTTTGGTCAGCGCCGGCAAAGAGCAGGGCATCGATGAGCTCAAGGCGCTGCTTGCAGGAAAAACCACCACGGTGGCAGGACCCAGCGGCGTGGGGAAGTCCTCTCTGGTGAACTGTTTTCAGGACAATACCAGGATGGAGACGGGCAGCATCAGCGCAAAGATAGACAGAGGCAGACACACAACCCGCCACACGGAACTGATTGCCGTGGCGGAGGACACCTATATACTGGATACGCCGGGTTTCAGCTCGCTGGGGCTTTTTGAACTGAAAAAGGAGGAGCTTGCCTCCTTCTATCCCGAGTTTGCGCAATATGAGCAGTATTGCCGATTCGCAGGATGCTCTCATGTCAGTGAGCCGGTGTGCGGCGTCAGGGATGCTGTGGAGGCGGGAGAGCTTCCGCGGATGCGATATGATAATTACCGTCAGTTGTACGAGGAGTTGAAGGCAGAAAAGCGGTACTAAACAAGACAGCAGTTTGTTCTTTCCGAGAAGGAGCAGATTGCTGTTCTGTCTTATTCTGATAAAAAATAGGTAATTGCGAAAATCATTTCGACAACGTAGCCTTTAATTAAAAAAATCCGGAGAAAGGAAATGACATATGGCATATTTTCCGTTTATGGTGGATATTGAGAATTGGAATTGCCTTGTGGCAGGGGGCGGCAGGGTCGCGCTGCACAAGGTAGGAATATTGATTCCTTTTGGCGTACATATCAGGGTGGTTGCAGAGGAAATCTGTCAGGAGCTTTGGCAGTGGGAGGACCGGATTGAGATTGTGCACAGACCTTTCCGGGACGATGATTTGGAGGGTATGGATATGGTGGTGGCTGCCACGGATGATGAAGGACTGAACCGGCATATCTCCGGGCTGTGCCGTCAAAGAAGGATGCCGGTGAATGTGGTGGACACGAAAGATGCCTGTTCCTTTATCTTTCCTGCCATGATACAGGAAAAGGATTTGCTGGTGGCTGTTTCGTCGGGAGGTCAGAGCCCGGCTGCCGCCGCTTATGTAAAGCGCAAGATAAAAGGGGTGCTCCCGGAGTATTATGGTGACATGATTGAGCGGCTGGGCGAGTATAGAGAGCCTGTTTTGCAGATGGTGGATACAGCATCGGGACGCAAGGAAGTCTTTGAACGGCTGCTGCAATACGGGGATGCCCATGAGGGAGTCATCGGGCAGGAGGTAGTGGACAGAGTGATTGGTGAAGTGACAAAGGAACAGAAGGTGACAAGAGGACGAATCATCCGAAT
The DNA here is from genome assembly GCA_964617975.1 of uncultured Acetatifactor sp. Taxonomy (GTDB): domain Bacteria; phylum Bacillota; class Clostridia; order Lachnospirales; family Lachnospiraceae; genus Acetatifactor. The sequence continues at coordinate 4,237 of CAZUAP010000021.1, read as the reverse complement.
CGGCACGAGGGGAAGTAAGCTGGCATTGGCCCAGACGGAACTGGTGGCTGCAAGGCTGCAGGAGGAGTATCCTGAGTGGACGATTGAGAACGTAATCCTGCACACGGAGGGAGACAGAAGGCTTGACCAGCCGTTACTTGAATTCGGCGGAAAGGGCGTGTTTGTCACGGAGTTTGAGGAGGCGTTGACCCAGGGCAGAATTGACCTTGCGGTACATAGCTCCAAGGATTTGCCCATGGAGCTGGCGGAAGGGCTGACCATCGCCGGGGTGCTGCCCAGAGCGGATGCCAAGGATGTCCTGGTGACGAGAAAGGGGAAAGTACATTCTGACTCCCTGGTGATTGGGACGGGCAGTTTGCGCAGGCAGTGCCAGCTAAAGGAGCTCTATCCCAATGCAGAGTGCATTTCCATCCGGGGCAATGTCCCCACCAGACTGCAGAAGGTGCGGGACGGTGTATGTGACGGCGTCGTTTTGGCGGCAGCCGGGTTGGAGCGGCTGGGACTTTTGGAGGAGCCGGATTTCGACTATCATTTTTTTGACTTTGACGAGATGATTCCCGCAGGGGGACAGGGTATTATCGCCGTGGAAGGCAGGGTGCAGGACGAGATAAGCACTATGATGGAAAGCATTTCAGACCGGGATGCGGAAACGGAGCTGGAGGCGGAGAGAGCTATTTTAAAATATCTGAATGCAGGCTGCCATGAGGCAGTGGGTGTCTTTTCCAAGGTGAGACATGAGGCAGGAGAGGACAGTCGGATAGAGATATGCGCCTTCAGAGAACGGCAGGGAAAACAGTGCAGGGCAAGCGGAAACGGAACGCTTGAAGAATATAGGACGTTAGCTGAGAGCATTGCACGCGAGTTGCTTATGCGCAGAAATGAGGAGTAACATGGGTAAGGTATATCTGGTGGGAGCAGGACCGGGAGCCGCGGGGCTGATTACCGTGAAGGGATTGGAAAAGCTGAAGGAATGTGACGCGGTGGTATATGACCGGCTTGCCGGCGAAGAATTGCTGGATTATGTCAGACCGGACTGCGCGAAAATTTATGTGGGCAAGGAAACCTCGAAACATTATAAAAAACAGGAAGAAATCAATGAAATTCTGGTGGACTGTGGGAAGAAGTATCCGGTGGTTGTGCGCCTGAAGGGAGGCGACCCCTTTGTGTTTGGCAGAGGGGGCGAGGAGATTGAGGCACTAAAGCTGGCGGGGCTTCCCTATGAGGTGATTCCCGGCGTGACCTCCGCTGTGGCAGTGCCGGAATGCGCAGGCATACCTGTCACCCATCGGGGAGTCAGCCGCAGCTTTCACGTGATTACCGGCCATACCAAGACTTCTGTGGGGAGTCCGGACTATGATTATGAGAGCCTTGCGAAGCTGGAGGGGACTCTCGTCTTTTTGATGGGTTTGGCCAATCTGTCCGACATCGCGGAATGTCTGATAAAAGCGGGGAAAGCCGCGGACACACCGGCGGCGGTCATCTCCGACGGGACGCTGGAGACACAGAGGACGGTGCGGGGGACGCTGGGCGATATAGCAAAACGGGTGAGGGAGAGTCAGATGCCTTCCCCGGCTGTGATTGTGATTGGTGATACAGCGGAATATGAATATCGGTATCCGTTTTCGGCAGGTTCAGACAGCCCCCAAAGCTCAGGCGGATATGTGGGGGTTACGGCGACGGAGGTCCTGTGGAAGAAATTAAAGTGCGGACTGGAGGAAATCGGGATGCAGCCGGTTCCCATATGTAACATGAACGTTGTGCCGACAGCTCAGATGGAGGAGCTTGGGGAGGAAATGCGGCGCCTGGAAGATTACCGCTGGGTGCTTTTTACCAGTCAGAATGCCGTGCAGCTCTTTTGGGAAAGGCTGCGGCAGGAGGCTGTGGACATCCGCAGGCTTGGCAATTTGAGATTTGCGGCGCTGGGCAGCGGGACGGAGGCAAGACTGAAAGATTATGGAATTCAGGCGGATTTTGTCCCTTCCCGATACACCATCCCGGTGATGGCTCAGGAGTTTGCCCGGCTGGTGCAGCCGGGAGAGAGGGTATTGATACCGCGCGCCGTGCAGGGCAGTCCGGAGCTGTCGGAGATTCTGGACATACATAAAATCTCTTACAAAGAGATACCGATTTATGATGTGACAGGCAGGCTGACGGAGAATATCGGATATTTGAATAAGTTGGACTATCTGGTGTTTGTCAGCGCCTCCGGGGTGAGTGCCTTTTTTGAGGAGCTTGGGAGGAGAGGGATTGAAATGCCGAAAGGCATCAAGATAGCCTGCATCGGTGATGCCACGGCGAAACGCCTGTGCCGGGAATATATGGCAGCGGATGTGGTGGCCGCAGTGAATGACGTGGGTGGACTTTTGAAAGCCATAGAAAAAAATTACAGCCGCAGATGCGGCGGAAATGAGGAACGTATATGATACGCATGAGAAGATTGCGCGTGAATGAGACGATGAGAAGTCTGGTGCGGGAGAACAGTGTCAGCAAGGAAGATTTGGTCTATCCGGTATTTTTAATCGAGGGAGAAAATATCAAGAATCCGGTGGATTCCATGCCGGGGATTTTCCAGTGGTCCATCGACCGTTTTGACGAGGAGCTGGAGCGGATTGTAAAGAGTGGAATCAAGGCAATCCTGATATTTGGCATTCCCGACCACAAGGATGAAAAGGGAAGTGAGGCATATAATGATGAGGGGATTACCCAGCGCGCCATCCGCCATATCAAAGAGAAGGCGCCGGGACTTTTGGTCATTGCGGATGTGTGTCTGTGTGAATATACTTCTCACGGACACTGTGGTCTGATTTGCGGTCATGAGATTCTCAACGATGAGACATTGGAGCTCTTGGGGAAGATGTCGGTGAGCCTTGCGAGGGCGGGGGCGGATGTGATTGCACCCTCCGATATGATGGACGGCAGAGTGGAATATATTCGCAATGCGCTGGATGAAAACGGCTTTGCCAATCTGGCGATTATGGCATACAGCGCCAAGTTTGCCTCCGCCTACTATGCGCCCTTCCGCGATGCGGCTCATTCCGCTCCGGCATTCGGAGACCGGAAGACTTATCAGATGGATCCGGCAAACGGCAGGGAGGCGGTACGGGAATGCGAAAACGATATTGAGGAGGGCGCGGATATCATCATGGTAAAACCGGCGCTCGCCTATCTGGACGTGGTCAAGGAGGTATCCCTTCGCACGGATTATCCCATTGCTGTCTACAATGTCAGCGGTGAATATTCCATGGTGAAGGCTGCTGCGCAGAACGGCTGGATTGACGAGAAACGCATTGTCATGGAAAATATGATTGCCATGAAACGCGCCGGCGCAAAGATTATCATCACCTATCATGCGCTGGAGGTGGCAGGCTGGCTTGACGGACTGGCATAATGATTGAAAAATATATTTGACAAAGTGTATATGCAATCATATAATAGTTTACAGACAATACCTAGTTAATAGATGGGAAATGTAGTAAAATATAAAACATCAAAACCAGGAGGGTAAAAAATGAGTCAGATTAAAGAAAGTGCAGCAGAGTTAATCGGCGGTACACCGATATTGAGATTATCGCGTTATGCACAGAAGAGAGGCATCACAGGGGCAACAATCTTGGGCAAAATGGAATATCTGAATCCCGCAGGTTCCGTCAAGGATCGTATCGCGCTGGCGATGATTGAGGATGCGGAGAAGAAAGGACTGTTGAAACCCGGTGCGACCATCATTGAGCCCACATCGGGCAACACGGGAATCGGACTTGCATCGGTAGCTGCCGCAAAGGGATACAAGGCGGTGCTTACCCTGCCTGATACCATGAGTATTGAGCGACGCAATCTGCTGAAGGCATATGGCGCGGAGCTGGTTCTGACTGAGGGAGTGAAGGGCATGAAGGGGGCAATCGCCAAGGCGGAGGAGCTGCATGCGTCCATCCCCGGCTCCATCATTCTGGGGCAGTTTGTGAATCCGGCGAACCCGGAGGTGCACAAGGCGACTACAGGCCCTGAAATTTGGGAGCAGACCGATGGAAAGGTTGATATCTTTGTGGCCGGTGTAGGTACAGGCGGAACCGTGACGGGTGTGGGCGAGTATTTGAAGTCCCAGAATCCCAACGTGAAGATTGTGGCAGTGGAGCCGGCTTCCAGTCCGGTGCTGTCCAAGGGCACGGCGGGCCCCCACAAGATTCAGGGTATCGGCGCAGGATTTGTGCCTGAGGTGCTGAATACCAAGGTTTATGATGAA